>JBBTJN010000106.1:0-12269 GCA_038059415.1 Elusimicrobiota bacterium | reverse complement strand
GCGGCGTTCGGCGTAGGCCTCGAGCCCGACCCAGAGCAGCACCTCGTGCGCGAGCCGGCGCCGCTCACCCGGCTCGATGCCCCGGAGCACGAGAGGATATTCGACGTTCTCGATGGCCGTCAGCACCGGGATCAAGTTGTAGGCCTGGAACACGAAGCCGAGAGAACGCAGACGGAAATCCGAGAGAGGATCGGCGTCGAGCGAGGAAACGACGCGGCCCTCGTAGCTCACCGTACCTTTCGTGGGTCGGTCAAGCGTGCCGATCATGTTGAGCAAAGTGGACTTGCCCGAGCCGGAGGGTCCGGCCAGGGCCGTGAACTCGCCGCGCGAGATTTCCAGGTTCACGCCCTTGAGCGCGGCGACCGTCGAGCCGCCGGCGTATATCTTGTGGAGGTTGGCGATCTCGACGAGCTTAGACATGGCGCAGCGCCTCCGCCGGCTTCAGGCGTCCGGCGCGCAGGGCCGGCGGCAATGCGGCCAGCAAGGTGATCAGGAAGACCGCGAAGCAGGCGAAGGCGTGCCTTCGCCACGCGGGCACCAGGTAGATCACCGAAGGGAAGGGCAGGAAATATGAGACGGCCTCGCCGACGGGCAGGCGCAGGCCGTGGCGGCCGAAGTAGGCGATGAGCAGGGCGCCGATGGTGAGGCCCAGCAAGGCGCCGACGCAGCCGAGCACAAGCGATTCGGCCAGGATCAGGCGCACAATCCACAGCGGACGCGCGCCGATGGCCATCAGCACGCCGAACTCGCGCACGCGCTCGAAGAGGCTCATCAGCTGGGTGTTGAGGATGCCGAGGGCGACGATCATGAACACGATGATGAGCACGACGGTGAGTATCCCGTTCTGGAAAGATTGAATGACGATGATTTCGCGGTCGATCTTCCTCCAGCTGAGCGCGCGGATGTCGCCCGCCGGAAGCCTCTTGTCGACATCAGCGGCGACCTCGTCGGCGAGTTCTATGTCCTTGACGCGCGCGGCGAGTTGGTTCGCCTGGCCGGGGCGGCCCAGCATCTCCTGCATCGCCTTCAGCGGCACCCAGACGATCTGGCCGTCGAAGGACTCCGAGCCGGTCTGGTGGAGGCCGACGACGCGGAAGGCCTCGGCGCCCATAGAGCCGTCCGCGGCCTGGGCCATGATCACGACCTTCTCGCCCAGGCGCACGTCGAGGCGGCCGGCGATCTTGCGGCCCATGACGACGCCCCTGCCGTTGGGGTCGAGGTAGGTCCCCTCCTTGATATAGGTGGACATGTCGGTGATCCTTTTTTCCTTTTCAGGCTCGACGGCGCAGATCAAGGCGCCCAGGGACGCGTTGGGCGCGGAGACGAGCCCGGTCAGGTGGATGCGCCGGCCCCAGACGGCGACGCGGGGGTCGTTGTCCAATATCTTGCCGGCGGGCCCGGGGTCGGCCATGAACTTGTCGGGAAACTTGGATTCGTCGACATCGCTGCGCTGGACGCGCACGTGGCCCGTAATCGAGCCAGTCGCCTTCTCGATGAGCTGGCCCTGCAGCGAGCGCATCATGCTTTGGCCGAACATGATCGCCGCGAGGCCAAAGCCCATCGCCGCCACATTGATCAGGCTGCGCCGCCGGTTGCGCCAGACGTTGCGCCAGGCCAGGCGCATCATCTCAGGCGCCGCCCTTCTGCAGGCGCTGGTAGCTGAAGAACTCCTCGCCGAGCGGAAGGTCGAACTGGAGCTCCTGGTAGCGCAGAATCGTGCGTCGGCCCTTCTTCTTGGCGGGCACGCACTCGAGGCGCGCGGGCACGCGTCGGCCGCTCATGACCTTGACGTCGGAGAGGGTGATCGTGCGGATAAGCTCGCCGCGCTCCGAATAATCGAATTCATTGAGAGGTATGACGGACTGATCGTCGTCATAGAGAGCGACGTCGGTCAATATCCTGCCCCAGACGACGGGCGCGTCGGGCTTCGGGATCGCCTCGATGTGATAGACCGTGCGGCCTTCTTCCTTGGTGGTCTTGAGGAGTTTGTGCATATAGTCCTTGACGATCGAGTCGGCCTTGACGATGTCCTCGTAGGTGAAGTCGGAGCCCTGCCATGTCGAGTGCATCATGGTGGGCGGAATCTTGATCACGCGCTCGACCTTCGGCAGCCATATCCACATCTCCGCCTTACGGCGCAGGGTGGTGTTGCCGCGATCCTTGGCCGGCGCGAGAATCTTAATGAAGGCGAAGGTGCGGTCTTTGTTCCAGCCCTCGATCTCGAGCGAGCGCTTCCACTCCGGGGTCTCGATCGTCATGAGGAGGCGGGCGCGGCTGGAATCTCCGCGCAGGACCTTGTTGGCCTTGTCGATCAACTCATGGATGTCGGGTTGCGCGGCGGAGGCGGCAGTGGCCAGAAACAGCGCGCAAAGCGGGCCCTTCATGGCCGCATTCTACTTTATCAACGCGCGTGCCGTCTGGCTTGCGCCCGAGAATTAGGGCAGCCGGAATAAGTAAACTACGAAGGTGAAGCGTTTTGCCTGCGTGCACGGACATTTTTATCAGCCGCCCCGAGAGAACCCCTGGACCGGGGTGGTCGAACGCCAGCTGTCGGTCGGGCGCGATCATGACTGGAACGCGCGCATCGCGCGAGAGTGCTACGTCCCCAATAGTGAGGCCCGGGTGCTCGACGGCGATGGACGCATTGTCGACATCGTCGACAACTATGACTGGATGTCCTTCAACTTCGGGCCGACCTTGCTGGCCTGGCTCGAGAAGGCCCACCCGCACGGCTACGCGCGGCTGCTCGAGGCCGATAAGAAAAGCGCCGCGCGGCTGGACGGCCACGGCAACGCGCTGGCGCAGGCGTTCCATCATGCGATTTTGCCTCTCGCCTCCCCCCGTGACCGTGTGACCGAGATTCGTTGGGGGCTGGCCGATTTCCGCACGCGCTTCGCACGCGAGGCTGAGGGCCTGTGGCTTCCCGAATGCGCGGCCGATGACGCGACCATGGCCGCCGTCGCCGCGCAGGGCGTCAAGTTCGTTATCCTCGAGCCCCATCAGGCCGACGCGCTGCGCCCTCTCTCGGGCGGCGCTTGGACGAGGGCCTTGGACGTCCTGCGCCCCGGCATCGCCTATCAGTGGACGGACGGAGCCCGGAAACTGGCCGTGTTCTTCTATGACGGCCCCCTGTCGCGTTGCGTGGCGTTTGAGCGCGCGATGAGCGACAGCAATGCCTTCGCCGCGCGGGTCCTCTCGCGCCTTCCTCCGACCGCCGAGGACGGCCTGGCCCTGCTTGCCACGGACGGAGAATCCTACGGCCACCACGAGTCTTTCGCGGAGATGGGTCTCGCCCATTTTCTGCGATATGCCTTGCCCGCCCAGGGAGTGACGCCCGTCAATCTCGGCTGGTGGCTGGCCAAGCACCCGCCGCGACACGAGGTGCGCCTGCGCAAGGGCGGCACATCCTGGAGCTGCCCGCACGGCGTCGAGCGCTGGCGCTCGGCCTGCGGCTGCGGCCGCGTGGAGGGCGCCGGCCTGGAGTGGCGCGCGCCGCTGCGCTCGGCGCTTGAAGGCCTGCGCGACCGGTTTGACGCGCTCTATGTGAAAGAAGCCGCGGGTCTGCTGAGCGACCCGTGGGCCGCGCGCGACGGGTATGTCCGCGTGGTCCTCGACCGGTCCACGGAAAACACGATGAAGTTCCTTGCGGAGCACGCGCCGGCGGCGAAGGACGGCGAGGCGCGCGTACGCGCGCTGACCTTGCTTGAGCTGCAGCGGCATTCGCTTATGATGTTTACGAGTTGCGGCTGGTTCTTCGATCGGCTCTCCCGCATCGAGCCCGTCCAGGTGCTGCTCTACGCGGCGCGCGCCCTCGAGCTCGCGCGGACCTTCGGCGCCGATTACGAGGCCGAGTTCGTCGCGGCGTTGAAGGACGAGACGGGTGTATGGGAGAAGCTCGTGAAACCTCATATCGTGACTCCCGACCATATCGTCGCGCATTACGCCGTGTCGCTTCTCTTCGAGGACCAGCCCCCCGCCTTCGTCCACCACCACCGGGCCGACAGCGAGCGCTTCACGCGCCGCGTCGAGGGCGGCGTCACCGTGGCCGCAGGCCGCGCGGCCTTCTTTGACGGCTGCACCGGCGCGAGATGGACGCGGACCTTCTTCTCCGCCGTGCTCAAGGGCCAGCGCGTGCAGGCCTTCGTCTGCGCGGGCGACCTGCCTGACGACCGCTTCGACAGCCTGGCGCGCGCGGCCGCAGGCGGAGAGGAAGCGGCGCTTCCGCCGGGACGGATGTTTCTCCTTCGGGATTTGCGGCCCGACGAGCGCGAGAAGGTTTTGACGACGGTGCTCAAGTGCCGGCTCGCGCGTTGGCAGTCCGCGAGCCGCGATCAGTTTGAGGACGAGCTTTCTCTCGTGGAGCAGTTTCGAGGCCTCGGCCTGCCGCTGCCGCCGGGTCTCGACGAGGAGGCGCGCCTGTCGCTGGCGCACGCGCTGGCCGACGCCGCGCGCCGCTTCGCCGAGGACTCCTTCGGGGCCCTCGACGATCTCAAGTCCATCGTCTCTCGCGCGAAGGCCGCGGGCCTGGCCGCCTCCTGCGCGCGAGCCGAGCAGCCTTTCGCGCGCGGCGTCGAGCGCCTGCTGGCCCGCCTCGAGAACGGCGCGCACGAGGATGCAGCGGCCGCGGAGCTGGCCGCAGCGGCGGATGTCGCGGCCGGCGCGGGCCTCTGCGACTGGCGGCCGGCGGCGCAGGTGCGGGTGTTTCGTTGGCTCGATGCGAGGAGGCCCACCGCCCCCGCGGCGCGGCGCTTGGGCGACCTGCTCGGCCTTAAGGCTTAGAAGGCGAGGGAAGGGCGCGCATTTCCGCGCGCGCGTAATGGAGCAGAGCGGGGGCGAGCAGGACCCCGGGCACTCCCATCAGTGCCTCGCCGACGACGATGCCCAGCAGCATCATCCACATGGGAGTGTCGATGGAGCCGCCTAGGATGCGGCTGTTGAGCAGGTAGCCGATCTTGTGGATGACGATCAGGTAGATGAGGCCGGCGATCGCCAGCTGCTCCGACACGATGAGCCCCGACGCCATGATGAAGATGTTGCTGATCACGTTGCCGATGATAGGCACCATGCCGCAGACGAATGTGGTCAGCGTGAGGAACATTTTGAAGGGGAAGTCCATCGCGTGCAGGAAGATCATGGTCAGCAGCGTGTTCAGAGTCGAGATGAGGACCTGGGCTGCGACGACGCGCTCGAAGCTGTTCATGAACAGCGCCGCGCGCGCGTTGGTCTCATGGCGCAGGGCATCGTACAGGTGGCCGTCGTGCTCGGGCCTGGCGGGCGTCAGGAAATGCATCATCGCGGCGAACATGCCGATGACGACCTGGAAGAAGCCGCGGGTGAGCAGGTCGCTGGTTTTCCCGATGGATGAGGAATTCTCCCTCATGGCGGCCACGACGACGTCGCGCAGCTCCTTGGCGTTGTCGGCCGGGAAATCGAAGCCATAGCGTTCGGCAAATGAGCCCAGCCTCGGCAGCAGGGTGTCGAGCAGGAGAGGCAGGCGGAGCATTTCGACGCGCAGGAACGCGACGAAAACCCAAGCGAGCGCGACGGAGAGGACCGCGAACGCGCTCAAAGCGCCCCAGCGGGCGAGCAACGGGCTCGCCTTTGAGGCGATCAAGCGGCGCTCGGTCATGTCCATGATCATGTACGAGATGAGAAGCGTGAGCAGGAGAGCGCCGAGATGGAAGCGCGCGACCGCGACCAGGGCGAGCAGGAAGAGCGCGTAAGAGGCCAGGCGGGTGTTGGAAATCGGGATGCTCATTGGAGCAGAGGATAACAATTTCCCGCCGCTCGGGCCGCTTCCCCCTCGCTATCAGGGCTTGCGGGTCTTGCGCGGAGAGAAGGTCGGCTGCGGCAGCCCCGACACGGCGCGGAAGGCGTCGCGCGCGATGAGCAGTTCCTCATTGGTGGGGATGACGAAGATCTTCACCCGCGAGCCGCTCTCGGAGATTTCCCCCGGCCGCCCCTTCTTCAGGGCGGCGTTGCGCGCCTCATCAAGGACGATGCCCAGCGCCTCAAGCCCCGCGCAGATGCGCTGGCGGATGGCCGAGGAGTTCTCGCCGATGCCGCCGGAGAAGACCACCGCGTCGGCGCCGCCGAGCTCCGCCAGGTAGGAACCAATGCGGCGACGCACGCTCGCGCAGAAGACATCGATGGCCAAGGTCGCTCGGCGGTCGTCGTTCTCCTTTTCTTCCTCAAGGAGCTCGCGCATGTCGCTCGTCAGCCCCGAGAGGCCGAGAAGTCCGGACTGTTTGTTGAGCATGGTGATCAGGTCGGGCAGGCTCGATCCCTCTTTGTGGGAGAGGTACTCGATGACCGAGACGTCCACGTCTCCGGAGCGCGTGCCCATCACCATGCCCTCGAGCGGGGTGAATCCCATGCTGGTGTTGACGGATTGCCCGTGCTTGATCGCGCAGGCGGAGCAGCCGTTGCCCAGGTGGAGCGTGATGATGTTTACATTCTCCTTGGGGATCTTGTTGAGGACGCGATAGCGGTAGGCCAGGTAGCGGTGCGAGGTGCCGTGAAAGCCGTAGCGGCGGATCTTGTAGCGGCGATAGAGATGATAAGGGATGCCGTACAGGTAGGCGGTCTCGGGCATGGTGGCGTGAAACGAGGTGTCGAATACCGCCACCTGCGGCACGCCCCGGCCGAACACCTCGGCGGCCGCTCGTATGCCCCGGATATTGGCGGGGTTGTGAAGAGGAGCCAGCTCGATGCAGTCCTCGATGCCCTCAAGCACCTCGTCGGTGATGACTACGGAGGCGCGGAACTTCTCGCCTCCATGGACGACGCGGTGGCCGATGATGTGGATGTCGGCCATCGAGGCCACGCCCGCGATGCCGGACTCAGGCGAGATGACCCAGCGCACGATGCGGTCGAGCGCCGCGCGATAGTCGCGCAGGGGCACGTCTTCCTTGAACGGCGGTCGGCCGGTCGCCTGGAAGGAGACAAGCGCCAGGCTGCCGATGCGCTCGATCTGCCCCTTGGCCAGGCAACGGTCGCCGTCCGAGACGATGAGTTCCTGATCGGTCTGCACGACCTGGAACTTGATCGAGGAGGATCCTGAGTTGAGGACGAGTATGTTCATGTTAAGGAGGGCCTATGCAACCCCCCGGGCCGGTTCGGCGACGATCTCGAAAACGGGCGGCGTCATCAGGTGCTTCTTGACCGTGCACAGATTCGCCGTCGCGATGAGGCCGTCTCGGTACTTCGCGGGAAAACCTTTGGGCAGGCGGATGCTGATGGCGACCTTGGAGACGCGGCCCGCGGCCTCGTCCCACTCGGCGGTCTGCGTGAGCTCAAGCCCCTCGGTCGGCAGGCCGCGTTTGCGGCAAAAGCTCAAGACAAAGATGCCCGCGCAGGTGCCCAGAGACGCGAGGAAGAGGTCGAAGGGCGCGGGAGCGGCGCCATCGCCGCCCGCCTCCTTCGGTTGATCGGTGATCACGGTGTAGCTGTCGAATTCGGCCGTCACCTTCTTGTTGCCCGGGAAGCGGATCTTCATTTCCATCGGCGTTCTCCTCGGAATGTTCGGGACGAAAGCAAGGACGGGCAGTCGGCCTTTCATTTGAGGATATTTGAGCGGGGTTTGGCTAGACGAACATAGCCACGAAGGCGTTGAGGCGGCGGGCGACGTCGAGGAGCAGGCCGTGGAGCTCAAGCGGCTTGGCGTACGCTTCGACGGGGCGGTACATGTCCACCGGCGCGATCGGTATCGTGAAGCAGAATGTGGAGCCCGAGCCTTTCCAGGACTCGGCCCAGATGCGACCGCCATGGAGCTCGACCATCGCGCGCGCGAGCGTCAGGCCCAGGCCCGTGCCCTGTGCCTGGCGGCGCCGGGAACCGCAGGCCTGCTCGAATAGGCCGAAAACATTCTCGAGCTCCTCGTGGGCGATGCCGCAGCCGGTGTCCTTGACCTTGAAGAGCAAGGTGCCGACGTGCTCGTATTTCCCCTCGCAGACCGAGATGGTCACGAGGCCGCGGGCCGGGGTGAACTTGATCGCGTTTGAGATCAGGTTCATCAGGACCTGCACGACGCGGCGGCTCTCGGCCGCGCAGCGCGGCAGGAGCGGCGCGCACTCCTTGGCGATCTTCACGCCCTTGGCCGTGGCCATGGCGCGAAGCGAGTCGGCGGCGTCGTCGACGAGCGTGCGGGCGTTGCAGGGTTCCTTGACGATCGCGAGCTTGCCGGCCGCGATCTTGCTGTAATCCATGATGTCATCGACGAGACCCTCTAGCCTCACCGTGTTGCGGATCGCCAAGGAAAGTATCTGCTTCTCATCGCCTCGCAGGCGGTCCACGATCTGCTCCGACAGGATCTCAAGGCCGAGGCGGATGGAGGTGACCGGAGCGCGCAGCTCGTGAGTCAGGTAAGCGGCCTGGACCTTGGGCTCGGGGCGGCCGACGGCCTTGGCAACGGCATTCCGGTCGGCGGTCTTCGCGGGCGCCGGATCGCAATGAGGCGCCTCGTAGATCACCATCTCTTCCCAATGCGGCCGTGTCGCGTCCATGAACGGAGGATAACCCCGTCCTGTTACGGTCATATTACGGACCAACTTGCGATCGGCGGCCTATTGGGCGACCCGGTTGTAAATATAATAGGTGTCATCTTTTCCCTCGGTGCCGGGAATCTTCCAGACTATCACGGAGTTCTCTTTATCGGTGCGCATGGCGCCGTTTATTATGCCGTTCGAGACGATTTCGTCTCCCGCGGCGCTTCGAATCAAAACATAATGCAACTTATTGACCCCCTCAATCGTATAGTAGGTGGAATGGCCGACATTGACTGGGAAGCGCTGATCGACGCGAACGCCAATAAGGCCTATTGCTTCGCCATGGGGCTGTGCGGCAATGAAGACGACGCCAGAGAGCTCGTCCAGGAGGCCTTCGCCAAAGCCATGGACCGAATCGACACACATGACCCGTCATTGCCCTTCGAAGCCTGGTTTTTGACCGTTTTAAAGCATCTATACCTGGACGGGACTAAAAAATACGAGAAGCGCCACAGCCAGTCGTTGGACATGCCGATCGACGAATCGGGGCTGAGCGTGTCTGACGGCGTCGTCGACATCCGGGAAATGTCGCTGCTTGACCGCATGGAACGCCAGGAAAACACGAATCTGGTGCGTCGGGCGATGCGGGCGCTGACGCCGGACGCCCGGGCGGTGCTGTTGATGATCGATTTGGAAGGGCTCAGCTACGAAGAGGCGGCCGCGGTGATGGCCTGTCCGTTGAACACGCTGCGCTCCCGCATCGTTCGCGCCCGTGCCGCGTTGAAGCAACGACTGCTGGCCCTGGAGGTCACCTCATGAATGAAGACGGCGAAGCCCGCTTGGCGAAAGCCGCGATGAAGTCCCTGCTCGTGTCCGCGCCGGAAAGCCTGAAGGCCGATCTCAAGCGTCGCGTCCGCAACCGGAAGCCGGCGCCATCGATATGGGAGGGCCGATTCGCCTTCGGCCAATCGTTCTGGGCATACGGCGCGGGTGGCGCGTTCGCCGCGGCGGCGATCGGGATATTGATACTGCGCGCGGTTCCCGAACGTAGGATCGCGACGGAGGCCGCGAAGCGTCCGGCTCGGCGCATCGAGATCGTCGTCCCTCAGACGCTGCAGGATCTTTGGGCGGACGACGATGGAGAAGACAATGACGAGATTTAAGCTGGCGGTTTTTCTCGCGCTGACGTCCGTCCCCCTTCAGGCCAAGCCGCGCGCGCCGCTTCCCGACGCGGGCGCGCTCGTGCTGAAGGCCTTGGCGGGGCCTTCGACCGGCTATGCCGCAGTCGAGCGTGTGCAGGTCTTTCTTCCCGGCAAGAAACCGAAGGCGATCAAGGTTAATATCACGGCCCTCCCTGGGCGCGTGCGTCGCGAGGTTCTTCCTTCAAAGAAGAAGGCGGCGCCGCTCATCCAGGTGCGCGACCGAGAGAAAGCGCCAGCGGGCCTCTCCCGCCTGCGCGCGCTCTACGACCTCACGGTCTCGACCGGGGGCGTCGTGGCCAAGCGCAAGACCTGGAAGATCGAACTGCGACTTAAGTCCGGCGCGCTGCGCCGCGCGCTATGGATGGACCGCGACAGCGGCCTGCTCATGAAGCGCGAGACCTACCGGGACGACGGTTCCTTGGTGAGGCGCGAGCGGCTCGTGCAGCTCGCGCTTCCGGCGCCGGTCGATCCGGCCTCCCTGAAGACGGAGGCGTCCTCCGGGCCTTGGATGCCGGACGGCTTCGTGTTCACGGGCGAAAACGGCGCGACGCGGCGCTACTCCAACGGGCTGGAGAGCTACGAGATACGTCTTGTCGACGGCAAGGCCGCCGTGTCGGGCGACCTCGCCGAGGACGACGCCTCGCGCATCCTCGAGTCGGCCTCCAAATGACGATTATGGACCCGGAACGCCCGCGAGAAAAGCTGGCGCGCCGCGGTCCGGAGGCCCTCACGGATATGGAGCTCGTCTGCGTCATACTCGGCGTCAGCCCGGTCCGGGCGGCGTCCATCGTTAAAGAGGGCGGCGGTCGCGGGCGAGAGGGCGCTCTCGAGGAATACGCGAAGCGCCGCCGCGCTTTCGACCCGCGCCCGGTGGTCGATGGCGCGCGGACCGCCGTGGGGCTCGTCTCGGCCGAGGTGCGCTGCGCCCGCAAGGAGCACTTCCTCGTCCTGTGCCTCAACGCCCGCCGCCAGCTTCTGCGCGTCGAGACGGTCTCCGTCGGCACTTTGTCGGCGAGCCTGGTGCACCCGAGAGAGGTGTTTTCTCCCGCGATCGAAAACGGCGCCGCCGCCGTCGTCGCCGTTCATAACCACCCCTCGGGCGACACTTCGCCCTCGGCCGAGGATCGGGAGGCGACGCGCCGTCTGCAGCGCGCGGGCGAGCTTCTCGGCATTCCTTTGGCCGACCATGTCATCGTGTCGGAGTCGTCGTTCTTTAGTTTTCGCGAAAGCGGCTTGCTGTAATAGCTAAAATCAATCCATGTTTCCCGTTCTGATGCTTTTTCTCATTCCGGTCGGCGGCGGCATCCCGGCCGGGGTGCTGCTCGCGCGCAAGGTCGGCCTCGCCTGGCCGGTGGCCGCGGGCTTATACTTTATTTCGGATGTCATTCTGGCTTTCGCGTTTGAGCCGGTTCTCCGTCTTTTCGTCGAGCTGGGAAGGAAAATTGCGTTTCTCGCGCGCGTGGCTTCCGCGATGAAGGTCGTTATGGACCGCACCGCGGCCCATTACGGCGGCGTGGGCGCGGGGCCGTTTACGCTCATCATGATCGCCTTCGGCGTGGATCCGATGACGGGGCGCGCCGCGGCGATGGCGGCCGGGCACGGCTTCGTCGCGGGTTGGGCGATCGCGATCGCGGGCGACATGCTCTACTACGGCGTCATCGCGTTTTCGACCTTGCGTCTGAACGCCTACTTCAAGGACCCGAACACGACGATGATGATCGTCCTAGGCGCGATGATCGTCGTGCCCATATTGGTGCGGCGTTTGAAATCGGCATATTCCAAAAAGTGAGCGCTTACGCCCGAATCGCCGTTTTCGCGGCCGCCTTCCTCTCGGGCTGCGATACCTATCATTACCTCGCGGGGACGATCCATGAGGACGGCCGACGTCCGGTCCAGGCCGTGAAGCAATACGAGAAGTTCCTGGCCTCCCGTCCGCGGGACCCCCGCGCCTGCGAGGTCCGCTTGCGCGCGGCCGAACTGTACCGGACCTTTTTTGGGCGCTGTGAAGAGGCGCGCGTGCACTATGAAGCGGCCGCCCGGGACTTCCCGCGCCAGAGCGCCTGCCTCGAGCGTGCCAAGGCGGGGCTGCTTCGATGCCCCGACTTTTTCCCGACCGACATCGGCCGGACCTGGGTGTACGTGGACAGCGCCAGCGGCGGCAAGGCCATGCGTCTGGAATGGGAGGCGCGGGCGTCCTCAGGTGCGGTCGGCTCGATCCTGTCGTCGCTGTATGCAGGAGATCGCCGCATTCAAACCAATACGGAAATTTATCAAAAGGCCGACTGGGCCGTGTGGCGCGTGGATAAGGGCGGCCGCGAGGCGATCCTGCGCTACCCCTACAACGAGGCGATGGCCTGGAGCGCCCAGCGCGGCAAGTCGCAGGTCGAGTACCTCGTCGTTTCGAGCTCGACGACGGTCATGGCCGCCGCCGGCACCTTCGACGGCTGCCTCAAGATTCGGGGAAGGGACTCCGCTTTCAAGAGCTCCTGGCGCTACGACTACTACTGCCCCGGCGTCGGACGGGTGAAGACCACGATCGGCGGGCCGGGCTTCGAGAACCCGAATACGGAGCTGCTCCGGT
>JBBTJN010000105.1:0-24905 GCA_038059415.1 Elusimicrobiota bacterium | reverse complement strand
GTCGTGCCCACGTTGACGATGCTCGAGTCCGGGACGTTCGCGTCGAGGCTGAAGTGATAGCCCCACGCCGCCTCGACGAGCAGCGGCTCGACCATCACCGCGGTCAGGTACTTGCCCCTACCCCTGTAGCTGCCGCCGGTCGTGCGCAGGACTTGATAGCGCAGCTTGATCACCTGCGTGCCGTACGCGTTCTTGGCCGAGAACTCGTAGATCGTCCCTTGGGGCCTCTGCCAGCCCCCCAACTGCAACCAGCTCTTGATGCCTTCGGGCAGGGCGGATGCGTATCGGACCATTACGTTTACAACGGGTTTGTTGTCGTTGATGCTCCTCCAGATCTTCTCACCCAGGTTGACGATCGAGTCGAGGGTCGGAACCGCGTCCTCCACGCCCGGGCCGGGCGGGGATACTTTGGTGGGCGATACGGTTGGCCCGACCTTTACGATCTCGATGGACATGTCGTTGAGGGTGTAGGCTTCGGGATCTTTCGAGGCCGCGGCGATTTCCTTCATGGAGAACTGCGCGGCGGCGGGAAAAGAGAACGACAGGACGGTCAGGGAGAGGAATGCTCGGCGATACATGGATGCCTCCGACGGGTTTTAGGGGTTCAGACCGGGCGACCCAGGTATCATGCCGGGGAAGGCCCAGGCGCGTAAGGGGCCAAGTGCCCACGGCATCGTGGGTCCTTGGGCCTACGGCCGGAGGAGGGCTATTTCCCCGTCGCGGCGGCGGGCGGCGCCGGTTTCTTCGCGCCGGAGATCAGGCTCGACTCGCGCCACATGTACAGGGCGCCGAGAAGTCCGCCGAAGCTGTACAGCGAGGTGATCCAAGAGGCCACGCCGCTGGCCGCGCTGGCGCTGCCGCCGACTACCATCAGGCCGAAGGCCTGGGAGATGATCTGGTAGAGCAACGGGTTAATGACGTTCAGAGCGATGAAGGTGAGGAAGGACCAGCGCATCATCGGGTCCTTGAACAGGAGGCCGAAGCCCCCCTTCGGGCGCGGCGACGGCTCGGGCGAGCCTGCGGCGGCGGTGCGCTTGATCATGCGGTGCAGGAAGTACACCGCGGCGCCGAGCGGGATCAAGGCGGCGTTGAAGATCAGGAACGGGGTCATTCCCGCCGCCTTGTCGAAGAGCATGCCGGCCAGGTTCAGGGCTATGGTGGATGTCGCCATGAAGACGGCGCCGGCGACCGCATTGATCTTGACGGCCTCGGCCTTGACCTTGGCGCGGCTCAGCAGCAGGGAGTAGAGCTTCTGGACTGCGATGACCTGAGCCACGCCGTACACGATCATCGCGGCGTAGGCCGGGGTCGTTCCCGGCAGGAGCATCGTCAGGAATCCGGCCGACGAGAACAGGGCGGCCAAGGTCCAGCCCAAGGTCGAGCGGGTGAGCAGGGTCTGCTCGTCGGCATCCGTCAGCTTGCCCTTGCCGCCCAACTGATCGATCCAACGGCCGAGATAAGCCTTCAGCACGAGGCGATCGATCAGCGCAGCGATGGCGGCGAAGAACGCGCTCGCCGTCTTGGAAATGGCGTTGTGCATCGGCGCCAGGGGCGCGAACACAGCGCGCAGGGCGGAGACCCGTGACGTCTTGCCGGCAGCGCGAGAGGCCTCTTGCCCGTCATCCTTCGGTATGCGCAGGCCGAACACGTACATTCCGACGGCGAGGAGGAGCATGACCGGGTACACGGCGATCGCCGAGGTGAAGCCGAAAGCCTGAATCATGAAGCCGCCGGCCTTCGGTCCGCTGACGCCGATAATCTCAAGCAGCCACTGCTGCAGCGAGGAGAAGCGCTCGAGCGTGGCGCGGTCACTGCCGAGGATGGCGTTCGGGATGGACTTCTGGGCGGTGAGAGCGAGGCCGGACATGAAGCCGTTGAACGCGTAGAAGCCGGTCAGGACGGACATCGGCGAGAACTGATTTAGGAGGACGGCGAGTTTGGCCAGCAACGGGACTGCGGCGATTATCGGAGCGGCCGGACCCATGAGGAAGACGACCATCGCCGAGATGGACAGCAGGCGCAGGACGGTCGCGCCGACGTAGGTTCCCTTGATGCCGAATTTGTTGGCGATCCAACCGCCGCTCAACTGGCCCGCGATGCTGGCCATGCTCGCGTATATCGCGATCTGGGCGAGCGCCTTGAAACCGCCGAATTTCTCCCGCATGAGCAGGGGCATCGCCAGGCCCAGGATTTCGACGCCGACCTGGCCGATGAGCAAGCCCCCGAGGAACCAAGTGATGGAACGCTTGGCCTGCGCGGAGGCTCCGTTCGGCCTGCTCGGGGCGGGGGGTTCGGAGGGCGTGCTGGTTTGAGAGTCGTGCGTGCCGTTTTTGAGAATGAGATTGGGGGCGTGTGCTGCGTTGTTGCCGACGGCGACGGTGTCCTCCTGGGTGGTCGGGAGGCTCTCGACTGACTTCCCGACGAATGCGTCGCGGACGCCTTTGATGATGGCGGCGATGAGGCCAGTGCGGGTGCCGGCCTTGACGGGACCGGCCTCGGGGGAGACATTTTTAGCGGCAGTGAGAATGTCATCGGTTGTCGGGGCCTTGTCGGACGCAGTGAGGGAAGAGTCAGGGACCTCGGCGAGCTCTTTCGGCGCGACGGCGCCGGCATTGGCGCCGAGGTCCCGCGGCAACGGAGCGGGCGCGAACGGATTGGTGAAGTTCCCGACGAGGCCGACGTTCAAGTTCGCGACCACCGGATCGAAGCGGTTTTCGGTCGTGGGCAAATTGGTCGCGGCGGGGCCGCCGCCGACGGGGGCTTTGAACGCTCCTATGGAGACGACCTGGGCCCAGGCTTGGGGCGCGAAGGCGCCGTGGATCAATGCGCAAGCGAGCAGAAAAGCGGTCACACGCATCGGCCGTGAGGGAGTTTTCATCATAAGGATATTATGCGAGTCGGGCCCCGTTTCGCATAGGGGCTTTCGCTCCAGATCGCCCCGGCAATCGACCTATGTCCGTCTGGGTCCCCAGGACGTGTTCCCTTGATTTTGCCGACAACGACACCTATACTTGACCATGGAGCCTGGGACCATGGAGACTCGCGCTGCGCGATTTAGCGACCGCTTTGTCGCTTACCTGCTCGACACCCTCCCGTTCGGCGTCGGCGCGGCCGCGACGGTTTGGGTTCTCCTCGGCCCCCTCGCCAAGGCGCCCACCGCGGAGCTCCTGGCGCTCGTCGGGGCCTCCTGGGTCACGTTGGTCTTCGCCTACCAATTTGTCGGCAACCTGAACGGCGGCACGCTCGGCAAGCGCCTGCTCGGACTGCGCGTCGTCGCGCGAGATGGCGGATCTTTGGGCTTCATGCGCAGCCTCATCCGCGCGGCGGTCTGGCTCATCGGCTCGACGGCGGGCAGTTTCGGCTTCCTCGTGGCGCTCTTCAACCGCGAGAACCGGACGCTGCATGACTATGCCTCCGGAGCGGTTGTCGTCGAGGCATACCGTAAATCCGCGGCCGAGGGCGCGGCGCTGTTCCTCGCCGGGGCGTTCGGCGCTGTCGGTCTGTTCGGCTTCCAAATATACTCCGGCTGGGCGAAGCCCACGCCGCTCGACCGGGCCGCCGTCGCGAAAGCCAACGCGGGCCTGTCGGTGATCGCTCAAGTCGAGGAGGCTTACAAAGCGAAGCATGGGACTTACGCGACGTCGATGGATCATCTGGCCGAGGCGAGCGGCAATCCCGTGGAATTCCGGGCCGCGATGGCCGCGCTGTTCATGCCCGAGCCTTTCAAGATGGAGGCCGGCAACCGCGGCTGGCGCATTCACGCGCTTGCGCGCGACCGGCGTCATACGCCCGTCGTCCGCGAAGGGCCTTAAGCTTAACGCGCGCGGATTTCGGCCAGAGACCAGGGGCCGAACTCGCGCCACGATGCGATCGAGCCTTTCGGCGGGACGGCTTCGAATTGCGCGCGGCGCGCGGTCTTCATCGCGACGAAGGTTCGCCCCCCCGTCCTAGGCAGGGCCCTCACCTCGTCGTCGTCGCCAAAGCGCCCAGCGTTCGCCTCATCGCGCCGCGCGTAGTGGAACTCCCCGATGAAGTAGATCATCTTGTCGACTGGGCGGCCCGTGTAGAACTGCAGGCCGTGGAGGTAGCTGTCGTACGTCCAGACCTCATCCTCGGGCCGCGCCAAGTCATGGACGGCGAGGGAGAGTTGCTTCGCGCTGATCAAGGGGGACGCGGCGGCAACGGCGGCGAGCATGAATAATCCAGCCAGGACTCCTCCGAGGCCGAGCGCGAACGACGGACGCCTTGAGGAAGGCGCATACACCTGCGCTGCCCCGAGGCAGGCGATAAGCGCGCAGGCGAGTGCCATGAGACGCCCAAGCAGGGCCGCGTCGGCGCCGAGGGGCGCAAGCGCCTGGTGCGGCGGGCGGACATAGAGCAACGCAACGATTCCGGCGCCCAGAAGAAGGATGGCACCCATAGCGCGGCAGAGGTTGCGGGACCATTTCGGCAGGCCGCCTTCGATGGAGATCGACGCCAGCAGGGCCGCATGCGGGAGCACGGGAAGGGCATAGGTGGCGAGCTTTGAGCGAGACGCGGAGAAAAAGACGAGGATGCCGAGCACCCAAAGGACGAGCGCCGTCGCGCGAGGGTCGGAGAAGGGGCGGCGCGCCGCTTTCGCCGCGCCCGATAGAAACGGCGCCGTCCAGGGGAGCAGGCCGCCCGGCAGTACCGCGAGGTAGAACCACCAGGGCGCGCCCCGGGAATATTTCGGCGTGAGATAGCGCTGGAAGTGCTGCTCGATGAAGAAAGTGTGGAAGAAGTCGGGCTGCCGCGCCTGCACGGCGAAGAGCCAGGGGGCGCAGATCAGGGCCGCGAGGAGCGGCCCCAAGGGCGAGAGCAGCTTCACCGCGGGGCGCCGCCACCTCGGGAAGAGGCCGATGAGAACGGCCGTCCAGAGCGCGGGAAAGAGAACCGAGATCAGGCCCTTGCTCAGGAACGCGAGAGCCGCCGCCAACCAGGCCGCGGGCGCGGCCCAGGCGGCGTCGGCGGGCTTTTCCAATACACGGAGTATCAGGGCCGTGGTCCACAGAAGGAAAACGCTCACGGGCAGGTCGAGCGTCAGGTTGTGGCACAGGAACAGCCAGAGCCCGGCCGTTGCCGTCGCGAGCGCGGCGCAGCGCCCGACGCTCGGCGAGTACATCCACGAGCCGAGCCAGAAGATTCCCCCCGCCCCGAGCAAAGAGAGCAGGAACATCGGCAGGCGTGCGGCGGCCTCGCAAACACCGAACGCCTTGATTGACGCGGCGCCCAGCCAGTACCAGAGCGGAGGCTTCTCGACGTAGGGCATCGCGTTGAGGCTCGGCAGGATCCAATCTGCGGATGCCGCCATCGCGCGCGGGACCTCGGCGTAGCGGGCGTCGTCGACTTCGATGAGCGGCGATCCGAGCACGAGCAGCGGCAGGGCGAGGGCCGCGGCGACGAGCCAGGCGGGAGCCACGGCGTCGAGCTTCATAGCGCGAGCACGATCTTGCCGAAATGGCCGCGCGACTCAAGGCGAGAATGCGCCGCCGCCGCCGCGTCGAGCGCGAAAACCTTGTCGACGACGGGCCTGACCTTTCCGGCTTCGACGAGTTTCCAGGCCTCGCGCATCTCGGCGAGGCTTCCCATGTGCGAGCCGATGATGCGCAGCTGACGGCTGAACATATAGCGCATGTCGAGTTCGACCTTCGGGCCCGAGGTCGAGCCGCACGTGACGAGGCGCCCCGAGGGTCTCAGGCATTTCAGGGCGTCCATGAACAGCGCGGGACCGACGTGTTCGCAGACGACGTCGGCCATCATTGCGCCCGTCAGTCGTCGTACGCAGCGGGGCAGGTCGGCCGGCGGGGACAGGAGGACATGGTCGGCGCCGAGTCCTCGCGCGCGCTCGACCTTCGCCGCGTCGCTTGTCGTCGCGATCACGCGAGCGCCCAGGGCCTTCGCGATCTGAACGGCGGCGACCGACACGCCCGCGCCCGCCCCGATGACGAGGACCGTCTGGCCCGCCTTGACCTCGCCCAAGGTTTTGAGCATGCGCCAGGCCGTGAGCAAAGTCAGGGGCAGGGACGACGCCTCTTGAAACGACAGGCCATCGGGAATGTCGAGCAGATGGGCGGTTTTCACCGCGAGTTTCTCGGCATAGCCGCCCTGAGAGCCGCCGTAGGCGCCGATGATGCCGAAATCGGGGCAGTCGGACTCGCGGCCGTCCGCGCACGCCGGGCAGACGCCGCAGAATAGGCCCGGGTAAACGGCGACGCGCCGGCCGTCGGTCTCGCCCGCGACGTCGGAGCCGAGGATGTGCGGCATCTTGATCTTCGAGCCGGGCAGCCCCTCGCGTACCCACAGGTCGAGGTGGTTGAGCGCGCACGCGCGCACGCTAAGCAGAACCTCGCTGGCGCCCGGGACGGGATCGGGAACGGTCTGAAGCTCCAGGTTCTCAATGCCGCCCGACGCCTTCAAGACGACCGCTTTCACGCGGTCATTATATGAAAGAACAGGCGCGGCGTTTAGTGCTTCCCCAGCGAGCCTTGGAAGGCGGAGGACAGCATGGCGACCATGCCGTCCTTCTGCTTGAGAGCGTCGAGCAGGCGCTGCCGTTCCCGCTCCCAGTCGGCGAAGCGGGCGACGACGGAGTCGCGCTCTTGGAGGGCTCGGGCCATGTGCTCGGAGAGCGTGGTGACCTTCGCGCGCAGGTCGCCGGCGGTCGCGGCTTCCTGCGCCGCGCGCGCCGCCTCTTCCTCGATTTTAATCTGCGCTTCGCGCATCCGCTGGTTCCAGCGCTCGTCGAGGGCGGAGCGTTCGCTGATCGCGAGGCGGACTTTCTCGGACTCCGAGACCAGAGCGCGCGCGAGCTCGTCGCGTTGGGCGCTGATCGACAGCGCGCGCGAGTCGCCCTCGGACACGGAGCGCTCGAGATCGGCGATTCGGATATTCAGGGTCTCGATGCCCCCCTTCACGCTTTCGCTCCGGGCGTCGGCGGCGCGCGCGCGGGCGCGCTCGCGCTCGAGCTCTTCGGAGAGCGAGACGAGGCTGTCTCCCATGGTTTTCTCTATCTCGCGGCGCTCGCCGAGGACGGCGAGCAGTTGCGCGTGGCGCCCGCGCAGCGTTCTCAGGAGCTCGGCTTTTTCGGCCTCGAGCTCGACGATGACCTCGTCCTTGGCCTTCGGCGTCGCGTTGAGAATGCGCAAGATCTCGTCGAGACCTTCGCGCACGATCGCGGCGCCGGCGCCGGCCTCGCGCTGGCTCAGGTTCACGGCGTCCAGCCGTTTGGCGAGTTCGGCGACCTGGTCGGACATGGCCGTCTCACGGGAGATGCGCTCCTTGAGGAACTCCGTGCGGACCGCATGGCCCTGCTCCTCCCACATCCGCGCCAGCGCGGCGCGTTCGGCAGCAAGCGACTGGAGCCGGTCGTCCTGCTTGCGCAACTCAAGATCGTGGCGACGCTCCCAGTCGGAGAGCGTCCCTTGGAGCTTCACGGCGAACTCCTCGAACCGGCGCGAGGTGTGGTCCTCGAAGCGGCGCTCGTCCTCGGGGAGGCGCGAGGCGATGGCGCGCACCTCGGGCAGCAGGGCGGGCAGCTCCTTCATCTCGTCGCGCCAGCGCGTCATCTGCTCGGCGACGTCCTTGATGGTGCGGCGCAAAACGGCGAGTTCGGCGCCGAGGGCCTCGACGGGCACGATCGCGGCGGCAGGCGCCTGACGGGAGACGGCTTCCCTCAGGAGCTGGGCGAAGGTCGAGTTCATCTCATCGAGGCGGCGCTCGAGCGCCTCGACGCGTCCGCGCGCGTGGGACTTGACCTCGTCTCCGTCGCGCTCGGCCTTCTCGCGGCGCAGCTGGTCGCTCAGGACCTTCAGGTGTTCCTCGACCTCGCGTTTGAGGGCTTCCTGCTGGGCCAGAAGATTGGACGCGGCGCAGGCGCGCTCCCGCTCCGCGGCGAGCTCCCTTTCCAGCGTTTCGACCCGCTTTTGAAAGAAGTCCAGCATCGGCGCCGCTGCGGGCAACCGCGCCGGCGGCGCGAGCATCTCCGGTCGCGGCGGCGCGGGCGGCACGGGGCGCGGGGGAACGGGTTCAATGGGGTCCAGGTTATCTCTCCCGGTAGCGCCGCGAGGTCTTCGCGGGCAGGTTGAAGCTGAGCGAAACGCGGTGAATCTGTCCGCCCAGTTCCCCCATGGGCGCGAACGCGTAGTCGAAGCTCAGGTCGGACAGCTTTGCCCCGAACCCGAAATTCAGAATCGAGGTCATTCCCAGAGAATTGTAGGTCATCGTGTTGAGGCCGGCGCGAACCGCACCCTGCATGTTTTTCTGGATATCAACGGTGTATTCCATGCCGGCGGCGCCGTGGGGCGAGTTGTTGATCGGCGCAATCCCCTCGAGCGTGAGCAGCAGCGGCTTAATGAGGCGCACGGCGCCGCCGAAGCGCAGGCGCGTGGGCAAGGAGTCGCGGACTTTGTCGAACTTTGCGCCGGAGCCGAAGTTCTGGATCACCACCGAGACGTCGTAGGTCTGGGACGTTCCGTAGAAGCGGGAATGCACTCCCAAGTCGCCGGCGAGCGCGTTCGCGTGCTCGAGGAGGTCGATGTGCTGGTACTTGGCGGTCACGCCCATCGCGACGTCCACCTCGCTGTCGGAGAGGTCGTAGATGGATTGGCCCCAGCCGAGTTCGGCGAGGTAGGAGCGCGGGTGAAAGTCGTTTTGGGTCTGGGCGTTGATGTCGGTTCGCGTGATCGCGCCGTAGTCGAGGTAGCGCACGCCGAAGGCCAGCACCGACGAATCATTGATGCGTCTTGCGACGGAGGTCGCGTTGTAGGTGATGTCTGCGATATATTGAGCGTGCAGGAAGGTCGCCGATAATCGGGGCACCTGTGCAAGCCCCGCGGGGTTCCAGTACAGCGAGGAGGCGTCATTGGTCGCCGCGGAGTAGGCGCCGCCCATCGCAATGCCTCGCGCGCTCGTGTCGAGGAGCAGGAATTCCGAACCGGTCGTTCCCATCGCCGCGCGGCCGAAGTCCGAGGCACCCGCGCTCAGGGCGATCAGGACGACCGCGCCAGCGGCGAGGAGAGCCCTCATCGGATCACCGCCAGTTTAAGGATCTTCTTCGTTCCTCCGGACTCGACCATCACGAGATACACGCCGCTTGCCACCGAGCGGCCGGAGCCGTTGGTTGCGCTCCATGTCAGAAGGCCTGTCGAGTTCGCCTTGACGTCTAGCACCTGCTCGCCGCGCAGCGTGAAGATTCTCACGCGGGCGCCAGGCGGGATGTTGTCTATCGTCAGGAAGCCGTCGCGGGCGGTGTAAAAGGGGTTCGGGAACAGGCGCGCGGTCCCGACCGTGTTCGTCAACGGAACCTGGCCGACTTGGAACAGGGAGAGGTGATTGATGCGCGCGGTCATTTTCCCGTTTGCGGTGTCGACGATCGTTTCCAGAGGGACGCAGGTATTGCTGCCCGGGTCGTAGCGCAGCAGGAGCGCGCGACTGGCGGGGATCGTGCCGAGTTCCGCGGCCGCGAAGTCGAAGGTCAGGTACAGGCTGCCGATCGGCTGGAGCGCGGGCGAGGCGATGATCGAGAAGGCGATGTCCGTTGCGTTCGGGCAGAGCGTCCCCGTCGGCAGGAACGAGGAGACCGTGACGGTCACGTCGCTCGGGAATGTCTGGGCGGGAGCGCGTATCTGAACTAGGCGGTTGTTGCCTAGCCAGCCGAGCAACGTGGAGTCCGAGTCGTAGGACATCAAGCCCTGGATCGAGCCCACGGGTGCGCCGCCGTTGTACGTCAAGGTCGTGACGGTGTTGGAGAATTGGGACGTCCAGCCGAAGGGGTTGCGCGCGACCGCGCGCACCGAGTAGGTCGCCGAGGTGATGAGGCCGTTGACCGTCGCGGTGGTTCCTCCGAATTTGTCGCTGAAGGCGATCACGGTGGAGAAATCAGTCGAGAAATCGTCGTTTCTCGTCCAGTTGACCTGATAGGTGGCCGAGGATGAGTTGTTGTTGGCGGACCAGTCGACGGTAATCGAGGTGGGCGTGGTGCCGCGCGCGGTCAGCGGATACGGGGCGTTTGGTAAGGTCCACGTCGAGTTGGAGATGATCGCCGAGTCGGCTGTGTCGTCGGCGTTGGTCGCATGGATCGCGTAACTGAGGCGCCCGCAAGGGGTGAAATCGCCGAAGGTCATGATGAAGCCCGTGGTGGAGGACGTTAACGTGCGAAGGGTCGTGCCGTCGTTGTTGAATTCGGTCGCCGTGATCTCGTAGTCCGTATACGGGGGATTGCCGTTGTTGGTCCATTTGAGGACGAAGCTGCCCGTCGTCACATCCATGTCGCCGATCGGGAGCACGGTGGGCGAGGCGGCCGCGGTGTAGGTCGTGGCCGACGGCGATAGCGGCCCCGCCCCGTTGCTGTTGGTTGCTCTCACGATGATCGAGTGCTGGGTGTTGGTCCCGAGGTTGACTTCAGTGAAGCTAGGCACCACTGAGGTGCCGAGAAGGACGTTGTTCGTCGCGTTGTAGATCTGAAAGGTGCTGTCTCCGGGGTCGACCCAGGCCCAGTCGATTGAAGTGGTGGTTCGGCCATTGACGATCGGTTGGGTGACGACGGGAATGATCAGGGCACCCGTGTAGAAGATGGACGACGTGGTCGAGGGGCCGTCGCCTAGGAGAGTGTAGGCGGCGACGCGGATCGATGTCGCCGAGTTGGGACTGAGGCCGGTCTGGATGTAGCTCGGCGAGGCCACCGCCGCAACCGTGCTCAGAAAGACGTCGGTCACGGCGTCGTAGACGTTGTAACCGTCGACGGTTTCAAGGATCGCGTCCCAGGTCCAGGTCATCGACGACATGCCCAGGGCGACGCCTGTGATGCCGGCGATGACGCTGGGTGCCTTGACGGGCTTGGGCGGGCCGACCTGGACCAGCGTGGCCGTGGAATAGATGTCGTTGGCGCCCACGCGCAGGGTATACCAGCCGTAGGGCAGAGCGGCCGATGTCAGAGGAAGCAGGACCGACAGAGACGTGTCTAGCGTGGCCAGGTTCGACGCATTCTGGAAGATCTGGGGAGTCAGGTCGATGGCGAAGCCGCCGTTGGATTGGGTGGCCGCGCCGCCGGAGCCCTCGACCTGCATCAGGACCATGCGCGGGTAGCTGAACACGGAGTTTGCCGAGGCGGCGCCGCCGCCGGAGGCCTCGGTCCCCCCCCGGAAACGGCTTCCACTCACCGTCATATAGTCAGTGGGCATAAACACCGTCGTCGAGACGGCTCCCTGGAACGTCCCCGAGATCGTCGCCTGACGGATGCTCGGAGGCGCGCCTTTGGAGGAGGCGTCGGGGGTCGCGCTGAAGTAGCCGGCCTCGGCCGAGGTGTACAGCGAGACGCCGCTGCCGCCGATGACGCCGTCGCTGCCGCCGATGCCGTACATCTTGTTGTCCATCGCCAGGGTCATCGTGTGGAAAGCGCGCTCGCCGCCGGCGAAACTGACGCCGCCTGTCACCCACGAGCTCGCGTTGACGTGGAAGATTTCGATGGACTGCGGCACGTTGCCGAACCTCTGAGAGCCGCCGCTGATCATGACGTTGCCGTTGGGCAGCAGGGTCGCCGTGTGGTTGAATCGGGACTCAAACAGAGGAAGCGAGTGGGTCTGCGTCCAGGTGTTGGCGTTGGGGTCGTAGAGATAGGATTTGTCGGCCTCGCCGAAGCCGTCGTTGCCGCCCGCGACGAGGACGCGGCCATTGAAGAGCAAGGTCGCCGTGTGGGAACGTAGGCGTGTTGTCGTTCCGGGCGCCCCGATCAAGGCCGTGGTGGCGCAGTCCCAGGTGTTCAAGGTCGGGTCGTAGACCGCGGTCGTGTCCAGAGGGCCGCTCGCGTTGACGCCGCCGATCAGCAGGATCTTCCCGTTCTTGAGCTGGACCGTGGCGTGGAGGGCGCGTTCGCAGTTTGAGGGCATCGTCGCGGCTTGTATCCAACGGTGCTGGGTCGAGATGAAAATCTCGGAGGTCCCCGTGATCACATCCCCGGCGCCGAAGCCGCCGGCGACGAAAACGCGTCCGTCGGGCAGCATGGTCGCGCTGTGGTTGCTGCGCGAGATGGTCATCGAGCTCGTCTCAATGAAGAGCTTGGTATCGGGGTAGTAGATCTCGGCCGTGTTCGTCGAGCCCGTGCTCGTCGCGTTCGTCGTGAAGCCGCCGGCGAGCAGGACGCGGCCGTTGGGCAGCAGGGTCGCCGTGTGGAGGTCGCGAACGTGGATCATATTCCCGAGGGTGGGTGTGAAGCTTTCCGTTTCCGGGGTGAAAAGCTCGGCGCTGCTGAGCACGCTGGGGCCGTTCGTGCCGCCCGCGACCAGTATGTCGCCCCCCGGCAGCAAGGTCGCGGTGTGGAAGGCGCGCTGCGCCGTGGCGCCCGATGTCGCGGCGAAGTTCTTCTCGGAGTACAGCAATTGGAAGCCCAGGCTAGAGGTCGCGACCTGGGTGGCGCAGAGAGCGTCCCCGCAGGCGCGGCCGCCGATGAACACCTTGTCGTTGTTCGGCAGCAAAACGGCCGAGTGTCCGTAGCGGTGACCGGCGATTAGGATGCCGGGCGGCGGCGCGAGGGTCCAGGAGTTCGAGTTGGGCTTATAGGTCTCCCCGTCGGCGAACAACATGCTGCGGATGATGACCGTGGATACGTCGACGGTGAGCGCCTCGCCCGTCAGGTCCGCGCCGCTCATGGTGTAGACCAGGTTCGCCGTCATGGCCAGGGTCGGGGCAGAGAGGGCCAGGGCAACCCCGCTATTATAGTTTGTCGATGGCTCAGAGCCTGTGAAAAGGATCGAGCCCGTGATGCCCGAGAAAGAGACGGGTGAAGCGACAGGTACGACGATCTGACCGTCGCCGTTGGAGGCCTGGGTGACGGTGAGGCCCGCTGCGAGGTTGGCGGTGCCGCCGGTCATAGTCACCGTCCAGGAGCTGGCTTGGGTGAGCGTCGCGTCGGTGATGGTGAGGGCGCCGGAAACGAGAGTATAACCGATGAACGCTTTATCCACGGGTATCGTCAGCGACGTCGCCAAGGTCCCTGCCGTTACGGTCGCTTGGAGGTTACTTGTATTGATCGGCGAGGGATTGAAGGTCATGTTGGCGGCCGTGACGATCGCATTGTCGCCAAGAGCGAGTCCGATGCGATCCCAGAACACGATCTGTCCCCCCGACATCTGCAGGAGAGTGGCCTGCGTCACCCTGACATTGCCGCAGGGGCCGTCCGAGCGGCAGCCGACGGGGGCGCCGGCGAGGTTGATGCGCAGCCCGACCAAGGGATTCGTTTCGCTGGCCGGCACGAAGTTGATCATGCCCCATTCCGTGTGGACCGCCGGTGAGGACAGCCACATCTCGCCGTTTGAGATCCTGCCGAAGACGGGCTTGTTGAGCAGGAAATCGAGGTCGATCAGGGCCGAGCCGCCGGTGATTAGCGTCCCCGCGGCCGAATTGACGTTGCTGGGGGATACAAAGAGATTGCCTGTTGTGTTGAGCGCCGTGCCCAGGTAGGTCGTCGTGATATTTCCCAGGCCGCCGAAGACGGTGACCTCGCCGCCGGCGCCGAGCACGGTCGCGTGCGACTGGCGGCGCGCGCTCATCACCGCCGCGGGCGACACGGTGTTCGAGACGGGGTCGTATATCTCGGCGCTCTCGGTGATGCCGACGTTCGCGAGGACGTCGCGCGAGTTGTACCCGCCGACGACGAGGACCTTGCCGTCTCCCATCATGGTGGCCGTATGGTACGCGCGGGCCTCGATGAGAGGCGGGGCGGATTGGAAGGCGTTGCTTGCGGGGTTGTAGCGCTCGGTCGTCGACAGATAGGCGCGTTCAGCCGGGGGCGTGAGCGAGGGGTTTATGCCGCCGGCGAACCAGACCTTGCCGTCCTTGAGCAAAGTCGCCGTGTGGTTGTAGCGTCCCTGCAGCAGGTTCAGCGGCGTGCCGAACGAGCCGGTGGTGCAGCTCGTCGGCGTGTAGAATTCGCAGGAGGCGAGAGCGTTGCCGGAGCTGTCCTGGCCGCCGCAGATCAGGACGACGCCGGAGTTGAGCAGGGTCGCCGTGTGGTTGTAGCGGGCGGTGGTCAGGGATGGGGCACCCACCCACAAGCCCGTGGCCGTGTTGTAGATTTCCGCGCTCGCGCTGGCGGAGGGGGCTACCGCGTCGCTCGCCGCGGCGTTACCGCCGACTGCGAGCACGCAGCCGTTGGACAGCAAGGTCGCGGTGTGAGAGGCGCGTACGACGCTCATAGAGTTGGCCGCGACGAGGCTGTTGCCCAGCGAGGCTTCGAAAAGGTCGGCGGTTTGGAGGGTGGCCCCGGTTTCGTCAATGCCGCCCGCGATAAGGATGTCTCCGCTGGGCAGCAAGGTTGACGTGTGGGCGACGCGCAGGTCCGCGGCCGAGGAGACGGAAGGGAGCGCGGCCGAAATGAAGGCCGCGGCTAGAGCCGTCGAGAGGCGTCTCATCGTGGGGCCGGTCATCAAGGTTGCGCCAAGCCGCATGGCATCGCGGCTCGCGTTGAAATGAGTGTAGCGGGGACCTGTTACGAAATCAATACAGAAGCCTTCGTCTAATTGTAACCTGAGTCACATTCGCGGGGGCCGGAGCGAATTTTAAGGCAAGGTCAGGAGGGAGGCGCCCTTTTCCGAGCGGGAGTTCTCGGGGTCCAGCATCTTTTTCTTGTCGATGGAGAAGAAATAGCGGTAGGTTCCGGGTTTGAGGTACAGCGTCAAGGTCCAGGTTCCGTCGTCCTGCCGGGCCAAGTCCTTTCGTCCGCCGCGGACGATGAACGCGCCGACGAGAACGACGGCTTTGGCATTGGGCGCGTGAACCTTGAACTCGGTGCGCACCGCCTTGACCCTTCCATCGGCGGCGACCGAGCCGGTAGACGAGGAAGCGCTCCTTGCGTCCGCCGTTGGGGATGGGCTGGGCGTGGATTGTTCCACGGCTTCGGCGGGCTTGGGCGTCTCGCGGTGCTTGGGCGCCTCGGCGAGCATCGAGGGTTTCGGCGGGCGCGGCGCGTCCGGCGCCGGCTTGTCCGCGGCGGCGGGCGCGGGCTTGGGCGGCTCAGGAGCCTTGTCGGGCTCCGGAGCGGGAAGGGGGGCCGTCGAGGCGACCGGCGTCTCCACGGTCTTCACGGGACGCTTGCGCGGGGCCGCGATGGGAGCGGCGGCGGGCGTCTTCCAATGCTGGTAAATCTTCGCGGCCACGGCGCCGGCGAACACGATGACGAACACGGAGTCGAGCACGAGCAGAAAGGCCCATAGCTTGTGCGAGCCCCGCAGCGCGGACGCTTTCGCGGCGGGTTCGGGCGTTGCGGTTTTGGGCGCGTCCTCTTGAGGGTCCTTCTGTTTGCCGAGGCCGAAGAGATCTATCATGGTGTCCGCTCTGATTCTAGCCTTGGTTTGATGCCCGCGTCAACGCGTTATCGATATCTTGCGAGAATCGCGTTCCAGAGCCCCTGGCTGCGGAGGATGACTTCGATGAGTTCGCGAAACGCCCCCTCGCCGCCGTTCGCCTTCGTGACCCAATGCGCGGCGGCCTTCACCTCGGGCCGCGCGTTGGCGGGCGCGACCGCGAGCCCGACGCGGGACATGACGGCGAGATCGGGAATGTCGTCGCCGACATAGACCACCTGATCCTTCGTCATCTTCTCCGTGGCCATGATCTCGGCGAGCACCGCCGCCTTATCGAGGCGGTGCTGATAAATGTGCTTGACCTTGAGTATCTTAAGACGCTGGTCCGTACCCTTGGAGACGCGTCCGCTGATCACGCCGGTGATCAGCCCTGACTCGGCCAGCCACGCCATCGCGATCGAGTCCTGGGCGTGGATGCCCTTGAACTCAACGAGCTCTCCGGCGGTGTCGACGAAATGATAAATCGTCCCCCCCGTCAGCACGCCGTCGATGTCGCTGAGCACGATGCGGACCTTCGCGGTCTTGGCTCGCAGGGCGGCGGGCGAGAGCTTGTTCAAAGGGCCGCCGCCCGAGCGTCGGCCAGGGCGTTGGCCAGGGCGCGCAGTCCCTCGACCGTGTTGACGCCGAGGTCGAGGCGCAGCAGGCGGCGTCCCGCCGACAGCATCGCGGCGGCGTCGCCCTGCGCCTGGGCGCGGCACAGCTCGCCAAACGAGAACGGCTTGCCGGGCACGGCCAGGTCAGTCTTTTCTCCATCGCACAGCACCAGGAAAACGCCCTTGGCGGGGCCGCCTTTGTGGAGCTGCCCGGTCGAGTGGAGGTAGCGCGGCCCCCACGAGATCGTGACCGGAGCGAGCGTGCGCGCGCGCGTCCGTCGGCGGACCTCGTCGATGAGGCGGCGGTTCTCATCGGTTCCGGGGAGGAACGCCAGCACCGCGACGTAGTCTCCGATCTTGACCCGGGATAGGTGCGCGTCGAGCACTTCGCGCAGCGGGCGGTCCTGGCCGGCGTCGGCCTTGAGCGATGACACGAGCCCGGCGTCGGCGAAAGCGGCCAAGCCGCCCGCGCGCAGGCTCGCCTTCTCGGGCGAGCCGTCCTTGGGGCCGTTGAGGGCCTCCTTGGTCCGGTCCTTCGCGGTCTGCACATCGGGCTGATCAAACGGGTTGACTTTCAGCAGAAATCCCGCGGCCGCCGTGGCGACCTCCCAGAGCAGGAATTGCGCGCCAAGGTCAAGCATGTCGTTGAGCTCGAAGCGCATGACCGGATGGCCCGCCTGCTCGAGATCCTCCAGCGCCGCGTCGACGGACGGCTCCGCGCGGCCCTTCAGAGTCAGCCGCACGAACGCGCGATCTCGATGATACGCGGACGGCGCGGCGAGCGTCTCTCCCATGACGGGCAAAACGCCGCGGCCTTCCTTGCCCGTGGACTCCGCCACGAGCTGCTCGATCCAGAGGCCGAACATTTCGAGCGAAGGGGGCAGAACAAGAGTCAGCTTGTCTCGGCCGTCGAGCGCATGGCGGCCGATGAACGCGCCCAGGCGCAGAGCCGGATTGGCCTGCGTCGGTGTCTGCGGCGAGAACGTCACCGCGGCCCGGCGCGCGCGCGACAGCATCTCTCCCGCGTCGATTCCGGCGAGTGCTGCGGGCACGATGCCGAACAAGGTCAGCGCCGAGAAGCGGCCGCCGACGTCGGCCGGGTTGAGGAAAGTCTTTCGGAAGCTCCGCTCGCGCGACATCTTGTCGAGCGATGTTCCGGCGTCGGAGATCGCGACGAACTGCCGGCCGGGCCTGGCACCGGGGCGGCGCGCGCACAGGTCCCAGAAATAGTCGAAGAAGGCGTTCGGCTCAACGGTGCCGCCGGACTTGCTCGCGACGATGAACAAAGTCTTGTCGAGGTCGAGGCGCTTGCCCAGCGTCAGGACCGCTTCGGGATGCGTCGAATCGAGCGTGAGCAATTCGAGACGGCCCGGCGTGTTGCCGAATGCAGCGCGTAGAACCTCGACGCACAGGCTCGAGCCGCCCATGCCGAGCACGACGGCCTGGCGAAAGCCGTCGGCGGCGGCGGCCTCGGCGAAGGCCTTCACGGGTCCGAGAGCCGCGCCCGAAACGATCGGGGCGTCAAGCCAACCCAGGGAGCGGCGGATCAGCCTCTGGTGCTCCTTGTCGTCCTTCCAGATCGAGGGGTCTTTGGCCCACAGGCGCTCGCAGAAGCGCGCACTCTCGAGCTCGGCCAGGCCCGCGTCTACGGCGGCGAACTCGGCTTCGAGCAGCGCCCGCTTGGCGGCCAGCTTGCCCATCAAGGTCTCAAAGGACTTCGAGAAGGACGCGAGCCCTTCCTCCTCGAGCTTTGCCATGATCGCGTCGCGGTCCACGCCCAAGCGCGGCAACGCGTCCCATTGCGCGCGCGCTTCGTCGACGTTTTCCTCGATGCTCGGCCGCCCGGCTCCGTGCGAGCGGTACGCGTCCACGGTCGCGGGAGGCATCGTGTTGACCGTATCGGGTCCGATGAGCTCCTCGACATATAACACGTCGCGATAGGCCGGGTTCTTCGTGCCGGTGGACGCCCATAATAAACGTTGGGCCAAGGCCCCTTTTCTCTTGAGTACGCTGAATCGGGTCGAAGAGAAAACCTTCTTGCCGTGCTGATAGGCGAGCTTCGCGTTCGCGATGGCGCCCTTGCCCAGCAATGACTTCGCCTCGGCCTCCGGTCGCTTCTCGAGAATTGCGTCGATGGCGCTGTCCACGCGGCTCACGAAAAAGCTGGCTACGGACGCGACCTTCGACAGATCCTTGCCCGCGGCGGCGCGGCGCTCGAGACCCTTCAGGAATGCCTCGGCGACGGCGCCGTAGCGCTCGAGAGAGAACAGTAAAGTCACGTTGACCGAGACGCCTTCGGCGGTCAGGTCCTCGAACGCCTTGAGACCCTCGATCGTGCCGGGCACTTTGATCATGAGGTTCGGGCGGGCGACGGCGGCCCACAAGCGCAGGCCCTCGGCCACCGAGCCGGCGGCGTCGCGCGCGAGAACGGGCGAGACTTCGAGGGACACGAAGCCGTCTCCGGCCTTGGTCTCAGCGTACAGCGGGCGAAACAGGTCGCAGGCCGCCTGGATGTCGGCGACGGCGAGCTTCTCGAAAAGCTCGGTCGGGGTCATTCCGGGTTTGGCCAGGGAGCGGATCGCGTCGTCATAGGCGCACGAGCCGCCGATTGCTTTCTCGAAGATGGTCGGGTTCGAGGTGACGCCGCGCACGCCGTCTTCCACCATAAGGCGCTTGAGCTCGCCGGAGGAGATCAGAGAGCGCGAGACGTAGTCGTACCAGACGGAGACGCCAAAATGGCGCAGGTCGCGCAGGGGGTTCTTATTGGTCACTTTTCCCGGCCTCCTTGGAATAAGCCCGCTCGATGGCGGTGACTTTGTCTTTGCGGCGTTGATGACGGTCGAGTCCGGAGAACTTGGCGTTGAGGAAGGCATCGAGAACTTCATACGCGAGCTCTTGGCCGATGATCCGTCCGCCGAGGCAGAGCACGTTCATGTCGTCGTCCTCCACGCCTTGGCGCGCGGAGAAGGTATCGTGGCACATGCAGGCGCGCACGCCGGGGACCTTATTGGCTGAGATCGTCGCACCCACTCCGGAGCCGCACACGATGACGCCGCGATCGGCCTTGTCCGCGCGGACGGCCTTGGCGACGGCGAGCGCGTAATCGGGGTAGTCGGACGGGACCTCGTCCGTGTCCGCTCCGAGGTTCAAAACCTCGTGTCGCTTCTTCTCGAGCCGGGCTTGCAGGAGTTTCTTGAGCGGGAAGCCGGCGTGGTCGCAGCCGAGGGCGATGATCATGGGCTTATTCTAGCAAAGAGGATTTCATCGCGGGAACTCGCGCTGGCGCGAGTGGGCGCCTACAAACCGGCGGCGGCGCGTTCGGCGCTGACGCGGGGCGCGACGAGGACGACGTATCCCAGGCGACGGAGCACCGCCTTCTTGAGGGCGGCGTTCTTGAAGAGACTTCCGTGCAGCGCGAGCGGGATCGGGCGAGGCAGGACGAGTTCATCGACCGCTTCGGCCGCGAGCGCTGCGAGATGGTCGGCTGCGTCCTCTCGCAGCTTGCGGGCGCGCGCGCAGCGGGCGCGCAACACTTTGGGCGCAAGGGAGGCGGCCGCACGCACGGGGTCATGCGCGTGGGCGAGATCGAGCGGCGAGGGCAGGCGCAGCTCTTTGCGCAGGACGGCGTCGCGTGAGGCGGTCTTCCCAAGCCAGAAGCCGGAGCCCTCGTCGCCCAGAAGCGGCCCATATCCCCCCGCCCGCCGGGACTTCCCATCCGTGCCGCGCGCGTAGGCGATCGAGCCCGTGCTTGCGACGAGCAGGACGCCGGGCCCGGCGCCGAAGGCGGCGTAATGTGCTATTTCGAAATCGGGAACTACATGAACGTGGGCCGCGAGCGGCTTCAGGAGCTTCGTCAGAGCCGCGCGCCCCTGCCTGCCGCCGAGGCGCGTGCCGCCCAGCGCAAGTTCGTCGACGCGGCGCAGGCCATGCTTTTTAAGACTCCGCCGCAAAGCGGCGGGGGCGTCCTGCCAGGCGGTCGCGCGCACCCGTTCGGTCCAGAGGGCTTTTCTTCCATTCGACAGGCAGGCGCGCAGCCATGTCGCGCCGAGGTCCACTCCCAGGCGCGTGGTCATTGCTCCGGCTTGTAGAGCGGGCGCCGCTCCTCGTCGACGAGCAGCTCCATCAGGCTGTTTTGCAGCGCGCGGCTCCATGCGATCGAGTTGTCGCGTACCTCAGTCGACTTGCGCGGGTCCATCATGTTGCGGATCGCGCTTTGGACGATGTTGCGGCGGGTCTGGATGTCGTCGTCGAGCCGCACGCGGATCGTCGGTTTTCGCCCGGGCAGGGCCGGCACGACCGTGGCCTCGAGCGAGCCTATCGGCGTGATCTTGTTGGGCTTGACCTCATACTCGTGCTGGCGCAGGAGGTCGCGCGGAAACGGCAGAGAGTACGTGCGGCCCTCGATGACGACGTTCATGGTGGGTTGATAAAAACCGAAAATCGAACGCGTGGGCGCGATGCGGTAAATTCCGGGCTCGATGAGGTAGAGATAATTTTCCCCGCCCATGAGCGGTAGGCGATATACCTCGGCCTGGCGGCCCCCCGCGCTTTCGAAATTGACGGTGATGCGGCCGTTGCGCGTCTCGCCGGAAGGAAGAATCGTCTTGCAGCCGATCAGGATCGCGGAGATGGCCTGCTCGGGCGGCGCGTTGCGCTGGGGTACGGTGCCCCGGCATGCGGCCGTGAGGAGAATCCCGGCGAGAAGAATCGTACGCTTCATGATCACTGAGGATAGCCCATCTATGTTAAGGAAACAAGGACGCTGAGGCACGGATTTAGTAGTCGAGCTTTCCGATCTCGACGCCCGAGAAGTAGGCCTTCACGATCGTCTCGTAGTTCTGCCCCGCCTCGGCGCGCCCCATCGCGCCGGACTGACACAGCCCCACGGCGTGGCCCCAGCCGCCGCCGCGGAAGACGAAGGTCTCGGGCATGAGCGCGGGCGCCGACCGGCGGTCCTTGCGGTATTCGGTGTCCACGACGAACAACGTGCTGCGCAGGGACCCCACGCCGAGCAGGCTGCGAATTTCCATCTCGTCGTCGATCTTCTTGTTCTTTCTCGAGCCGATGATAAGGAGTGAGTCGACGTGCCCCGAGGGGGCGCGTCGAAGAACGCGCAGGCCGCGAAGCGTCCCGATTTTAAATTTACGGTTGAGCTTCTCCTCGAGGCCCTTCGCCGGGATCGCACGGGTCCAGCGTGCGTGCGCGGGATACACGTAGTGAGAGGGCCGGTCGAAGCCCTTCGGCCAATCCGACAGGAAGCGGCGCAGGTCGAGCGGCGATGCCGGAGGATCGTGATACTCGGCCGAGTCGTCGACGCTCTTCCAGTACGGGACGTTCCCCCACCCGATGTCGGCGCCGCTCTGCGTGCGGCCGCCGCAGTGCGAGGAGTAGATCACATGTGCGGGCTTGCCGTTATAGATCGCGACGCGACCGCGCGTGTCGGTGACGACGGATCTGGTCCGGGAGGTTTCGGCGCGCATTCCTCCGTACATCTGGCAGTGCTGCTCATCGCAGAGATCATACCCTTCCTTGCGGTGGCGTTTGGTCACGGTTTTAATGAACAGCGCGTGGGTGCGGGCGACCACGGCCTGGGCCTTGAGCGCTTCCAACGGCGCGCGCTGGGGCATCTCGGCGGAGACCACGCCGTGCGTGTAGTCCTCGAGGCCGATGATGTTCACGATGCGGATCGTGGGGCGGCCGCCGAACAGGGCCAACTCAAGGTTCCCTCGGAACGCGCGCGGCGCGTGTCCGGGATCGTCCTCAAGGGTGAGCGTCGAGGACGCGGGCTTGTCCGGCTGGAGCAGCACGAGGTCTCCCGGCACGGCGGCGACCTTCCCGTCGGAGGAGCGGAACTCGAGGCGCGAACGGACCTTTTTCTTTTTCGTCTTCTTCGCCGGGATCAGGCGCAGGGTCCAGAATTCTCCGGCCGCGGCCATGAGAAGGACACGCCTGGTCTTCGGGATGAGGGCCCTCCACGCGCCGTTGCTGCGCACCGTCGCCGATTGGCGCGCGCGCGGGCGCCCAAGCGGGGAGGACGAAACTCCGACGCGCAGGGAGGGCACCTTCCCATCCCAGCGTTCGGTATCATACGCGAGATCGGCATTGAGGTCGGCGGGGCCGGGGTCCAACGCCGGCGCGGCGTTGGTCGAGCGCGTGAGGAGCGGCCGGACCTTGTTGAGCATCGCCCGCGTGAACTTCGAGCCGGGATCAGCCTCAACGAGCTTCTGCAGATGCTTCCACGCTTCGTTGTAGCGCCGCTGGCGCAGGTAGCTGCGCGAGAGCGTAACGCGCCCTTCATGGAAGTAATTGTCGGCGCGGACGGCGCGTTTGTAGGCTTCGGCTGCCGCGGCCTCGTCGCCGATCTTTTCATATGCGTTGCCGAGATAGTAGTCGGCGAGCGACTCGCCGGGCGCGGCTTGAGCCGCATTGCTCATGAGGTCGATTGCCTCGCGGGGCTTGCCCAGCGCCAGCTTCGCTCGCCCCGCGCCGAGCAACGCGAACGGAGATTTGGAATCCAAGGAGAGAGAGAGAGAGAACTCCGCGTCGGCGGCCTTCGGCTCGGCGGCGCGCAGCAGCGTCCAGCCCACGGCCGCGCGGACTTCGGCGAGATCATTAAGCGCAGCCGCGCGGCGCTGCCAGAGCACGGCCTTGTCAGGGCGACCCGCCTCGGCCCATGCGATCGCGCCGTCCGCCCATACGCGCCAGTCCCCCGATGAGACCTTTACCGCGGCCTCGAACGCCTGAGCGGCCTTGAGCGTGTCGCTCGTGAAGTAGAGGCCGCGGGCCTTCACGGCGAAAGGATTCGCCGCGACCGGGGCCTGCTCAGGCGATTGGGCCAAGGAAGGCATGGCGCAAAGGCGGACGGCCAGGAGGATGAAGGAGGTCACGTCACTTGAGAACGGTGGTCTCCAGAAGGATCAGGACCAATCCGATGATGGACCCGCCGGCGATGGCGCCGGCGCAGACCGTCTCCTGGTTGTCGACGAAGGCGCGATAGCCCACCGACTTTTGGTCGGTGAAGTATTTCGCCGACAGCCAGAAGATAAGCGCGCCCACCGCCATGGAGAGGGAGTCGCTGAACTTCAGAACGAAGGCCAGTCCCAGGCCCACGCCGGAGACGGGGAAGTTCCCCTTGCTGCGCTGATTGAGGATCTCGATGATGAGGCCGATCGCGGCTCCGACGCCGATGGCCAGCTGCGCGGAGGGATGCAGGAAGTTCAGGCCCTTGGTGAGTACCTCGGCCACCGCCTTCCATATCTGCGCGGACGGCATGGGCAGCTTGTCGCTCATGAGCACCGACAGGTCGTTGTTCATGATGGCGTAGAACACCGGAACCGAGATGAGAGCTCCGGCAAGAATGCCGAGTGTGTGGCCCAGGGCCTGATGCCGCGGTTTGCCGCCAAGCATGTAGCCGGGTTTGATGTCCATGAGGAGGTTGGCGGCGCTCGAGGCTACCTCGCCCGTGATGCCGGCGGTCATGACGTTGGTCTGGATGTTGCCGGGTGCCAGAACGCTGTAGGTGAGTTGGGTCAGCTTGCCCAGGGCGCCTGTGGGCGTGATCGAGGTCAGGCCCGTGGCGTTAACCGCGATGAGGGTGAAGACAAAGACCAACGGGATGGCGATCATGCCCAGCCACCAGTGGATACCGAAGAAGATATGTCCCATCCCGACCGTGAGCAGCCCCACGACCGGGATGCCGACGGCGAACAGCCACATCGGCAGTTCGATGTCCTTGAGGACGTCCTCGTCGGCGGCTTTCTTCCGGCCGAACATGCCGCGGAAGGACTCGATGATGATCTTGGGCTTGGACAGGAAGGAGTAGATCGACGAGGTCGTCATCAGCGCCACGCCGCCCCACAGCGCCCACATCGTGATGTTCTTGAAGCCAGGGCCGACGATGATTCCCCTGTGGATCAGATACGGGGCGAGTATGAGATAGTTGACGATCGCGCCGATCATCAGAGAGGCTGCGGTCTTGGTGCCCATGAGGCCGCCGGCGGCGACCATGACGATGGAGGTGTCGAACTGGACGGTGAGCCCCTTGAGCGGCGTGCCCATGATGCCGGGGGTGAACCATTTGTAGACGACGTCGTCCCAGTGCTCGGGAAGGATCGCCCACCGCAGCTTCATGGCGGTCATGACCTTCTCGTTGACCATGGTCTCGATAGCGGCGGAGAAGGCCGCGCCGTAGCCCAGAAGCTTGGCCTTGAACATGCCCTCGGCGCCCTCGCCCGTGTGCAGGTTGTCCATGACGATGCCCGCGGCGTAGCCCTCGGGGAAGGGCAACTGCTCGTCGTTGATGAAGCGCTTCTTAAGCGGGAAGGCGAAGAGCACGCCCATGACGCCGAGCAGGATGATCCAGATCATCGTGTGCTGCCAGGGGATAATCCGGCCGGTGATGGCCATGTAGGCGGCCAGCGAGGAGATCAGGGGTGCCGTCATGTAGCCGGCGCTCGTGGCGATGGACTGCATGGCGTTGTTTTCGAGCACGGTCATCTCGGCGCCGAGCTTGAGCTTGGAGATCACCTTGAAGATGGCGAAGGACAGAATCACTGAGGTGATGCCCACGCCCAAGGTCCAGCCGGTGCGGATGCCGACGTAGAGGTTGGTGAGGCTGAGGATGCCGCCGAGCAGCATGCCGGTGATCCCTGAACGCAGGTTGAGCTGGGGCATGTCTCCCTTGTAGACGTTCTTGAGCCACCAACGATCCTTCTCCTTCAAGGTCATGTCGTGAATCTGCTTTGGGGTCAGTTCTAAGATGGCCATCTGGCGAGTCCTCCGGGGACTGAAATTGGAGCGGGCACTGGGAATCGAACTTACTTTGGAAGCTTGTGAAATTGGAGCGGGTGATGGGCATCGAACTTACTTTGGAAGCTTGTGAAATTGGAGCGGGTGATGGGAATCGAACCCACGTCTAAAGCTTGGGAAGCTCTCGTTC
>JBBTJN010000104.1:0-2106 GCA_038059415.1 Elusimicrobiota bacterium | reverse complement strand
TAAACCGGGATTGGGCGACCAACGTAGTCGACGTGCAACTGCAGGTCAATGCGGCGCTGGGCGTAACGGCTTGCACGTCGGATTTAAACCGCGACGGCGTCTGCAACGTCATCGACGTCCAAAGAGGGGTCAATGTCGGCCTGGGTGGTTCCTGTGTCCTTGGCCCGTAGACCTGGAAGTTCTTCATCCTTCAGTTGGATCGGTCCCTTGCACCGTGGGAAAAATCATATTAGACTCTGAACATGCCCCGCCGAATACTGCTCGTTGAGGATGATATCGCCATCCGGGGCTGCTGCGCGACACTCATGGATTCGGAGGGCTACATCGTCGATGTCTGTGAAACCATGGTTGAAGCCCGCCGTCTCTTCATGGCAAACCGTCCGGATTTGGCCATCATCGACATCGGACTGCCCGACGGTACAGGCCTGGAACTCGCCGCGCAGTGGCACGGCCACCCGGGTCCCAAGGTTCCCATCATATTCCTCACCGGTCGCGGGGATGTTAAGACCCGCCTCGAATGCTTCCAGCAGGGCGCCCAGGACTACGTCCACAAACCGTTCTCCACGGCGGAACTGCTCGCGCGAGTGAAGGTGCATCTGCAAGTCAGGCAGTCACATGAAGAGCTGGTTAAACGCAACTACGAGCTTGAGCTGATCGCCCGGGCGCGCAATGACATGACGGACATGATCGTTCACGATCTGAAGGCGCCGCTCACCGCGATCAAGGGCACGCTGGACCTGCTGCGAAAGCACGGACTTATCACTAGAATGGACAGCGATACCTTGGTTTCAAATGCGGGGTCAGCCGCGGACTTCATGCTTCTGATGCTTAACGACATGCTTGACCTGTCCCAGATCAAAACCACGGGAATGAAGATGGACCCGGTCGATATCAACCCTGCTCTGCTCATCAAAAAGCTTGAGGCCCTATTCGCGGGGCGATTGAGAGGCGCGGGCGTAACTATGGTCAGCCGAATTGCCCCGGATGTCACAACGATCCGCGCCGATCAAAATCTGCTCTACCGCATCCTCGCGAACTTGATCGTCAATGCGATAAAAGTCTCCTCCAGGAGGGAACCGGTCGAGGTTGACTGCGGATTTCACGACGCCGCCGTTCGCTTCATCGTCTCCGATCGTGGCCCCGGCGTGCGCGACAATCATAAGAAAGAAATATTCGATAAATACGTCACCTCCGGCCGCAAGGACGCCGGGATCGACACCGGCACGGGCATCGGACTCAGTTTCTGTCACGCGGCCGTTACCGCGCACAAGGGACGCATTTGGGTTGAGGATCGGCCCGGCGGCGGCGCTCGCTTTATCTTCGATATTCCCCAAGCTCCATAGGCCGACTATTTGCTATACTGAGCCCACCATGAAGAAGAATCTCCATCCCCTCTATCGCACCGTCGTGTTCCAGGATGTTTCGGCCAACAAAGGCTTCCTGACCCGCTCGTCGGTCGTCGCCAAGGACACCGTCGTCTGGGAAGACGGCAAGACCTACCCGATGGTCAAGCTCGACATCTCCGCGCTCTCTCACCCGTTCTACACGGGCCAGCAGAAGGTCTTGGACACCGCCGGGCGTATCGACCGCTTCAAGAAGCGCTTTGTCGCGTCTGAGGGCAAGACCGTCGACCGCAAGGTCGCCAAGACCCAGACCAAGCGCCTCGTCCACGTGGGCCATACGGCCAAGCGCGAGCAGGTTCTTTCCACCGCCGTGAAGAAGGAAGACAAGGGCGCGAAGAAGGCCGCGCCGAAGAAGGACAAGCCCGCTAAGAAAGACTAGCGGTCCCACCGCGAAACGGGCCCCTTAAACCATGGACCCGAAAATCGCCAAGTTGGACAACGACTACCGCGAGCTTGAAGGCAAGCTCGCGGCTGGAGGATTGTCCGCTCTCGAATTGAAGGAGCTGGCCGTGCGCCACTCACAGTTGGCGCCGATGATGGCCAAGGTCCGCGAGCTGCTCCGCGTCGAGAGCGAGCTCGAGGGCCTTAAGGCGATCGAGGCCGATCCGGATATGAAGGCCACGGCCGACGAGGAGCGCCTGAAGCTCGAGGAACGCTGGAACGCGCTGTCCTCGGACATCGCCGCCGACCTTCTGCCCAAGGA
>JBBTJN010000103.1:0-41622 GCA_038059415.1 Elusimicrobiota bacterium | reverse complement strand
ACTTGAAGACCTCGACGTCGATCTCGGCGCCGAGCTCCTGCTTGGCGTAGCTCGCCACCATGGTCGAACCCAACGGGAAGGTGTTGGCGGCCACGACTTGGCCCATATGAGTGAGATCGGCGAAGCTGACTTTGACTGCCAAGGGGAATCCTCCGTTCAAAGATTGAACTGACGGCATTATATCACACCTCAGGGGGAAAATGGCTATAATGTCGTCGTGAAGCCGTATTCGCCGAAGCCGCGCGTCGCCATAAGTCTGCCGGACCTGTTGGGAGGCATGGCCGTCATAGCGATCGCGGCGTACTTCTTGGCGCCCAGCGCTTGGGAACCGGGCGCGGAGAGCTTAAAGAACTGGGTCAGTGCGAACATTTGCCGACAGACCGGCGGTTTCCCCGTCCTTCACCACGGGGCCCTCTATAATCTTTATCTACAGATATTCCTCTCCTTGCCGTATCCTTTGTCGGTCCAGGTTGAGCACGCCGTCACCCACCTGTCGACCTATGCCGCCTTGCTGCTTCTCTTGCGCCGCTTCCTGCCGCGCGGGCCTTCGCTGGCGCTGCTCTGCGCTTGGATTCCGGCGCTGTGGGTCGTCGAGGGCGGCGCGCGCGTCCTGGGAATGGGCTGCCTGGCTCTCTATCTGGCGAAGGATCTCGATTCGCCGTGGAGCCGCGGTTGGACGCCGATGTCCCTGCTCTGCGCCGCTCTTATTGACGCCTTTTTCATTCCGTTCCTCGGCGGCCACGTCGTCGGCACGGCGTTCTTGCGTTTGCGGCGCGGCCAGCCGCTGTGGACGGGGCTGCCCCGACCCGGACCCGGGGAGCGGGCGCCCTGGTTGGCCAAGGCCGCCCTGGCCGTGCTCGTCGGCGTCACCGTCCTTTTTCAGTCCCACCGCGCGGACCACAACGTCCACGGCTTCGAATACCCATGGTCGCCGATCCCGCTCGAGGAAATATTGACCGCAGCCAGCATCCAGGTCGGCAACTGGAAATACGTGATGAGGCGCTATCCCGAGTCCCAATGGAAGGATAAGGATTGGTATGAGACCAACGTCGAGGCTTTCGGCGGCGCCAAGACGCTGGTCGCAGCGGTGCGGTACAACCCCAAGCTCTATCTGCGGAATGTTTTCGAGGAGGCCCAGGCCGTCCTAAAGGCGCCGCAGGGCTTTTTGATCGGCTTTCGAGCGCTGGCGCCCGCCGTGCGCCGGCCGTTGATCCCGTTCCTGTTGCTCCTTTTGGCGCTCTGTGGCTACTGGACGTTTCGTTGGCTGCGTGGCCGTGACGAAACGGCTAAGGCTTTCGCTCTGGGAGCCGGGATTATCGGCGCGACGGCGGCATACTCGTTGGTCTACGTCCACCAGCGCTACATGATGCCGTTTTTGCCCGTCGGGCTGTTGGCCGCCGTTCATGTCGGGCACAGCCTGCGCTCCTTGGGCGTCATAGCCCGGAAGGGATCGCTTGCGGATATGCCCTATCCGACGAATCCTTCGGCGCTGACTTTGGGCGGGGTCTACGTCATCGCTCTTCTCGTCTTGACCGCGGCCCAACCCCATCCCTGGGCTCAGGGGGGCGGCTTCCTGCGGGGCAACCCCTATGAGTTGCGCGGAGTTCTCTGGCAGGCGCGCGGCCCGCTGTTGAAGAGCCTGGGCCGCGGCAAGCGCGTGCTGGCGCTGGAAGAGGCCTGGATACGGTCTTTCGCCGACGTGGACATCGAGAAAATCTATCATCCACTCTATCTGCCGCCCTTTAAGGACGTCTCCGGGGACACGGAGCGTTTTTTGGAAAGTCTCGACGTGATATGGGTCAGCGATGCTCTGGTTCGCCCCATCGCAGCTGTTGGCACCCAGGTCTATTTAAGATACAATCTGATACTCGAGCCATTCCTGCGGCGCGCCGTCCAGAGAGGCTGGACGCGCGAAGACGTCGCGGGTTTCGGACGGGTCTATCAGCGCCCGGCTGATTCAAAACATGGCTAAGGTTTCCTTCGTCCGAGTCCCCAATCTTTTCGCGGGAGGTGCGCTCACGCTGAGCGCCACCCCGCCCATCGGCCTAGCCTACGTGGCCGCCAGCGTCCGCGAGGCGGGTCATGACGTGGCCTTGATCGACGCCTTGGGCGAGAATACGGAGAATGTTTACCCTTTCCGCGGCAACCTTTATGTCAACGGCCTGACGCTGCCCGATATCATCGCGGCCGTCCCTCCGGACTCCGAATACATCGGCGTCTCCCTGGCCTTCTCTCATGAATGGCCTCTGGCCAAGCAGGTCTGCGCGGCCATCGTCGAGCGATTTCCCAAGGCCGTCATGATCGTCGGCGGCGAGCATGCCACCGCGATGGCCGAGTTTTGCTTGGGCGACTGTCCCGCGATCGACTATGTCGTCCTGGGCGAGGCCGAGGAGACGATCGTCGCGCTCATCGACGCCTTGGAGAAGGGCCGCGATCTCAAGGGCGTTAACGGAATCTGCTTTCGCGACGGCGCCGGCACGGTGCGCACGCCCAGTCGCGCCCGCATCCGCGATATCGAGCAGATTCACGCTCCCGCCTGGGACCTGGTCCCGCTCGAAAATTATCTCAGCCGCGGCTACAGCTTCGGCGTCAACATCGGCCGCTCGATCCCGATGTTGGCCACGCGCGGCTGCCCGTACCAGTGCACGTTCTGTTCCAACCCGCAGATGTGGACGACGCGCTGGATTTCGCGCGACGCCAAAGCGGTCGTGGCCGAGATCGAGGACTACATCCGCCGATATCAAATCGAGAACATTGACTTCTACGACCTCACCGTCGTCGTCAAGCGGGACTGGATCATCGAGTTCTGCGGCCTCCTCATCGAGAAAAAACTAGGCATCACCTGGCAGTTGCCCAGCGGCACGCGCTCGGAGGCTCTCGACGGGGTGACCACGGGGCTCATGCAGCGCGCCGGTTGCCGCAACATGAGTTATGCTCCCGAGAGCGGCTCGCCCGAGACGCTCGAGATGATCAAGAAGAAGATCAAGCCCGCGCGCATGATCGAGTCGGTGAAGAGCTCGATTGCCAACGGCCTGAACGTCAAGGCCAACATCATCGTCGGCTTCCCCAAGGAGCGCTGGAAGAACATCCTCGAGACCTTCACCTTTATCGTGCGCCTGGCGTTCGCCGGCCTCCACGATCTGTCGGTCTGGACCTTCTCACCTTATCCCGGCAGCGAGATCTTCGACGACCTCCGTCGCGAGGGCCGCATCCCGGAGTTCACCGACGACTACTTCACCTCGCTGCTGAGCTACTCGGACCTCAAGAATGTCCGCTCCTGGAACGCGTGCTTTCCCGACTCGCGCCTGAGGGCTATACGCATCTTCGGCCTGCTCTTGTTCTATGCGTCGAGCTATCTCTTCCGGCCTTATCGCCTCGTGCGCAACATTCGAAACATCCTCAGCCATAAACCCGAGTCCCGCCTCGAGATGATCGTTGAGACCGCCCTCAACCGACACAAGAAGGGTTCGGCTCCGATCCGCGGCCAAGCCCTCAAGGCGGCTTAGCCTCAGATGCCTTCACCGAGCGCGCGCCCCGAACCGGTCTCCTCCGAAGCGGAGCTGCGTCTCTGGCGTTGTCCCGATTGCGCCGCGGCCGTCTTGGACTCGGGTGCCGGCCTGCGCTGCTCCGGTTGCCGCATCGAGTTCGGCGTGGACCGCGAGAGGCGGATCTACCGCCTGGTCAGCGTCAAGCAGTCGGAGCTCGTCGCCAAGATCGACGCCGCTTGGACCCGGCACTGGGAGAAGAGCAACTCCGTTTTTCACTCCATCACCGCCCTGATCCGGCGCTATCTGACGGCGCCTCTGGTCCGCGGCGGCCTCAAGGACTTAATCCAGGGCTCCGGCAAGACCTTTCTCGAGGCCGGCGCGGGCACCTCCGAGACCTCCGTTCTCGTCGATCTGTCGCGACATGCCTCCATCAGCATGGACATCTCCGAGGCCGTGCTGCGCCGCAGCGTCAACCCGCAGGTCAAACTGCAGGGCGACCTGTTCAACCTGCCGCTGAAGGACGGCTCGGTCGACGTGATCTTCAATATCGGCGTCCACGAGCATTACTCCGACGCGCAGAATGCCGTCATCCTGAAGGGTTTTTTGCGCGTGCTCAAGACCGGAGGCCGTGTCGTCCTGTTCTGGCCGTGGTACTGGGCGCCGCTGATGATCCTGGGCCGCACGATCAACGTCGTGATGAGCCTGCTCTTGTGGCGAGAGTACGAGCTTTATCCGAACCAGCACTGGGAACTGAGGCGCTTCGCCCACGGAGACCGCCTCATGACCCAAGCCGGCTTCACGCATGTCCGTCATTATCTATCCGTCGTCGACCTGTGCTCCATGATGGTTTTGGAGTACGAGAAACGCGTCTAATCGTAGAGAGGGGAATTTATGGCAGAACTTAAAGGCAAGAAGATACTGATCACCGGCGGGCTGGGGTTCGTCGGCATCAACGCCGTCCGGCGCTTCGCCCGGGAGAACAAGGTGCTCGTCGTCGACGACTGCAGCCGCATCGGCGTTGAGAGCAACATCGTCTTGCTGGAGAAGATCGGGGTGGCCTTCCGCCACGGCGACATCTCGCGCTACACCGACATGCGCGAGATCTTCCACGAGTTCAAGCCCGATGTCGTCATTCACCTCGCGGCCCAGGTGGCCGTTACCCTGTCGATGACCAACCCGATTCGCGACTTCAAGAGCAACGTCATGGGTTCCTTCAACATCCTGGAACTGGCCCGTACGATGCACGAAATGCCGATCGTTCTCTACGCTTCGACCAACAAGGTCTACGGCGACTGCTGCGGCGACGCGAGGCTCGAGGGCGGCCGCTACGTCACCGGCAAGCCCCAGGGCGTGTCTGAGGATGTCTCCCTGTCGTTCGAGACGCCCTACGGCTGCTCCAAGGGTGCCGCCGACCAGTATTTCCTCGACTACGCGCGCTCCTTCGACATGCGCACCGTCGTCTTCCGCCAGTCCTGCATCTACGGGCCCCAGCAGTACGGCATGGAGGATCAGGGTTGGGCGGCCTGGTTCGCGATCTGCTCCGAGTTCAAGAAGCCTCTGACGGTGTTCGGCGACGGCAACCAGGTGCGCGACGTGCTTTACGTGGACGACTTGCTCGATCTGTATGAAATGGCCATCCTCAATATCGACAAAGCCAAGGGCCAGGTCTTCAACGCCGGAGGCGGCCCCAAGAATACCCTGTCGCTCAATGAGTTGATCAAGATTCTGGACGGCGGCTCCCGCCCCGCGCTGAAGGTTTCGCACGGCGACTGGCGACCCGGCGACCAAAAGGTCTTCATCTGCGATATCGCGAAAGCGACCCGGCTCCTAGGCTGGACGCCGAAGATCGCGCCCAAGGAAGGCGTTGAGAGGCTGTCGAAGTGGATCGCCTCGGAGCGCGCCGTCGTTGAGGGCGTGCTGGCGTCGCAGGATGAGGCCAAGAAGCGCTGCGACATTTCCGTCGTCATCCCGGCCCGCAACGAGGAGGCCTGCCTGCCTCAGGTGCTTGACGAGATCGAGGTCATGATGCGCGGTTCGGCTTACAACTGGGAGATCGTCGTCGTCAACGATCGTTCTCGCGACCGGACGGTCGAGATCGCCAAGGGCTACCCCTTCGTGAAGGTCCTCGACAGCAAGTACCCGGCCGGCAAGGGCGGAACACTGCGCACGGGTTTCGAGGCGGCCACGGGGACCTACATCGGCATGATGGACGCCGACTTCTCGCACAACGCCTTCGACCTGCCCCACCTGATAGAAGAGGTCCAGCGCACCAAGGGACTCTGTATCGGCTCGCGCCAGACGGGCGGCAGCGAGGAGTACACGAAGCTGCGGACCTTCGGCAACGTCTTCCTGACCTGGTGGTTCGGTTTCGTGCACGACCGGAACATGTCGGACATTCTCAACGGTCTTAAGGTATTCCACCGGGACATTTTCACGAGCTTCGTCTACGAGGCCGTGAGCTTCGACATCGAGATCGAGCTGACGGTCAACACCTTGCGCCTCAGGCGTCCGTTGACCGAAATCCCCGCGCGCGAGCGTGAGCGTATGGGCGGCGAGGCCAAGTCACGCGTCGTCGAGCACGGCTCTCAGTTCTTCTGGCGGATCTTCACCGAATGGGCGCGCGGTCCGCGCTGGGCCCAGGGCGGCCAAGAGAAGATCGGCGTCATCTCCGACCGCAAGTACGAGGCGGTGACGCCCCGTACCTGGGTCAGCGGCACGGGCACGCCTAAGTCGGCTGAGCTGGAAAGAGCCCAGCCCCGGACTTAGCGCTTTGCTCAGGAAGGCGGCCAAGGGCCTCGCTCTGATCCTGGCTGTTCCTTTCGTTTTGCTGGCACGCCTGTTGCGCCCGATCTTCACGATCCGTTTCGGGCGCCTGCGCGAGGATCGCATCGGCCATCTGGCCATGAACACGGAGTATTACCTTTGCCGGCACGACGAGCCCGGCGGAGGAGGGACCCTGGACCTGTTCTTCTACGGCGCCGCAGCGAACATGCAACTGATGCTTATGTGGTCGCGCGTGCTGACGATGTCGCGACTGGTCTGGCCGGCGTGGAAGCTCAACACTCTCCTGCCGGGGGGCAAGGCCAATGAGGTGGACCTGCCGCTGACCAACGCCGACTACGAACGGGCGCGGGATCTTTTCACACGGCATGCGGCGCATCTGTTCTTTACGCCGGAGGAAGAAGATAGAGGCCGGCGGGCGTTGCGGATGATGGGCGTGCCTCAGGGCATGCCTTTTGTTTGTTTCCACGCCCGGGACGCGGCTTTCCTCGAGCGGACGAGCCCTTCCAAGTACGGCTATCACGACTACCGGGATTCGAGCATCAAGAACTTCCTGCCCGCAGCCCGGGCGCTGACCAGTCGGGGTTACGCCTTGATCCGGATGGGCGCGGTGGTGGCCGAGCCCCTGGACTCGGGCGATACGCTCGTGATTGACTACGCCAGCCGTCACCGCACGGAATTTCTGGACATATTCCTGGCCGGGAAGTGCGCCTTTTTCATCGCGGCAAACTCGGGTATCGCCGACGTGGCCGAGACTTTCCGGCGTCCCCAGTTGCGGACCAACGTGACCCAGTTCTTCGCCGAGCTGTTGCTGACCGGGCCCAAGGACGTATTCATCACCAAGCGCGTGTGGCTGGAGAAGGAAGAGCGCTTCATGAGCTTGCGCGAGCTGGTCTCTTCGCCTGCCTGGGAAATCCGCTGCTCCGGCCAGTTGGAGGCTTTAGGCATCAAGCTCATCGAGAACACGGCCGAGGAGATCCTGGAGGCCGCGACGGAACTCGAGGAACGCCTGCGTGGAGTTTGGCGGGAGACGCCGGAGGACTTGGAGCGCCAGAGAATATTCTGGAAGATTCTTCAGGACGCGGGTAAGCTCAACCAACCGCCGGTCTCCCGCATCGCCGCCGGCTTCCTGCGTCGGCATCCAGAGATTCTGGAGTTGCCGGCGTCCCGACTTTAGACCTAATCCTCAGCGGGCGGCGGTTTTTGGCCCGTGAATTTCGACTTTCGGCAGAGGAATGATGAACTGCCCGCCCTGGTTCAGATACTTCCGGTTCTTCGCGATGATCGGCTCGGCGTAGCGCCAGGCGGCCATCAGGCAGTAGTCGGGCTTCTTCTCGTACAACGCCGACGAAGGCAGGACGGGAATATGGTGCCCCGGGCTGTATTTCCCCTGCTTCCAGGCATAGTCGTCTACCAGGAATTCGATCAGGGGATAAAGCTCGAAGTGGTAGATCAAGGTCGTCGTGGTGGCTGACGCGCCGTAGGCGGCGACGGTCTTGCCCTCGGCCTTGAGCCCCTTGATGAGAGACAAAAGCTCCTTCTTGGTCGCCTCGATCTTCTCGGACCAGGCCTTGAAGGTCTCGGGCTTGTGAAGGCCCAATTTTTCCTCGGCCGCGAGGGCCTCGCCCACGGCGGCGGACACCTTGCGCGGGCCGCCCGCGAGCTGGGCGGTGTAGCGCATCGAGCCGCCCTTGGGCGAGGTGTGCTGAACGTCCACCAATTCCAGGCCCATGCGGTTGAAGAATTTTTGCACCGGCTTGACCGAGAAGTAGGACAGGTGCTCGTGATAGATGAAGTCGAAGACCATGTTCGAGATCATGTCCGCCGCGTAGGAGCTTTCGAAGACGAACACGCCGTCGGGGCCCAGGAGCGCGTGCACGCCCTCGGTCAGGTCCACGAGGTTGTCGAAGTTGGCGTAGAAATTATTGGCGGTTACGATCGTCGCCGGGCCGCGCTTCACGCGCAGCTTTTTCCCGTACGCGGCGCCGAAGAAGTCGGGCAGGGTCTCGATGCCTTCCGCGGTGGCGGTCGCCGCGATCTCGCGGGCCGGGTCGATGCCGAGCACCTTCAGGCCGCGTTCCTTGAAGAACTTGAGAAGCGTCCCATCGTTGCTGCCGATATCGATGACAAGGGTTCCCGGAGAGGGCTTGATGCGTTCGATCACGTCGGCCGCGTAGCGGCCGAAATGTTCGGGCAGGCCGAGCGAGCTCTTCGTCTCATAGAGATAATCGCGGTAGAGGATCTCGGGATCCACGTCGTCGAGCAGTTGCGCGAAGCCGCAGTCCAGGCACAGGAACAGATCCAGGGGGAAGCGCGGCTGCTCTTCGCCGAGCTTCTCCTTCTTGACATAGGCGTCGACCAGCGGAGCTGCGGCCAACGGCAGTACGAGCTTGAGGTTGAAGCTTGCGCACAGGCGGCAATCTTTTCGGCGGATGACGGTGGGTCTCATGGTCGCTCCCCTGATTGTAGCTTTTGTCCCGCGGAGTCGAGGCCGTGGCGGACGCGGTACTCGGCCGCGGCCTCGTCTAGCGCCTGCAGCGCGGGCGTTCCCGATGACGTGCAATCAAGATAGGAGGCGATGAAGCCGCCGACGCGCTCGGCGGCGCGGCCGTCGTTGAAGGCGTCGATCTTCCCGCACCAGCGGGAGAAGTCGCCGACCGAGCGGTCGCCGTCGGCGGCGGCCTCGACGGCGGCGAGCATGTCCACGAGGGAGGGGTAGAAGAACTTCTGATCGCGGTCGGCGTAGAACGGGTGATCGAGCCAGCCTGAGCAGTCCCAGTGCACGGCCCGACCGCCGTGGGCGCCGATGATGATGCCGGCGCTGTTGACGCTGTAGCAGACCGCCAGGTCGCAGGCCTCGGCGGCGGTGATCGGCGAGGTCTCCCGCTGGGCGACGAGGACGCGGCCCTCCTTTTCAAGAGAGGCGATTCGTTCCAGCAGGCGCGGTCCCCCGGGCAGAAGGGCCCAGCTCTGCTCGCTCTTCGGCTTCATGACGGCGCCCCAGGTTGTATGGACCTCCAGCAGGGCGATCATGCGGTCGAGAAAGAGGGACATCTGCTCGCCCGAATGGTGGATGCTGTAGCCGTAGGAGGAGTCGAAGACGGCGAGCATGAAGTCCAGCCCGCTCTTAAGCTTGGCGCGCTCCAGAGGCCACCGCGGGGTCGGGCCGATCCAGACGCCGCAGGGCAGAACGTGGCGGCTTGAGTGCCCTTTGGCGAGGAGCCAGCGGCGAGACTCCTCGCCCCAGACGAAGTAGACGTGCTGCGGCGTCAGGTCGAAGGATTGCTCATCGAACGGGGTGAGGGACCAGTGGACGCCGAGCATGATGCCCCCGGCTTTTTCGAGGGCCGTGGCTTGGGCTTGGGCCTTCCACGATTTCTCCTGGTGCTGAACGAGGAGCTTCACGTTGTGGCGCGCGAAGATAGCGGTCCAGCAGGAGACCAAGGTTTCGTATTGGAGCTCGAACAGACGCAGCCACAGCGGCGTCGGTCCCCCGCGGCGCCAGGCGGCGCGCAGCAGTTCGAGGATATCGGAGGTGGAGAGGCCAGACTGGGCGGCCGGGGCGAGCATCTCGACCGCCGAGAAGCCTGCCGCCCGCGTCCGCCGCAGGGCTTCCTCCGACCAGGGCGTGTCGGACCGGTCGAAGTAGAAGGTGAGATCGAAGCGCTCACGGTCCACGCCGTCGCGCCAGAACGCCCGCGATATAAACGAGTCGACGTCCCCCGGATAATATTCGATCCAGACGGCGGGAAGACCGCGCAGGCCGGTCGAGCGCTCGCACCGCGGGAGGACCGTCGCGATCGCGGCCGTGATCAGAGGCCTGAGCGGGGCGAGCAGTCGGCGCGCATGGTGGTGCACGGTGAGCGACTGGCGCAGGCGGAAGCCCGGCCGCGAGTACACGGCCGCGAGGAAGGCGTTGGCCGGATGGCGAGTCAGGTAGAGGTCGTGCCGCTCGGCGCCGGTGGCCGCCGCGGCGTGCTCGACCATGGTGATGAAGGTGGCGCGGTAGAAGAGTTGGGCGCTGAGGAAGGACCCGGTCATGTCCTGGAACCAGCGCGGCCGCTCGGCGTAGTGACGTTCGCAGCAGGCCCGGACGGCGTCCGCCAGCAGCGATTCCTTTCGATAATTCAGGGCGCGACCGCGCTCATCTAAGGCCGCGAGCGTCAATTGCGCGGGGCGCAGCCGCGCCGCCAGGCCGGCGGCGCGCAGGAGGCGCGCCCAGCGCAGCGCCCACAGGGAGGCCCGGTTCTCGTCGTAGCGTATCTCGGCGTCGCCAAAGACGGCCCCAGGCAGCAGGTACAGCAGGTCGAGGGTATAAGCGGACTCGAGCCAGACGATGCGTTGCGGTCGCGTCAACGCGGCCCTCCGGCGCGTTCGGCGAGGATGAACTCGGCCAGCTTGAAGTCCCAGATCGTATCGATGTCTACGGACGATTCGAAGTCCATGACGATGGCCCGGTGGTCCGCCCCGTGGAGTGTGCCGCTCTCGAGCAGCACATCCGTCCTCGCCGCGTAGACGGCGCCGTTGGGCCGGTAGATGGCCTCTCCATCCTGCCGCCGCGAGTGCCTGTCGGCGTCCGCAAAGAGCGGCTTAAGGCGTCCCGCCTCGATGGTGAACCGGATCCGTGGATGACTTTGGTCCAGCGCCACGGTCTGGGCGGAGTCGGCGCCGCCGCGCACCAGCGCTACGACCGCGTCGATCGGCTCCGGTCCGCGCAGCGGAGAGGTTGGTTGAAGCAGCACGACGATATCCACGGCACGGCCCTCGCGGCGCTGATATTCGGCGACAGCGTGCTTGAGCACGTCGAAGATGCTAGCCGTTTCCGTGGCCAATTCGGATGGGCGCAAGAACGGGGCCTGGCCGCCGTGGGCCCGGGCGATGGCGGCCAGCGCTTCGTCGTCGGTGCTGACCCAGGCGTGCGTCAGCGCCTTGCTGGCTGCGGCCGCCTCCACGGTCCAGGAGAGCAGCGGCTTACCGCCCAGCATCCGACCGTTCTTGCCCGGCAGGCCCTGGGAGCCGGCGCGCGCCGGGATGACGCCGAAGACGACGGGGTGCGCCTTCATCGCGCCGATTATATCCAATTCTCGACGTCGACGGGATGATGTATAATACTCATATCGTGAGCGATATCCTCAAGGGTAATTTCCAGGTGAAGCGCCCGGTTCAAGAAACGCCGGAGGCCGACGCCGCGAAGACCTCATTTAAGGACGAGTATCGGCGTAAGGCGCTCGGCTCCGTGGGCGGCAGCATGGTATTCGTGGAGATGGACCAACTCGTCTGGGACGGCGAGACTGAGGAAAAGAAGTAGTTTGACCGCAGAGTCTACTCCTTTCACTCGGCTTGTAGATCGCATCCGCGACATCGGCGTCGCACTCCATCGCGACACGCTCCTGCGTAACGCGCGCTGCAACGCCCCGTCGGCGAAGAGAACGGTCAAGCAGCTGCCCGCTCTTGATGCGAAGAAGCGCCGGTCCGCGATCGTGTTGAGCGCCGGGCCCAGCATTCGCCGCAAGAAGCAGATCGACCGCCTGCTCGCCTTCGGATACGAGGGCTCGATCATCGCGGCCGACGGCGCCTACGCGGCCTGCCTGCGCGCCGGCCTTATCCCCGACTTCGTCGTCACCCTCGATCCTCATTCCACGCGCCTGATCCGCTGGTTCGGGGACCCGCACTTCGAGCGGAGCCTGGCTAAGGACGACTATTTCTCGCGCCAAGACCTCGACGTCGACGCGCGCAAGAACGCGATCAAGCGCAACCTCGATGACTTCGAACTCATCAACCGCCACGCGCCGCGCACGAAGGCCATCGTCGCGTCTTCCGCGCCGGAGAACGTCGTCGCCCGCATCGCCGAGGCCGGCTTCGAGACCTACTGGTTTCACCCGCTCGTTGACGACCCGACCAAGCCCGGCAGCATCACGCGCGCGCTCTACGAAATCCAGCCGCTGCCCTGCATCTCCACGGGCGGCACGGTGGGCACGGCGGCCTGGGTGTTCGCCATGCAGATCCTTAAGCCCGAGGTCCTGGCCGTGGCGGGAATGGACCTGGGTTATTACGCCGACCTAAAGATCGAGCACACGCAGACCTACTACGAGCTGTTGACGGAAGTAGATGGCGATGTCGAGCGCGTGAAGGACTACTTCGTCCATGTGGAATTCCCGCTGACCCGAGAGACCTTCTTCACGGACCCGACCTACTTCTGGTACCGCAAGAATTTTCTGCACCTTGCCAAGCGAGCGCCCATGCGCACGCTCAACTGCACCGAGGCCGGCACGCTGTTCGGCGAGAACATCGACTGCGTGTCGCTCGACGAGTTCTTCGCGCGCTCCAAGGAGCCGGCGCTTGGCTAAGGTCCTGCTGATAAACCCCGTCGTTCGTGAGGAGGACGAGCCGCGGCATATCCCGTACGGCATCGCCCTGCTCGCCGCCATCGCCGTCAACCGCGGACATAAGGTCCAGATATACGACGCGAACGCCTGGCGCAAGGGCTTCGATGTCCTCGAGCAAGTCTGCGCGGCCGACGACTGGGACGTCATCGGCATCGGCGGGCTGACGACCACTTATAATTTCTTTAAGAAGGCCTGCGAGATCGCCAAGCGCGTGTCTCCGGACTCGATTCTGCTGGCCGGCGGGGGAATACTTACGAGCATGCCCCACGACATCATGAAGTGGATACCCCAGATCGACATCGGCTGCGTGGGAGAGGCCTTCGTCTCGTTCCCGGCCTTCCTCGACGCCGTCGACCGCGGCCAGAAGGGCTTCGGCAACATCAACGGCCTGGCCGTGCGCGAGGCGGACGGCTCCTGCCGCCTGACGCCCGTGGCGCCGACCATCCCGGATCTAGACGTCCTGCCCTACCCCGCCTGGGACCTTCTGCCTTTGGATATCTATTTCAAGAACTCTCAGGAGCTGTACAGCGAGGAGCTGTACACTTCGCGGCGGCGCATCGACATCAACGGCAGCCTCGGCTGCAATCTCGTCTGCCGCTATTGCTGGCACCTCGGCACGACCGGCGACATGGTCATTGAGAAGAACGAGGACGGCGTCGACGACGTCAAGTTCAGCTACGGCCGCACGATCCGCTACCACAGCCCGCGCTATATCGTCGGCATGGTCAAGAAGCTCGTCGAGCTCTATAACGTCGACTTCGTTTCGTTCATCGATGAGAATATGATGACGATGGACGCCTACAGCAAACGCACGTGGATCAAGGACCTTTCCAAACGGTGGATCGAGGCCCGCCTCCAGCCGACGTGCCGCCGCGACGGCGTCGAGCACGGACCAGACTGCCGCGGCGTGCACTTCGGCGGCACGAGCCACGCCACGCTCGCCAAGCCCGACGCCCTCGACGCCCTGTACGAGGCCGGTTGCTCATACCTGATTTACGGCATCGAGTCCTTCGACCCCGTCATCCTGAAGAACCTCGGCAAGGCGACGACGCGGGAGTCCAATTACCAGGCCGTCGACATCTGCAAGCGCTCCGGCATCCGCCCGATTCCCAACTTCATCATTGGATTTCCCGAGGAAAGCTTCGACAGCATCCGCAACAACATCCACGGCCTGCTCAAGCTCGGCATCCACACGAAGCCGCATTTCGCCACGCCGTACCCGGGCTCGGAGTGGTATTACACCTACAAGCAGTCGATCGTCGAGCAGTATGGCGGCGACCTCGAGAAGTTCATCATGGACCTCGGCGACGCCTCGAAGATCAGCGTCGTGATCTCCCACAAATTCTCGCCGATGGAGCTGCTGGGCCTGCAGTCGATCGTGTACCAGCGCGATCTGCGCTTGCTCGGACTTGCCGAACGGCATTGGGCCGGCGCCGACGCCACGACGCGTCCGCTGGCCGTTCCGCGCGAATCGACGAACTTCGAGCGCCGCAAGATACAGGCGCCGATCGAGGACGTCGAGACGGCCAAGGACGCGCTGCGGGCTTAGTCCCAATGCCAGTCACTTAAGCCGGTTCTCCGACGACAACCCGAATTGATAGTGTCTCTTCCTCCAAGCATTGACGAGTAACTCGCGCGCCGCCGCGGACCCCGCCAAAAAGGCGGCGGCTAAAGTCAAGCCAAAAAATATATTTCATTTGTAGCAGGAATATCCAAGTATAGAGTTCAACAAAACGAAGGTAGGAGATTCTAGCCGATTTCGTGCCGAGACTTGCCCCGTGCCCGCCTTTGCCGTCTCGATTTTCAATCAATCGGCCTATGATTGAAACCGCCCAAGCACTGTACGCCGCGGGCGAGGCGGTCAACAGCTCCACGCAGTTCACGGGCCCGAGCGCCTCTTTGACAGGTGTGAGCAACGGCCAGTATTGCTATGAGTACGTCTGGACCGGGCGCAAGACCTCAGACACGTATTACGCGGTCGTTCATGCCCGCGACGGCGGGACCTCGGTCAAGACGCGTATCAAGTTCGCCGTGGTCCAATAACGAGGAATGCGTGCCTGCCCGGCATTGACGGAAAACCATTTCCGGGCTACCCTGTCGGTACGGCGAGGGAGGCGATAGGCACTTTGACGCGATTGAAAGCGTATTGGTCGAACTGCCGGCACCGCCCGGATCTGGTTCTCCTCGTCTTCGCCCTGACTGCTGGCGCCTTCTTAAGACTGGAGCGGGCGGCAGAAGCCGACACCTTCGGCGGCGCCAATTATTACGCCCTGGGCCTCAATCTTCGAACGCAGGGCGTACTGGCCTTCCCGACCAACCCCCGGCTTCCCAGCGCGTATCGCGGACCTCTTTACCCGAGCTTTATCGCCGCCCTCCTGCCGAAAAAAGAGGTCCCTTTTCCGCGCCTCGTTCTCTACGTCCAGGCCCTGCTTGGAACGCTCGCCATAGCGGGCCTCTACCTTCTGGGGGGTGCGGTCCACTCGCGTCTGGCGGGCGCTTTGGCCGCGACGGCCTATGCCTTCAACGCCGACCAAATCGCCTACGGGGCGAGCTTGGAGATAGAGCATTTCTGTTCCCTACTGCTGCTCTCGGTCGCCTGCGCCTTGGTCTGCTGGCTGCGCCGGCCCTCGAATAAATCCACATGGATCCTGGGCTTGGCCATCGGCTTTTCCCTGAACTGCCGATCGACACTTTTTTTATTCACCCCATTTCTTCTGGCGGCCTGCCTGCTCCGGCCCCATTTTTTTCACAAAAACGCGAAAAGGCAGCTCGCTTTGGTCTTGCTTTGCTCGGCACTGACCCTTTCACCCTGGATCGCCCGCAACGCCCTTCACTTCCGCACTTTCATCCCCTTTGAACGCTTTGCCGCGGCGTGCAATTTATTCACCGCTTCTGAGGGCATGGTCGGGACCTTGCTTCCCAGCCAGGCGCAGGCGATCGCTTCCGCCGGCGACCGGTCCTTTGAACGCATGGACGAGGACGGAAAAAACAGGGAATTAAGCCGGCGCGCCGCCGCCAATATTTTCGTCAGGCCGGGTAGCTACCTTTGGTCCAGCGTCGTAAGGGCCGCCTTCGTCGTGTGCATGCATCCCTGGTTGTGGGGCCTCTCTCTCTTGGCCCTATGGCTTAATCGGCATCAGCGGCGGTTATTGCCCTTGGCCTATCTTGCGGCCTATTTCTTGGGCATACACTCCCTTCTTTCCGTCGAAGGACGCTATTTCATTCCCTTGATTCCCATCCTCATCGTCATCGCGGCGTCCGGCCTCGCCTCCGCGGCTTTAAGCCTTTCACGGCGCTTCCACGAGGATTGGAAAGCTTATGGGAAAACATCCTCGCTGGGCAGGCTGAGCGGCGCGCTGAGGATATCCATGCTGATCTTCGGAGCGGCCTACGCCGTGTCCCTCTTCTTTCTCGCGGCCGAGTGCCGACGAAGCGATCTGCGCTTGACGACGGACATCCTGCCGAACTCAGAGGGAATTTTTCCTCAGCCCGTGACGGATCGCGCGCGTTTTTACAACGACCGCGGGGTCCAGCGATTTTTCGCTCGAGATCTTTCCGGGGCGGAGGCGGATTTTCGGCAAGCGAGCCGACTTAAGCCGCGATTTATCGAACCCTATCTAAGCCTGGGCGCCGTGCTAAGCCGGCAGGGCCGCCACCAAGACGCTATACGGGCCTGCGCTAAGGCGTGGAGCCTCACCATGGCCGAGGATGCCAGCCCCTCTGCGCAATCGAAGGAATGGCATGTCTTGCTGACCCTGACGCTCGAATGCTGCGCCAATGAATCCCAAGCGCTGGGCCGCCCCGAGCAGGCGCGCCTTTTCACCGAGGCCAGCCGGCGATCTACCATCCAGATTGCCGACCGGCTGCGCTCGCTGGCGGGGTCTCCCCGCGCCGAGCGATCGCGTTGAGCGTCCGCTCCTAGCCGTCTACTACGGCAGCATCCCCGTCGCCGCTCAGCCTGGATAAAGGTGTTTTGCGCTTCCACGGCGCGCCGCCGCCAACCTTCGAGGAAGTCGACGAGATCGCTTTAAACCGACGGGGCATCTCCCGAGATGTTCGGCCGGATGGCGCGCAGGACTTCCATCGTGCGCTCCCAGGCCTCGCGCGGCAGGTCCGGGCCAGACGGCAAGAACAGACCGTGCGCGGCGAACTTCCGCGAGTTGGGGAAGTCGTCGTGGTTCTCGTTCTCGAGGTGGCGGGAGCGGTCGAGGTCGGGGAGGAAGGGGCGAGCTTGGATGTTCTCGTCTTCCAGGCACTTGATGACCTTGTCGCGCTCGGCCGTAAGGACCTCCACCCAGAGGGGGATGTTGCCTCGCTCCTCATCGACGGGAAGCAGGCGCATATAGGCGAGATCCTTCAGCTCCTTCTTGAAGTAGTCGTAGATCCGCGCGTGAGCCCTCTTCTTTTCGGGGATTTTGGCAAGCTGCACCAGGCCGATCGAGGCCAGGACATCGTTGAATTTCAGGTTGAAGCCGAATGTCTGGTAGCTGGCGGCGAAGGTGTTGCTGACGCCGTGGTTGCGAAAGCGCGTCAGGCTCTCATACAGCGCCTTGTCGCGCGTGACGAGGAAGCCGCCCTGGCCCGTCGTGATGATCTTCGTGACCCCAAGCGAGAAGCAGCCGATGTCGGACTGCGCGCCGAGGAAGCCGCCCTCGTTGCGCGAGGCGAAGGCCTGGGCCGCGTCCTCGATGACCTTGAGGCCGTGCTTCTTGGCGAGCGCGTTGATGGCCGCCATATTCGCGCCGCGGCCGTTGAGATGCACGGGCAGGATGGCCTTGGTGCGCGAGGTGATCGCCTTCTCGATCAAGGCCTCGTTGATGATGGGACGGTCGGCGTGGACATCCACCAGGCGAACCTTGGCGCCTGCGAGCATGACGGCGTGGGCCGTGGCGACGAAGGTGCGGTTGGGGAGGATGACCTCGTCGCCCGTGCCGATGCCCAAGGCGGAAACGGCCATGAACAGGGCGGAACTGCCGCTGGTGGTCAGGACGGCGTACGGCATGTCCAACGACGCGGCGAGCTTCCGCTCGAGTTCCTCGGTGACCTGGCCCTGGCTGAAATGGCCGTGCGACAGCGATTCCGAGGTCTTGTCGATCTCCGCCTGTCCCAACTGGGTGCGCCAGAACGGGATGAAGGTTTTCTGAGTCTTGATCGTCATGGTGTCTCCCTCGGTCTTATTTCGAGCCCGGTCCCAAATCGTGATAAAAGTCCTGCTCGCGCTGGTACATGAGCCGCAGGTCGGCCGTTCTTCCGAGGATGCCCTCGGCGCGGACGTCCTCGGGCAGGCGGCAGTGCAGCTGCTTGGCCAGCAGATGGCGCAGGTACGGCTTCAGTTCCAGAGCCTTCGAAAAATGAGCGTCCGCCTGGGCGAAACGGCCTGCCGACAGATAGACGCCGCCGACGAATTCCTGATGCAGAAAGGCTCCGGGCCGCAGATCCAGCGAACGTCCCAGGCAGCGGTCGGCGAGGTCGTCGAGGCCCGCCTGCTGGGCGAGCTTCCCGATCTGTCCCAGCCCGAAATAGTCGCCGGGAAAGCGGCGCTCGAGGTCGGCCATGAGGCCCAAGGCCTCGTCACGCCTGCCCAGCTCGAGCAGGAGAAAAGCGAAGTGGACGCTCTGGTCGTCGGCGGCCGTTCCCAGCTTCCCGGCCAGCGGCAGGATGCGCGGATGCAGGGCCTTGGTCTCTCCGGCCAGAGAGAGCAAGGTTCCGGCGGCGGTTTCAGGAGAGAGGTTGAGCAGGCGGCCGGCGCCCTTCCAGGCGAGCTCATCCTCGCCGGCGCGTGCGGCCGTCAGGGTCAGGGTCATCCAGCGGACCGCGTCGTCGCCGGCGCCGGCGGCGGATTCCTCCAGCAGGGCCCGGGCGCGATCCTTCCGGCCGCACGCCGCGGACAGTTCGGCGTGCTTGAGATCGGAAAAACAATCTCGTGGTTTCAGGTTCTCCAGGCGGTCGAGGAGCTTCGAGGCGTCCGTGTCGCGGCCGAAGCGATGCCACAGATGGGCGAATCGCGTCAGCCAGAACGGATTGGCCGACTTGGAGGCGCAATCATTCAGGAGCCTGGCAGCGAGGTCCGGCTGCTTGAGCGAGAAGAAGATCGCGGCGAAGTAGGCGGACCAGAACTCTGAACGGGAGGTGTCGGCGAGCGAGGAGGCCGTTTCCGCGCAGAGCGCGGCGACGTTCTTGGAAAGAGCCTCGCCCGCCGGCTCGCCGTTCGCGGCACGCAACATGAGCTTGAGCGCGCCGGATTGGACCTGCCAGAGCGCGCGCATATGGCGCTGCTTGAAATCCGCTTCCGCTTGCGGCGCGGCTCCAAGGGCGCAGACATAGGGCCGCGGCGGGAAGTAGGGCTCCTGGGCGAGGGCGGCTACCCAGGCTTCAGGGACGTCGAGGCCGCGCTTCGAGAACGCCGCGCAGACCGCCTTCGCTCCCGCGGCGGGGTCGAGCCGGGCAGGGAGCGCGAAGAGTTCCTCGATGAGGCCGGCGTCGTTGGGCACCCGGCCCGAGAGGAAGCCATTCCAGAGGGCGCGCAGGATCAGACGGCGCGTCTCGGCGTTCTCGGGCTTGTCCGTGCGGTGATAGACGATGCGCGCCTGATCGCAGCCGGAGCCGCACTCGATATCCTGCGTGATCTCCATCGAGCGTACGCGCCAATGGCCGTCCAGCGGGTACTCGGAGGGCTCGCGCACCGGGGAAGAGGCCTGCCCGTAGTGGTTTTGGAAGAAGAACAGGCCGCCAGCGGCCAGGTTGCGCTGGATGTACTCGATGTAGAAAGAGATTGCCTCGCTGTTCATTTCCTGCATCGAGTCGATGTTGACCGCCGTGTCGAAAGAGTAGTCCTGATCGCCGAGCTTGTAGGCATTGACGAAGTTGAAGCCGCCGGCGACGGGGCCGACGCGCTTCGCGCTGGAGCGGAACGTCGTCGGCGCTTCGGGAAAGCTGTTGCGCAGGTACCACTCCTGGATGAGCAAGGTCTCCGGGAGGTCGACGACGAAGTATGTGAGATCGTCGCCGAAATGGCGGCGCAGCAGGTGGGCCACTCCGCCCAGGCCGCCGCCGATCTCGAGAATGGCGGGACGCTCGATGCCGCGCTCCTTGATGGCGCGGATGATGCGTGAGGCGTAGACCGCATGGTGGACGAAGTTGCTGCTGTACCAGCGGCCCTCGAAGAAAAGGTCGCGGCGCGGCTCGCCGAAGTTGCTTTCTCCCTGCGCGATGAGGGCGCGCGCGACGGCGTCGTCGGCGTCCACGCAGGTTGCGTCGACTAAAAACGTGAACTCGTCGATCCAGGCGTTGACCTTGTTGCCCAGCGCCATCATGGAGCGCATCGTTGGAAGAGGGAATATGCGCCCCTTCCGCTTGAGAGTGTGGTCCCAGGTGTCCGACAGCAGGCGCTTGTCGATGAGGCAGTCCCGGTAATGGGCGACGACCTCGTCGTATATCTTCCACTCGTTCTTCTCGATGGCGGCGGTGCTCATGTTTTGTCTTGAACGACGCTGTCGGTGCCGTGGAACGGCCCCGGGCGGCTTTCGTGGAATACGATGATCTCGGACTCGGCGACGGTGGCGTGCCACACGCCGCGCGGGATCCTGATCATGAAAGGCAGGCCGGATTCGGGCGCGCCTAGAGTCTTCGTGCGCGCGACCTTGCCCGCGTCATCGAAGAAGTCGATGCGCATGCGGCCTTCGATCATCTGGTAGGTCTCATCCTTGGTCTCATGCTTATGGGCCGGCGCGTAGCTGCCGCGTTTGTGCGCGATGACCATGTCGTGGACCGGGGATTCCTGGCCGGAATGAAAGCAGATGCGTATCGTGCCCGACGTTCCGCTAGCCAGGCGCGCCTTGAGAGCCGTGATCGCCTCGGCGTCCAGGGCACTTTCCGGCGCGCAGTAGAGAGCCTCTGACTTCCCGCGCGCGTCCACGCGCACCTCGATGCCGCCGAGCATGATCGTGTCGGTCATGAGAGAATCCCCACCGGCGGTCGGGCGCTGAGTCGGCGGCAGGCCATCAAGTCCTCGATCAGCGCGACGTCGTTCTCGTTGGAGACGGCCAGCTCCTCGAGCGCGAAGCGAAGGCCGCACCCGGCGGAGAACAGCGCGTCGTAGAGGCGGCGCCGCCCTTCCGTCGTTCCGGGCAGCATGTTGATCGAGTAGAACAACAGTCCTTCTAATCCGGGCAAGGCCGCGGAGAGACTATTGAGAATCATGAAGGAGTCCGGCATGTGGTACTCCGTGGCGCTCAGGAGATACTGGAGCTCTTTTTGCTCGGCGTAGGCGCGCAGGACGAGGTTCTGCACGCGCTGCGGGATCATCTGGCCGTTGATCGCGCGGGAGAAGACGTAGCCGCGCCAGCCCTTCTTTTGTATCTTCATTTTTCGAGCGAGACCGCCCCGAACCCGATGCGCGTGGCCGGGCGGATCGTCGCCGGCAGGAAGGACTCTCCGAGCTCCTTGACGCCGTAGGGCGTGAACAGCCCCTTGAGGCGGACGTTGAAGGTCCAGCGCGTCGTGCTCTCATCGTTGACGCGGTTTCCGTGGAGCAAGGAGTGGGAGAAGAGCAGGGCGCGGCCGTAGGGGACGTCGAGCCAGACCAGCTTGGGCTTGACCGCTTGGAACAGCTTCTCGGCGTCGAAGTTCTTATACGCGGAGAACTCCCGGAAGATCTTCTCGCTGTCCGGGCGCGGGAGGATGTACATCGACTTGGTTTTGAAGCAGTCGACCAGCGGCAGCCACAGGACGAGCTCGTAGGGAGAGTTGCCGGACCAGACGTCGGAGTGCAGGGGCAGCAGAGAGCTGGCGTCCTTGGGCAATTGGATGCTGAGGTTGATCGTCCTCTGCATCGCGACCTCGTTGCCCACGGCCCATTCGATGTGCCGGCGCGCCATGCGGTACATCGCGGGCCGCAGGAGTGCGTCGCCGTTGAGGTGCTCGATCATGCCGAGGCGGAAGGCGTTTAGCTTCTCGACGGGGACGAAGCGCTCGGTATGATCGAAGAACGTCTCCAGCGCCGGGCACTTGGAGCCTTTGCGGCCGAGCAGCTCGAGCGCGCGAGCGTACATGCGCTTGCGCGCGGCATCGAGAGCCTCGCGTCCGGCCAGCGGCACGATCGCGTAGCCATGTTCGAGAAAAGAGTCGATGAAGATGCTTTCTTCAGCGTCGAAGAATCCCGGGACGGGGACGGCCTTGGTCTTGGGCGGCATCAGGAGTTCACGGCCTTCGGCGGGCGCTTCGACAACAGGCGCCGCGCCTGCTCGGCGATCAGCGGCGCGCTGAGGCCGTAGTGCTCGAGCAGCGAATTCTGGGAGCCGTATTTGTCCGGGAAAACGTCCGGGATGCCCAAGCGCTTGAGTAAGGGAGTGCGCTTGAAGGAGTTCTCGGCCATCACCTCGGCCACGATGCTGCCCAGGCCTCCGGCGAGCGTGTGCTCTTCGAGGCTTATGACGACCTTGGCCTTCGAGGCCTGGGCCAGGAAGGTCCTCGCGTCGAACGGCTTGATCGTGTGCGCGTGCAGGATGCCAGTTGAGATGCCTTCCTTCTCCAGCGCCTGCGCCGCTTCCAAGGCCCGGCTCAGCATCACGCCCGTCGTCACGAACAGGAGATCGCCCGCCTCCTGATGGACGATGGCTTTGCCGAGTTCGAAGCCCTGCTCGGGTTTGCTGACCACCGCTTCGCCGCCCTTGGCGATGCGCATGTACAGCGGCCCCGGCAGGCGCTCGGAGGCCATCATCGCCCGCTCCATCTCCTCCGCGTCGCAGGGAGCGACGATCGTCATGTTCGGGATTGCGCGCATCAAGGTGATGTCCTCGGTGGCCAGGTGCGTGGGCCCCAGCGGCGCGTAGACCAGGCCGCCGCCCGAGCCCAGGAGGCGCACCTTCACGTTGCTCAGGCCCAGGTCGATGATGTTCTGCTCCAGGCAGCGTCGCGTGATGAAGGTGGCGATCGTGTTGAAGTACACCGTCTTGCCCGTCATGGCCAAGCCCGCGGCCATGCCGATGATGTGCTGCTCGCAGACTCCCTCCATGAACCACTGCTCGGGCATCTCCTTCTTGAAATGATCCATTACGCCCACGCCCAGGTCGGAGCCGATGAAGATGATGTCCTTGTTCTTCTTGGCGAGCCGGTAAACCGCGTCGAGGCAGCGTTTTCTCATCTCATATCTCCAGCTCGTTGAAAATATTCTCGATCTCGAGCGGCGTCAGTTTGCCCTTATGATGCCAGCTCAGGTTCTTCTCGATGAAGGAGATGCCCTTGCCTTTGATGGTATGGGTGATGACGACGCGGGGGGAGGTCCCGCGTGGCCTCTTCAGGATATCCTCGAGCTCTTTTGGGTGGTCCATGTGAGCTTCCAGCGTTTCGAAGCCGAAGGCGCGCCACTTGTCGGCGAAAGGCTCCAGTGGCAGGACCTCGGATACGTCGCCGTAGGACTGCTGCTTATTGTAGTCCACGATCACGGTGAGGTTGGAGAGCTTATGCTTGGAGGCTGAGAGCGCGCCTTCCCAGATCGAGCCCTCGTCGCATTCGCCGTCGCCGATGATCACGTAGACGCCGTAGTCCCTGCGGTTCATGCGCGCGGCCAGCGCCATGCCGATGCCGATCGAGAGTCCGTGGCCGAGGGCCCCCGTGGAGGCCTCGACGCCGGGGATTTTCTGGTGCTCGGGGTGGCCTCCGAGAATGCCGTCGGGCTTGCAGTATTTGAGGAGCTCTTCCTTGGGGAAAAAACCGAGCCCGGAGAGGATCGGATAGAGCGCCAGGCAGCCGTGGCCCTTGCTGAGGATCAGGCGGTCGCGGTCCGCCCAGTGAGGATTTTTAGGATCGACCTGAAGAATCGATTCGTAGAGAACTAGCAAGGTCTCGACGATGGAGAAGGCCGAGCCCACATGCCCGCGTCCGGCCGCGATCACCATCTCGGTGATCGTCTTGCGCGTCTGGCGGCCGAGCTTCGAATAATCGAGCGTTTGTTTCATGAGGCCCTCGCAAGACGGTCGGCTAAACGGCGGGCAAGCGTGAGGCGGCGTCGGATTAAAGAATGTTCGCTCACGGACGGGTCGGCGAAGCGGCGGCGCGCGCGGGTCTCGGGCGCCAGGACGTTGAGCACGATGAGCACCCATTCCAGTCCGATCAGGTCGTAGACCAGGCCCACTCGCTCCAGAAAGCTCTTGGGGTGCGGCAGGCCCGCCGCCAAAGACCGAATGAAGACGCGCTTGAGCTCGGAGGATACTTTCTGTCCCGCGTGGTGGCAGAAGTCGCAGGCCAGCTTCGCCGGATCGTCCTGGCCGAAATATTCGAAGTCGAGGAAGTGCATGCGGCCGCGGGCGTCCTCGAGGGCATTGTGAAAGCCGAAATCGGAAGGGCTCAGTATGCGCTGGCGCGCCGGAAACGGCGTCTCGAGGTCTCGGCCCACCCGTTTCGCCTCGGACCGGAAGCGCCCGGCGATGCGCTCCTTCAGGGGCTTGAGCGTGCCCTCGATGAAGCGCCGGGCCTCGGGGAAGCCCTTGAGCCCGGCCGCGCCTTCGCTGACGCGCGCCAGGCGGCGCTCGACGTGGCGCAGGTAATCGGCCAGGCAACGTCGGGAATCGGCGGCTTCGGGGAAGGCGCCGGGACGCAGGCCGGCCAAGCGCTTGATGAAGGCGGCTGCCTGAGAGACGTGCGTTTTCTTCGCGGTGCCGCGGCGCAGGTCGCGGCCTTCGATCCACGAAAGCACGGCGAACTTGCCGCCGGGATCGAGAAACAAGGGCTGAGGAATCGCGCGGATCGAGTTTTCCCAGAGCAAGGTCAGGGCGCGGAACTCGGTGCGGCCGCGCTCGCGCCGGTCGCGCGCGTCTACGAGGTAGCGCTTGACTAGGACCTTCCCGCCGTTCTCAAGAGTCACCTTCAGCAGGCGGTTGTTGCTCTGCCGCGAAGCGGGCACCGCCGCGACTGGACGACCGCAGATCCTCTCGACGGCGTTATAGGCAGCGGGCCCGAGCCGTTCGAGCCCGGAGAGAGCGGCCGAGGCTTCGGACCAGCGCTTGATGCGCGGCAGGCCCGCGTCGTGGCTTTCGGCGGCGAAGTGAAGTCGGGCCGTCGCCTTCGGGAAGGCGGGGTGCGTGAGCACCGGCGCCAGGTCGTCGATGAACAGATCGAGCTTCAGCGCGGTGATCAGGAGAATCTTTTGGTCCCGGTCGTCGGCGAAGCGTATGTTGCCGGACCGAATGAGCCCGCGGGCGTTTTTCTTCATCCAACGAAGGGCCGCGTCGCGCAGCCGCACGGAGGGGTCGAAGTGAGAGGTCTTCGACTTATGGCTGACGATGAAGATCTCGTGGCCGGAGGCCGCGGCGCGCTTCAAGAAATCCAGGCAGCCCGGAAAGAACCGGGCACTGTCGATCGCGGAGCCGTAAACCTCGGCCTGCAGCGCCTGCCAGCGCAGGTCGTTGCCGTCCTCGGCGAGCAGGAGAGCCTTGACCGCATCCTTGGTCCGCGCCGAAGAGCCCTTCAGCCAGCCGCGGCGCGAGGCCAGGCGGCGGAACACATCATCGTAGCGGATGACGGTATTATCGAAGTCGAGGCCCAGTCGCAGCTTCACCGGCCGTAGAACCTCTGGATCGCGCCGATGACATGGCCGATCTGGGCGCGCGTGAGGTACTGATGAACGGGCAGAGACAGGATGCGCGCGGACTGACGCTCGGTTTCCGGAAAATCTCCCTTCTTGTAGCCCAGCTTGCGCGCCGGGGCCTGCAGGTGGATCGGCGTCGGGTAATGCACGGCCGTCGAGACCCCATTCGCTTTCAGGAAGCGTTGAAGTTCGTCGCGCCGGTCGCACTGGATGACGAAGAGGTGATAGGCGTCGCGGCAGCCGGCCGCGTCGCGCGGGCACTCGACGATCCCGGCCAGGCCTTTGCGGTAAAGGTCCGCAGTGCGGCGCCGCGCCCTCGTGACCTTGGCGAGCGAGGGCAGGCGCCGGTTCAGGATCGAGGCCTGCAAAGTGTCGAGCCGGGAATTGTGGCCCCAGAACATGACCTCGTCGCGGGACTTGAGGCCATGGTTGCGCAGCAGGCGCAGCTTCACGGCCAGGGCGTCGTCGCTGGTGACGATCGCGCCGGCGTCTCCGGCGGCGTTAAGGTTCTTGAGCGGGTGGAAGCTGAAGCAGGCGGCGCGACCGAGCGAGCCGGCGGGGCGGCCGTGGTACAGGGCGCCCACGGCCTGGGCGGCGTCTTCTATGATGATCAGGCCTCGCCGTCGAGCAACAGCGCTGATGGCCTTCATGTCGCAGATCTTGCCGGTCAGGTGGACGGGGATCACGGCCCTTGTGCGGGGGGTGATTGCTTTTTCGAGAGCGCGAGCGTCGATGGTCTGATCGGGGAGCACATCGGCGAAGACGGGCGTGGCGCCCACGAGCGCGATCGCTGCGGCGGAGGCCACGAAGGAGTTGGGAGCGGTCACGATCTCGTCTCCCGGGCCCACGCCGAGGGCGCGCAGGACCAGCATGAGCGCGTCGGTCCCGTTGGCGACGCCGATCGCGTGCTTGACGCCGCAGAGGCGGGCGAAGCGTTTCTCGAACGAATCCAACTCGACGCCGAGGACGTGCTCTCCGCGCGCGAGGGCGCGGTCGATCGCGGGCAGCAAGGTCTTTCTCTGCGCCGCGTACTGCGCGGAGAAATCGACGTAGAGGACCTTACGCGCCATAGAACTCCTTGATGCAGGCGATCATATGGTCGACATCCTCGCCGCTTAGGTGTTGATGCACGGGAAGCGTGATCGTGGTTTTAGCCTGCGCTTCGGCCACTGGGAAATCACCGGCTTTGTATCCCAGCGGCTGGCTGGCCGGCTGAAGATGCAGGGGCCTGGGGTAGTGGACCTTGGCGTCGACGCCCTTTCCCTTCAAGAACTTCAGCAGGCCGTCGCGGTCCTCGGCCAGGAATTGGTAGAGGTGGTAGACGTGGCGCTCGCCGGCGGGGCGAGGGGGGAAGCGCAGTTGCTTGATCCCATTCAGGGCCGCGTCGAGCTTATGCGCGTTGTCGATGCGGGTCTGCGTGATCCACTCGAAATCCTTGATCAGGCGGTTTCCGACGACGGCCTGCAGTGAATCGAGGCGACTGTTGTAGGCGTAGAAGGAGTACTCGTCGCGGCTGGACATGCCGTGGTTGCGCAACAGGCGCAGCTTGTCGCGGGTCTGCGCGGAATTGGTCGTGATGATGCCGCCGTCGCCCCAGACGTTGAGATTTTTCAGGGGATGAAGCGAGAAGCCGGCGGCGGCGCCGACAGAACCCGCCTTGCGCTTGCCGACCGCCGCGCCGATGGACTGGCAGGCGTCCTCGACGACGGGCAGGCCGTGCTTCTGCGCGGCCTGCATGACCGCGTCGATGTCGAAGGGCTGGCCGCCCCAGTGCACGGGCAGCAAAGCCCTCGTTTTCTTGGTGATCGCCTTTTCCATGAGCGCGGGATCAATCACAAATTTTTCATTGCAGTCCACGAACACGATGCGCGCGCCGGCCGTCTCGATGGCGCCCGCGGTGGCCACGAAGGTGTTGGCGGCCGTGATGACTTCGTCGCCGGGGCCCACGCCGAGGGCCTTCAGGGAGAGGAACAGGGCGTCCGTGCCGGAGCCCACGCCGACGGCGTGCTCGGCGCCGATGAGCTTGGCGAAGCTCTCCTCGAAGCGGCGCACGGGCTCGCCGAGGGTGAAGTCCCCGGACTTGACCAAGGCGCGGATGTCCTCCAGGATCGGGTCGATCTCGGCGAACTGCTTGTCGAGGTAGGAATACTTGACCTTGCGCGGCGTCACGGCGGAATGAGGCTTCATCCTTGCTCTCCCTTCGCAGACTCGAGTACCTGCAGCCGGGCCATGCGGTTGAACTGTCCGTCCAGGCGCACCAGCTGCTGATAGGTGCCCTTCTCCACGACCCGTCCGTTCTTGAGGACGTAGATGTAGTCGGCGTTGATGATGGTCGATAAGCGGTGGGCGATGACGACTATGGTCGTGTCCTTGGCGATGGCTTCGATGGCCTCCTGGATGAGACGCTCCGAGCGCGTGTCGAGCGAGCTCGTCGCCTCGTCCAAGATCAAGAGGTCCGGCTTGCGCAGGATGGCGCGGGCCAGCGCCACGCGCTGGATCTGCCCGCCGGACAGCCGCACCCCGCGGTCGCCGGTTAAAGTCTCGTAGCCAAGGGGCAGGCTCGTGATGAACTCTTCGGCATGCGCCTGGCGGCAGGCCTGTCGCAGTTCGTCCTCGGAGGCATCCGCCTTTGCCCAGAGCAGATTCTCACGGATCGTGCCGTTAAAGAGGACGCTGTCCTGCGGTACGTAGCCGATGCGGGCACGGTAGGAGTCGATATCGAAGTCATGCAGCGGCGTGCCGTCGCAGGTGATCGAGCCCTTCTCGGGCTCATTGAAGCCCATGATGACGTCGATGAGGGTGGACTTGCCGGCGCCGGATTCGCCGACGAAGGCCACCATCTTGCCGCGTGGAATGTTCACATCGAGACCGGAGAGCGCCGGCGGATGCCCAGGGTAGGAGAACGTGAAGCCTTTGAGCGCAAGCTCAACCTTAAGGCAGGTGAAGGGCTTGGCTCCGCTGCGCTGCTTGAGCGCGCGCGCTCTCTCGCGCAACAGCTGAATTTGCTCGTAGCTCGGGAAGAAGTTGTCGAGCGAGTTCTTCTGCGCGGCCAATTGGCCTAGGGCGGGTATGATCTTGAATAATGCGAAGAGCAGCACGGCGGTTTCGGCCAGCGGCACGCCGAGGCGCGAGCTCGAGACGAAGGCGACGACGAGCACCAGCACGCCGAAGGGCTGATAGAGGAGCGGGATGGCGGTAGCGAGAGTCTGGGACTTGACCGTGACCGTGACGTGCGCGTCGAAGGCTTCGGCCAGGGCTCGCTGGTTCTTGGCCTGGTTGCCGAATCCCAGTATGATCTTGGCCAGAGCCAAGCTCTCCTGGATACCGGTGCTGATCGTATTGCCGGTGGCCGTATTCTCCTGGCCCAAGCGGTAGTTGGTCTTGCCGAGAAAAAAGAACGGCAGGGCGAAGACGCCGGCGGAGCCCACGCAGATCAAAGTCATCTTCCAGGACAGATAAAGGGGCACGGCCAGGTAGACGCCCAGCTGGAGAAGGCCGGCGAAGAAAAGAGCCATGGCGCCGATGGCGCTTCCGACAATCGCGATTTCGCGCAGGAAAGTATTGATTAGGACGCCCTGGTTGACGCTCGTGAAGAAGCACCAACGCGCGCGGAAGAAGTCCTTGAGCGAATCTTGGTAGAGGTCTCTCTCCACCGCGTACTTGGTCTTGAGTATCCAGTGCCGGGCCAGGATTTGGAAGCCGTTCATCATCGTAAAAAGCGCCAGGAAGATGGCCAGCAGGCATTCCAGTGTCTGCGGCAGACCGAAGCGGGCCAGGACGGCGAGAAAGTTTGTCGTCACCGCGCTCATTGCCCGGCGGTCAGGGTGCAGGATGAGGTCGGCCACCGGCGCCACGGTGAAGATCGAGGCTGCGTCGACGAGGTTGGCAAGCAGCAGCAGCGTGGTGTTGGCGATCAGCAGCTTGGGGAACTTGCGGAAGAGATCGCCGACGAAAGTGACGGCCCTCATTCGAATACGATGTAGGAATAGTCGCCGGTGTAGCCGCTCTCCTTCATGAACCACTCCCATTCCTTGGGCGTGTAAAATGAGCGGCAGGTCAGCTGCCAGTAGACGAGGTTCGCCTTCTCGCGCTCGTTGCGGTAGGACTCGACGGCGATATGCTTGGCGCCGCGGCCGACGCGCTCCACTTCCTGCAGGGCCTTGCGCAGCTCGTAGTTGTAGAGGTTGTGAAACGTGATCAGCGAGTACACGAAATCAAAGCTCTTGTCGGGATAGGGCAGCGACGTCGCGTTGCCCTGCGTCAGGAACGGCTTGACCTCATCCTTCGCGTTCTCGATCGCGTACGACGAGATGTCGAGACCGGCGACCTTGGCGCCGGGAAGGAGCTGCATGAACTCGTAGAGAAGGTAGCCTTTGCCGCAGCCGACGTCCAAGATGCTCGCCCCGGGCTTGAGGCCGTAGTGCTTGATCATGGCCTCGGCCACGGGACGCCAGCGACCGTCGTATGTGTAGCCGCCGTATCCGTATTGCCTTTCACCGTCCCAGTAGTCCTTGCCGTACTGGATAGCGACTTCGGCGCACTTGGCCTTGTCGTGCTGGACCACGCGCGCCACATAGTCGCGCTTGGTGGCGTTGGACAGCTGCATAAGGAAGTCGACGTAGGCCATCTTACTTGAGCAGCGCTTCCACGCTCTTGAGCATGGCGACCCGCGAGATCGAGGCGCTGTTGCCGACGATCGTCACCGCCTGCGCTCCGGCGAGGTTGCCGAGGAAGCCGATCACCACGGCCGGCAGTTTCGCCGCCGAAGCGAGCGAGGTCATGGCCAGTACGGAGTCGCCGGCGCCGATGCGATCGACGACCTTCATGGCGAAGGCGGGGCACTCGGAGAAGCCCTCGCCCTCGCGGTAGAGCAGGGTGCCCGCGGTGCCGCGCGTTACCATGACCGTCGAGGCTTTCAGACGCTTGGCCAAGTTCTTGGTCAGGAGTTTAAGGTCATCGCGCCGGTTGCGATGGTCCAGGCGCAGCTCGCCTTCATGGATGCAGATATAGTCGGCGCGCGGGTATTTGGAGATCGTGTGAAACCCGATGTTCGCGGCGTTGATCTGGGTCATCACCGAGAGGAAGCGGGATTTCTTGGTCAAGAGCTCGACGGCGCGGGGGCCGATGAGGCCGTGGCCGAAGTCGGCCGCCACGACGACATCGTAGCCGGGGAGCTTCGACTCGAGGATCCGGCACAGGGCGTCCTCCTCGGGGCCCTCGATCGGAGCGTCGTTCATCTCGTAGACCTCGATGAGCTTGTTGAGCAGCCCCGCCTGGACGAAGCGGCGCTTGACGATGGTCGGAGAGTCTGTCTTGTAGACGAAGAACGGCGTCACGGTGGGCTTAAGGTTGGCGCGGGCGAAATCCTCTTGAGTGTTCTTCGCGCCTAGATAGGAGACGAGGTCGACCTTGTTGCAGAACTCGGCCAGATGGTTGGCGATAGCCAGGGAGCCGCCGGCGTGCTTCTCCTCGGAGCGATACTGCAGGGCGAGTATGGGTTCCTTGGAGGACTTGCCCATGGCCTCGCAGTAGACGTAGTCGTCGAGGATGGCTTCTCCGATGACGAGGACCTTAAGCTTGCCCAGGCTTCCGATAAGGCCGGCGATGTCGGCTCCAGAGAAATGCCGGCGCAGCCGTTCGAGGAAGCCGGCCACGGGCCCGTCGAACTGGGGCATGTGCCGGTTGAGGAGCTTGGACGAACTGAAGGTGATGTCTTCGGTGAAGCGGATCTCTCCGCCGGCGGAGCGCACGGCCTTCTCCTCGACGGTGATGCCGCCGGTCACGTCCTTGGCCGCGTCCTTGTAGTCGGGGCCTTTGGCGTAGACGTGGGGCCTGAGCAGCTTGATGGCGTTGACGGCCGTGGGCCATTTGTTGACGGCGACGTAGTCCACGCTGTCGAGCGCGGCGATGACCTCGGCGCGCAGGTCCTGGGGGAAGGCCGGCCGATGGGGGCCTTTGTTGACGTGCAGGTCCTGGGTGAGGGTGACGACGAGCAGATCGCCCATCGCTTTGGCTTCGGCGAAATGGCGGATGTGGCCGACATGCAGGAGATCGAACACGCCATGGCAGTGCACGATCTTCTTGCCGAGCTTGCGTTGGCGCTCGAGCTCTGTAGCCAGGGCGTCGATGTCGAAGATCTTGGCGCGCGCGGAGGTCTTGGCGGCCGTGCGACGGGGGGCGGCGGCGTTCTTGGCCGTCATCGGGATTTCGCCGGCTCGAGGAAATCGAACCACGCTTGAGTTGCCTTTTTAATGGACTGGGGAGTCCATACGGGCGCCTGCCGCCAGTAGTCGATGTTCGCGAGCATCGTCTTAACTCCGTCCTCGATGGTGACCTTGGGCTTCCAGCCCAAGGTGTTAATAATCTTGTTGATGTCGGCGAAGGTGCAGTCGGGTTCGCCGGGGCGCTTGGGGACGTACGTCACCGGCCCGCCGAGCAATTCGACCAGGCGGTTGACGCTGTAGGTGTTCCCGGAGCCGACGTTGAAAATCTCACCCGAGGCGTCGGAGCCGGCGACCTTCACGAGTGCCGCGGTCACGTCGGTGACGAAGGTGAAGTCTCGAGTTTGCGTGCCGTCGCCGACGACGGTGAAAGGCTTGCCATGGATCTTCTGGGCCAGGAATACCCCGAAGACGGCGCCGTAGGTTCCGGAGGTGCGTGAGCGCGGGCCGTACACGTTGAAAAAGCGGGTGGACACCACGGGCATGCCGTAGACATGGCCCCAGTGGAGCGCGAGCTCCTCGCCGAGGCGCTTGGTCAGCGCGTAGGGGTATTGCGGCCGAATGGGCGCGGCCTCCGAAGTCGGGTAGGCGTCGGGAATCCCATAGCACGAGGACGAGGCTGCGTAGACGAAGCGCTTGACCCCGGCGGCGCGCGCCGCCTCGAGCACGGACTCCGTGCCGACGACGTTTGCCCGGAAATAGTCGGTCGGCCGCTCGATCGACGGCACGATGTCGGCCAGCGCGGCGAGATGGAAGGCCCAGTCCACGCCCTCGAAGTGCTGCCGGATCGCGCCATGGTCCGAGACGTCGGCTTGCAGCAGCTTCAGCCGGCTCTCGCCCAGGTGCTGTTCGAGGTTCTGCGGTCGTCCCGTCGAGAAATTATCGAGGACGATCACCTCGTGGCCGTCAGCCAGGAGGCGGTCGACCAGATGGCTGCCGATGAAGCCGGCTCCTCCTGTCACGAGTGCCCGGGGCTTTCGGCTCATGCGGCGGCCGCAGTCCGTCCCTTCATGACCTTCACGTTGAAGTAGCGCGGATCGGTGAGACTGTCCGGGAGCTTCCCGGCCTTGAAGGCGAGGCAGAGGTCTCGGATCGCGTCCTCCACAGTGCGCTTCGGCGCAAATCCGAGGTCTCGGGTGATCTTGCCGGAAGAAACGTGGTACGAGCGAAGATCGTCGGTAGGGCTCGTGACGATTTCGATCGGTGCTTTTCCCGGAAATTCTTTTTCAACGATTGTCTTGACCATTAGCGCCAAGGAGGCGACCGTGTGGTTCTCGTAGCCGGCGTTCCAGATGCCGCCGTCTATTGTCTCGGCGGGCAAGGCCAGCAGCTCGACGTACAGGGCCGCGATGTCGTCGATGTGGATGTTCGGCCGCTTTTGGGAACCGCCGAACACCGTGATTCGGCCGTTGTTGACCGCCAAGTTCGTCAGGATGTTGACCGCCAGATCCAAGCGAGTGCGCGGCGAGTAGCCGCAGACGGTCGCGGGGCGGATCACGCATGACGCGAAGCCGGGCTTCTTAAGGCGCGCGAGGACCTCCTCGCACATGGCCTTGTACTTGCTGTAGTCGGTCAGCGGCTTGAGGGGATGGTTCTCATCCACGTTGGGCGACTCGCTGACGCCGTAGACCGAGCTCGAAGAGGCGTAGATGAAGCGCTTGGCGCCGGCGGCCTGGCTGGCGAGGACCATGGGCTCGAAGCAGTCGAAATTGATTGATTTGCCGAGCGCCGGGTCGAGCTCGAAGCTGGGGTCGTTGGAGATGCAGGCGAGATGGATGACCGCCTCCATGCCCGTGAGCTCGCGGGCGAGGTTCGCCGTGTCGCGGATGTCGCCCTTGACGATCTTGAGTCGCGGCTGAGCCCTCAGACCCTGGCTGCCGTAGTACATGATGTCGTAGGCGACGACGTCGTGGCCCGCTTCAAGCAGCTTGGCAACGAGCACGCAGCCGACATAGCCGGCAGCGCCGGTGACGAGGACTTTCATGGAAGAGGGACCCATCTTTGGGGAATGTTCAACAAGTGAACATTATATCGTTTTTCGGCCTAATCCGGCAACGCGAACCGGGAAGGTTAGACGAAGTCGGCGTGGTCGGGGTCCAGCCCGAGATATTCCTCGAGGAGGAGGTTCTTGGAGTGGGAGACGCAATGATGGGTGCAATCCCGGGAGGGATCGAGGGTCTTCATCCGGGCCTTGTTCTCGTTGGAGAACCAGAAGTCTTTGAAGGAGCGATCCTTGATGGAGCCGAGGCGTCCGGAGTCCGTGTAGGCCTTGTCCTGGCAGGTATAGACGACGCAGTCGGCGCCGATGACGGTCAGGAACTGCAGGTAGGCGCACCGCGTGTAGACCTTGTCGAACCTTTCCTCGAGGGCGTGGTAGTGGTCGATGATCTTAAAGTCCTTGTCCGCGAGCTTGCCGGCGGCGTCGAGTTGGGCGCGGACCGTACCGGTGATGACGGCGTGGTACTCGTTGTTCTCCCGGCCGGAGTTGCTCACCACGCAGCCGCTGAACTTGACGCTGGAGATGCCGGCCTCCTTGGCCTGGCGGCAGAAGTCGGCGATGTGCTCCGCGTTGTCCTTGCCCACGATGAAGCTGATTCCCAGGGCGCAGCGCGAACCGAGGCGGGCGAAGGTCGACAGGTTTTTCATGACCTTGTCGTATTCGTCCTCACCGACGCCGCGCGAACGCGCATAGCTCGGCCCGTCCCAGGCGTCGATGGAGACGCGCGCCCAGGTCCCGTGGCGGTTGAAGGCCTCCGCGGCGGCCCCCTTGAGGAGGGCGCCGTTTGTCAAGGTAGCCACGCGCACCCCGCCCTTCGCCAGGCGTTCGACGACTTGGGGCAGTCGCGGGTAGAGCAACGGCTCGCCGCCGCCGGAGAAGGTCACGGCCTTCACGCCCATGGCGATCAGGTCGCCGACGATCTCGTCCATCTTGTCGTGGGCAATCTTGTCGCGCAGCTCCATCGTGCTCCCCAGCTCCAGGTTGTCGGCGCGGTAGGCGCAATACCAACAGTGATGATTACAGGCGTTGATGGGCTTGATGCGGACGTGGACCGGCGCGGCGAGACCTCCCTCGGCGAGAGCGCGCAGCTGCGCGGGGTACCGGAGGGCCTTCAGGGAGCTGTATCTTTCACGCATATCTTCTGCGGCAACTGCAACGTTGCGGCCAGTAAGATAGAATAGCATGGTGGAGACATGGGAGTTCCTCGTCGTGGGCGGGGGCGTCGTGGGGCTTTCCATCGCGCGCGAGCTCAAGCGGCGTGCCCCGGGCATGTCCGTTGTTCTCCTCGACAAGGAGGACGGGCCCTCCCGGCACGGCAGCGGCCGCAACAGCGGGGTCCTTCACGCGGGCTTCTACTACACCGCCGACAGCCTGAAGGCGCGCTTCACGCGCGCCGGCAACCTCGCCTGGACTGATTACTGCCGTGAACGCAAGCTGCCGCTGCGCGCCTGCGGCAAACTCGTGGTGGCCTCGAGCCCGGAGGACCTGCCGGTGCTCGACGAGCTGCTCAAGCGCGGCCGGGCCAACGGCGTGCCCGTAGAGCTCGTCGATGAGAAGCGGGTCCGCGAGATCGAGCCGCGCGCCAAGACGCTGGAGCGCGCCCTGTTCTCGTCTACGACCGCGGTCGTCGATCCGGTGGTCTGCCTCGCGGCGCTCGCGGCGGACGCGGAGCGCGAAGGCGTCGAGCTGCGCTGGAGCACGGCGTACCGGGGGCGCGTCGGTCGCGTCGTGAAGACATCGGCCGGAGAACTGCAGGCGGGTTTCGTGGTGAACGCGGCGGGCCTGTACGCCGACAGGGTCGCGCGCGACTACGGCTTCTCGCAGCGCTACCGCATACTGCCCTTCAAGGGGCTCTATCTTTATTCGGACGAGCCGACGGGCGCCTTCCGCGCGCACGTCTATCCCGTGCCGGATATCCGCAATCCGTTTCTGGGAGTGCACTTTACGGTGACCGTGGACGGCCGCGTGAAGATCGGTCCGACCGCGATCCCGGCGCTGTGGCGCGAGAACTACGGCGGACTCGATGGGTTCTCGGCGTCCGAGCTCGTCGAGATCGCGTGCCGTCAGGCCGGCCTCTTTTTGGGCGCGGGGTTCGATTTCCGGCGCCTTGCGTGGGAGGAAATCCAAAAGAATTCCAAGAGGGTGATGACGGCCTTGGCCGGGCGTCTGGTCGAAGGCGTTAAGCCTGAAGACTATCGGCGCTGGGGCAAGCCCGGCATCAGAGCCCAGTTGGTGAACATCGAGACGAAGACCCTCGTCATGGACTTCGTTCTGGAGGGAGACGGCGAGTCCTTGCACGTGCTCAACGCCGTCTCGCCGGGCTTCACCTGCGCGATGCCGTTCGCCGCGCATGTCTGCGACCGGGTCGAGGGAATGCTAAAATTGCGGTCATGAAAAAGATCCGCGGAACCAAGCCCGGCGCCACGCACGTCACCGGCCCGGGAGGGCTCGGTATGGAGGCGTTCGCGAGCTGGTACCGCGAGCGAATCATCGAGCAGTGGAACCGCTTGGATCTGGCGGCGCTCTCGAAAATCGTAGCGGTCATCGAGCGCGCGCAGACCGCAGGCCGCTTCATCTGGGTGTGCGGCAACGGCGGCTCGGCCGCGAGCGCGGCGCATGTCGGCTGCGACTTCGGCAAGACCGCGGCCCGCCCCGGCGCCAAGCCCCTTAAGTGCGTTTCCCTGTCGGACAATACCGCGTTCCTGACCGCGATCGGCAACGACCTGTCCTTCGCCGCAACTTTTTCGCGCCAGCTCGAGAACGTCGTTGCCAAGGGCGATATCGTCGTTCTGATCAGCGGCAGCGGAAATTCGGCGAACCTCGTCGCCGCCGCCAAGCTCGCGCGTCGTCGCGGGGCCCGCGTCGTGTCCTTGCTCGGCTTTGACGGAGGCCGGCTTAAGGCCCTGTCCGACGAGGTTCTTTTGATCCCCAGCGATCAGTACGGCGTGATCGAGGACATGCACATGTCCGTCGCGCACATCCTCACTTTCTACCTAAAGCAGCGGCGCTGACGCGGTCGTAGTTGCGCCGATCGAACGCCCATACGGTTCGCTCGTAGCCGGAGCCGCGCTCGACGTTTCCTCTCGCGGCAAGAACGCCTTGCAGCTCGTCGAGAGCGGCGCGCGCTTCCGGGGCGCGGCCGAGGTGGACCAAAGCTTCCGCGCGAACGAGACGGGCGCTCAGGAAGCTCGGCTCGAGCTCGATCGCGCGTGCGGCCAAGGGCTCGGCCCGCGTCCAACGCCCCGACGCGGCGGCGAGCTGGGCGAGGCGCCAGGGATGGATCGCGTTGCTGGGCTCCAATGTCTGGGCCGCGGCCCAGTGCGACTCCGCTTCGGCGAGCTTCCCCGCCGCCATGGCCGAGTAGGCCAGGTCCTCGCGCGGGCCGGGCTCGGCGGGGAACAGCACGGCGGCGCGCGCGGGAGAGGCGGAGGCGAGGGTATGCGGAATCCATGACGCCAAAGCGAGCGTGGCACCCGCGAGGACTGCGGCTCGGGGCCATGGGCGTCCGCGGGCCGGCGCGCGAGACAGAGCCAGGGCGCACAGCCACAGGGCGGCCAACGCGGGGATTTGCAACATGTTGTCGATCGCGAGTTGGGCCGTCATCGCGGCGGCGGCCGCCGCCGCGGCCTCGCGGACGGGACTGTCGTCCGAGCGCTGGAACAGCGCGCGCAGCGCCGCACCCGCGCCGAGCAGCCACAGCGCCAGCCCCGCCCAGCCGGTCTCCGCCGCGGCTTGGAGCGGCTCGCTGTGCGCGTAGTTCGTGCTCATTGACCAGCGGGCGGCTCCGTCCTCGAGCGCCACGGGACGGCGGCGAAAGCCGACGGCGAAATTCCCGGGGCCGATGCCGAGCCACGGGTTGTCCGCGGCAACGCCGGCCGCCGCGCGCCAGAGGCGCGGCCGCGCCTCGGCGTGCGTTCGATATTTTTTGAATAGGATTTCCTCTATGGGACCAGGAAGCAATCCTCCGGCGAGCGCGCCGGCGAAAAGTGCGGCCGCGACGACGACGGGGGCCAGGACGCGCGAACCAAAACGCCGGGTCGACCACACGGTCACGGCGGTTCCCAAGCCGAGCCATGCTCCTCGCGAGCGGGCGAGGATGAGGCACACGAGAGCCAGCGCGCAAAATGTCAATGCGACCTTTCTCTGCGTGTCGCGTGCTCCGCACGGATGCAAAGCCCAGGCGCCTGCGGCCGCAGTCGCGGCGGTCAGGACGAAGGCCGTGTAGTTGTAATAGGGGGGGACCAGACCGGTCATCTCATTGCGCCAGCCGCGTCCGTAGCCGGTGGCTAGGGCCGCGACCGCCAGGCCCGTGGCGACGAGGAGAAACGACTTGAGCCACTCCTCGCGCTCGCGCGGGTTCCATGAGGCCGCGAGCGCCGCGCATGCCAGCACAGCGGACCAACGCGCGATCACCGGCAGGCCGGCGAGCGGTTGTGAGGAGGAGAGCGTTGAGAGGACGGCCCAGCCGAGCCAGGGAAGCCACGCCGCCGCGGGACCGAGGGCAGGCTGCTCGAGCCAGACGGCGGCCCAGGCGCCGGCGCCGGCGACGGCGAACAAGCGCGGGTCGCGAAGGCCGCCGAGCGCCAGACTGAAGGCGACGAGGCGGACCGTCCACGTCGGGCGCCCGCCGAAGCTGAGTGCCACGGGGTTAGGGGCGGCGGTCGGGCTTCGGGGCGGGGGCGAGCTTCGGTATGGGCTCGGGGCGCGGCGAGTCTCGCACGCCTTGCTTCTTGAGCCAGTACTCCATCTTCGGCACCTGCCAGTTATAGTCCACGGGGCCGCCGCCGGCCTGCTTGAGCGGGAGTATTTTTTCGCCGAGCCAAGAGAGTTCGCGGGCATCGGGTTTCAGAGCGTCGAGAATGCGCGGCCTCAGGATCGCCGCGCCCCAATCGGGGAACCAGGGCGTGCCGACTTCGGGCAGGCATTCCGCATAGGGCACGAGCCGTCCGTCCGCCGCCTCGCGGAAGGCGCGGCGCGGATTCCAGCGGTCGTACGGCGAGACCGTCGCCGCGGAGTCGAGCCTAGCGTCGTCAAGCAGGGCCCGCACGCCGGCGTTGATGAGCGTGGTGTTGACCGCGCCGGTGTTCGCGAACAGGAGCACGAGAAGTTCGAGCTCGCCCTTCTCCGCTTTCAGGTCATCGACGATCTGCCGGTAGCCCGTCAGCACGCGCGCCGTGTCGGTCGGGCGCGGGCCGTTCTCGGGCGAGGGCGGGGGATTGATGATGATAGCGCCGAGTTGGACGGCGATGCGGCGCACAGGCTGGGACGTGGTTTGCGCGTACAGGCGGCGGGCCTGCTCGGAACCTTTCGCCGCGAGCAGCGGATAGGCCGCGAGCGGGCGGCCGAGGATCTCGGCATCGTTGCCGGGGAAGTCGATGCTATCGTCGGGATCGACGAGGAGCGCGCAGATCATGACGCCTTCACCTGCAGCGTCTCTATGGCGTCAAGCGTGGCGGCGACGGTGGCGTCCCATGAGTGGCGCTCGACGGTGCGCACGCCCTCGGCGATCAGGCGTAGGGACAGACCGGGCGTCGTATTTAAGGTGATGATGTGCTCGGCCAGAGCCGCGGCGTCGCCGGGCGCGAAGAGCAGGCCGTTCTCTCCGTCGCGGATGAACTCGGGCAGCGCTCCCGCGCGCACGCCGAGAACTGGGCAACCCTCAGACAAGGCGTGGAGCGCCAGGGCAGGGAAACCCTGCCGGCCCGTGGGCTCGATGAAGACTTTCGCCGAGCGGAAATATTCCATCTTTTTCGGGTGGGGCAGATCGCCGAGGAAGGTCACGCGGTCACCGAGCATCAGGGCCTGCGCGCGCTCCTTCAGCGCGGGCAGGGCAGGGCCGTCGCCTATCACGGTGACGTGGACGTCCATTCGCAGTCGCGAGACTCCGGAGAGCACCGTTTCGAAGCTGGACAGCGACGCTTCATCGATGACCCCCGCAGTCACCACGGTAAATCCGCGCCCGCGTGACGAGCGCACGGTCACGAGCGCGATCTGCTGGGCGAAAATCTGGTCGTATGCGTAGGGAATGGCCCGGATACGGGCTTCCGGCATGCCCCAGGCGGCGACGAGCTCGGCCATGTGGCGGCTGGGCAGAAGAAGGAGGTTTGCCATCGCCACCAGGCGTTTGACCTCGGCGAGCGAGTGGGGCGACGTGCCGGCGTAGGACTCGACCATGCGTAGGACGGTCGCCTTGCCCACGGCAATCGCTCCGATGAGCGCTGCCGGCTGGAGGCTGTTGATGATGACGGCGTCGCAGTCGGACGCGAAGCCTTGCGACGCGAGCATCTCGGCTACCGCATCGGGCGGGCCGTTGGGTACCATCTGCATTTTCGCCGAATGGCCGCGCGCGGGAGCGCGCTTGACGATCTCTCGGCAGAAGGCGTCCTCGCCGTTGGGCGAGGTCGGGTCGGGAATCAGGAGGAGGCGCACATCAGATCCATACGTCCGCAGCCGGGGCGGCGCACGCAGACGCCTCAGGCCGTGAAGACCCGTTCGTTCGGCAGGGCAACAGATGGAGGGTGATGAGACAAACGCGCATCGGGATCATTGTAACAGGGGCGTCGTATGGCGTCAATGTTGTTTTAGCAAAAGCAGGAACTCATGATTGCCTTTGGGGCCGATGACCGGAGACTCGAGCAGTCCGGACTCGACGAGGCCCAGCGCCGTCGCGGATGCTCGGATCTTATCCACGGCCTGGAGACGGACGGCGGGATCGCGAACGACGCCTTTGGGCGCGAGCTTGGGGCCCACTTCGAACTGCGGTTTGACGAGCACCACGATCTCGAACGGCACGGCGAGGCACGGAATGATGAACGGCAAGACCCTCGCCGAGGAAATGAAGGAGACATCCATGACGGCGAGGGTCGGCTTCGGGGAAAACCATTCCGGCCGGAGGAGCTTGGCGTGAGTCTGCTCGCGGCTCATCACGCGCGGATTCTTTTTTAAACGGCTGTCGAGCTGGGCGGTGCCGACGTCGATTGCGTAGACCTTCGACGCTCCCTCCTGGAGGAGGCAGTCGGTGAAGCCGCCCGTCGAGGCGCCGACGTCGAGACAGACGCGGCCTTCGGTCGCGATATTAAACGAATCGAGGGCGGACTTGAGCTTAAGTCCGCCGCGCGAGACGTACGGACACGGGTCGGCCTTGAAAGAGAGAACGGCGCCTTCGGCGATCAAGTCGCCGGCTTTGCCGGCGGACTTGCCGTCGACAAGAACAAGGCCGGCTATTATGGCGGCCTGAGCTTTATTGCGTGTCCCAAACATCCCTTTTTCCACGAGCATTATATCCAGCCGCGCGCGTTTGGTCATGACTTATGCGCGTATGATAGTATAAGCTCGCGATGACACGCTTCCTCGACTGCCGCGGCACCGCTGCCCGCTATTTCGACTGGGTCGCGCGCGAAGCGGCCGCGATGCGCAAGAAGCCGCGCCTTGAGACGGTCCTGTTCCGGCCGCAGCAGAACCCGGCCTCCCTCCGGTATCGCGACTTGGTGCTGCGCGACGCCGCGCGTCTCGGCATCCCTGTGGACGGCCATGAGGTTGAAGACGAGAAGTCCTTGCTGGCGATCGTGCGCAAGCTCAACGTCAACCGCACGGCCTCGGGGCTCATGCTTTTTTACCCGCTTCAATGCGCGCTCAAGGACGAGGACGTGATGGACCTCGTTTCGCCGACGAAGGATGTCGAGGGCCTTAACTCGACAAATCTCGGCTACCTGATCAAGTTCAAGCGTTTCCTCGACGAGGCGCGCGGCATCAAGTGCGTGGTGCCTGCGACCGCCAAGGCCGTCGTGAAGATTCTTCAGGCCTACCCCGAGATCCCGATCGAGGGCGCCTTCGCCGTCGTCGTCAACAACTCCATGCGCGTGGGCAAGCCTCTCGGCCTGATGCTTGAGAACCTGGGTGCGACTGTCGTGAAGTGCTATGACAAGACCCCACGCGGCCTATTGGAGGAGCAGGTGCGCCGCGCCGACCTGCTCATCACCGCCGTGCCCGATCCGTCGTTCAATCTCGACCCGTCGTGGGTCAAGCCGGGCGCTGCCGTCGTGGACGTCTCCTACCAGGGCAATGTCGACGCGAAGGCGCTCGAGGGCGTCGCGTCCTTTCTGACCGCGCCCGACAACCGAATCGGCGCGATGACGCGCGCGATGACCTTCGTCAACCTCGTCTA
>JBBTJN010000102.1:0-7862 GCA_038059415.1 Elusimicrobiota bacterium | reverse complement strand
GGGCAAGGACGCCTGCCGCTTCTTCTTCGCGCTGCGCACGCCCGACAGCCACCTGAACTTCGATCTCGAACTGGCGAAAAAACAGTCGAGCGAGAACCCGGTGTTCTATGTGCAGTATGTGCACGCCCGCATCTGTTCAATCTTCCGCAAGGCCGCGCAGACGGGCCTGTTCGCGCAAAGCGCCGAGATGCCTATGCCGAACGCGCGCTATTTGCTCGCTCCAGAGGAGCGCGCGCTCCTCAACAAGCTCGCCTGGCTGCCCGAGGTGCTCCTCGACTGCGAGCGCCTGCTCTCCCCCCATCCGCTCGCGAACTATCTCCTGGAGTTGGCCGGTCTGTTCCACCCGTTCTACGAGGAATGCCCGGTCGTCTCCGCCGAGGACCCGGAACAGGCAAAGGCCCGCCTTCTGCTCATCGCGGGCGTGCGCGACGCCATCCGGGAAGGCCTGGACCTTTTGGGCGTCAGCGCGCCCGAGCAGATGTAGGCGCGACGACGCGTATTGGGATAGCCCTGGCGCGTCTCCGGAAGTCCTGTTACAGTGGAAAGGTGAAACCCCTGGTGTTTAGGGCTTTCCTGATCTTGGCTCTGGCCGGCCCCGCCTCGACCGGCCAGGTCGAAGTCGGCGTGTCCGCAGAAGTCCGTCCGGTTCATGCTTCCGGAGTCTCGGGCGCTTCCTTGGGCACGGCGCCCGTCCCTCTCCGCCTGAACGTAGCGCCCCTCTCCCTCGCCCTCGCCCCCGGCGCGCTGCCCGTTCCCCCTCCCGTCTCCGCCGTCTCCGTCCAGGGAAAGGCGCTCGAGGACATCCCGGCCCTGCCGGTCCGGGCGGTCGCCTCGGTCGGCGAGGACCTCGACCAAGAGTCCGCCTCCGCGGCGGGGCGCTCCCTCTTCGACGACGCCGTGTCGGCCCCGGAAGGGAACCTCTGGGCGATGGTCAAGTCCTGGCTGCCTATCGGCGACAGGATCCCCTCCTGGCCGGGGCGCCCGGGCGAGAAGGTGCGCCTCAAGGGGCGCACGCTTAGACTCGACCGCCCCCTCGCCGACGGCGGGGGCTCGCGCGTCTGGAGGACGAACGACCGCGATTTAGTCGTCAAGATCCTGCACCCCGAGTTCCGCTCCCTGCCCCACTACGCCGACGAGGCCGCGCTCCTGCGTTCCATTAAGGACGCCGACATCCCCCACTCCCGCCTGTTGGCCGCCAGTTCCGACGACTCGGTCATGGTCAAGGAGTTCATCGAGGGCGAGGGCGCCGCGGAACTCCTCGGCCGGGGCTTCACGAACCTCCAGAAGGAGGGCTGGGCGGAACTGGCCTCCAAGCTCGTGCGCGCCGGCGTCACCGCCGACCTAACACCCGGCAACCTGGTCTGGGAGCACCGCAAGACGCGCTGGACCATCGTGGACGCGGGCGGCATCACCCCGGGCGGCCCCGCCGAGACCTTGGACCAGTTGATGACGCGTTCGGCCGAGATCGCCGGCATCGATCCCTCGGCCTTCCTCTCGGGCATGCGCAGCCGGCTGGGTCCCGACTCGCCGCAGTGGGCGCGGGTCTTAGAGCACCTGCGCGTCCAGTCTCAACGACGCAGATTTCTCCCGCAGGTGAAGCGATGACCACAACTCCCCTTCCGCTCCCCGTCGGCATCGAACCGGCCTCATAACTCGATCGCGTCCGCGTATATCTCGTCGTAGGTCTTGACGGCCTTGAGGCCGATCCCGTCGCGGACCTCCGCGGGGATATTCTCGATGTCCTTGAGGTTGGCGAACGGAAAGATCACCATCTTATAGCCCATGCGGTGCGCGGCCATCACCTTCTGCTTGAGGCCTCCGATCGGCAGTATGTCGCCGCGCATGGTGATCTCGCCGGTCATCGCGACGCCGGCCTTGACGGGGCGCCCCGTCAAAGCGCTGACGATCGCGGTCACCATCAGGCCGCCCGCCGACGGGCCGTCGATCTTGCCGGCCGGGGTGATGTTGATGTCGACGTCGATCTTCGTGAAATCGAAGCCCGCAAGCCCCAGGCTCGCCGCGTGCGTCTTGACGTACTTGTAGGCGTTCTTGGCCGAGTCCTCGATCTCGTCGCCGAACTGCTTGCGCAGCTTCAGCTGTCCGCTGCCCGGCTCCTGGGAGACCTCGACATTCAGCGTGCTGCCGCCGAAGGCGTTGACCCCCAGGCCCGTGGCCACGCCGACGCCGTTCTGGGCCGTCTCGCGGAGGCTGAAGGGCGGCACGCCCAGGTACTTCTTCACGCCGTCCTCATCGACGACGCCGGGGACCTTCTCGCCGCGCGTCTCGATCCAGGCGGAGATCTTGCGCAGGACGGCCTCGATATTCTCGCGCAGGCCGCGCACGCCGGCTTCCATCGTGTAGCCCTCGATGATCCGGCGCAGGGCGCCCGGCGTCAGGGCGGCTTCCTCGGCCTTGAGGCCGGTGAGCTTGAGCTTCTGCGGGACGACGTGCTTCTCTGCGATCGCGATTTTTTCGAGCGTCGTGTAGCCGTCGAACTCGATGATCTCCATGCGGTCGCGCAGCGGCTCCGGGATCTTGTCGAGTTGGTTGGCCGTGACCACGAACAGGACCTCGGAGAGGTCGTAGGGGACGTCCAGGTAGTGGTCGCGGAAGGTGTCGTTCTGGGCCGGGTCGAGGATCTCGAGCAGGGCCGCGGTCGGGTCGCCGTTATTGCCGTCGCGGCCGATCTTATCGACCTCGTCGAGGAGCATGACCGGGTTGACCGTGCCGGCCAGCTTCATGTGGCGGATCACGGTGCCGGGCATCGCGCCGAGATAGGTCCGTCCGTGGCCGCGGAGTTCGGTCTCGTTGTGCACGCCGCCCAGCGAGATGCGCACGAACTTCCGGCCGAGCGCCTCGGCGATCGCGGAGGCAATCGAGGTCTTGCCGACTCCGGGAGGCCCCGTGAAGGCGAGGATCGCGCCCTTCTTGGAGCCGGTCCTCTTGCGCAGCGCCAGGAACTCCAGCACGCGCTCCTTGACCTTCTCGAGGCCCGCGTGGTCGCGCTCCAGTATCCCCCGGGCCCGGGCGATGTCGAAGTTGTCCTGCGTGCGCCGGCCCCAGGGCACGTCGGTGAGCCACTCGATATAGGTTCTCAGCTTCTGCACCTCGGGGTTCTGCGATTCCATCTTGGAGAGCTTGTCGAACTCCTTAAGCGCGATCGCCCGGATCGCATCCGGCATGTCGATGGATTTCATCCTGGCCTTGAGTCCCTCGAGCGTGCCGATGTTGCCCGGCGCGTCGTCGGCGCCGGCCGCTGGCCCACTCCAACGGCCCATCATCTCCCTTGTCACCGCATCCATGAGCGCTTCGTGCGACGGAAGGGCGAGGAGCTTCTGTTTAATCGATTGTGAAAAGGGCATTTCCTGGGCCAAGAGGTTGGCCAGGCGACGAACGTCTTTCTCCGCGATGGCCTGATTGACGAGACCGTTCGGGATTTCCGTATCATGGGAGGCAAACTCCCCCAGGAGGATTTGAACCATAGCGCCGAGATTATGGAGACGGTCCGAATTGCTCGCGACATGGTTGGGGTAGGATACCTTGGCCGTCAGGACGCCCTTGGAGGTCTGTCCGTAACCGGTAATCTTGACGGCACGGATCGGTTCCAAGAACACGACGGTATCCTTGTTGGCATGGGAAATCGTGACGCGAACCAGCGTTCCCACCGCGGCGTGCTCGCGATCAGTGTCGTTGCCGGCGACAACGGTGATCATGAAGCCGTTGTTGGGCAGAGCCAAGGCCGCGTTAACGATGTTGCGAGTGTCCTTGGTGGTGATAGTCAGCCTAATCTTCCCGGTGAAAGGAAACAAGAGTTCCTTAAGAGACAGGACGGGAGCCTCCGCCGGGTCCTGCACGATGGCCGGGAGGCCGGCCTTCGGTCCGCCGTCGCCGTCGAAGTTCTTGGCGCCGGACTTGCCGCCGCCGTCTTGACCCATCTCGAGAGCGGCGGTATTGAGCGAGTCGATCGCGGACACTGCCCCTCCGCCAAACTCAGGGATCGAGACGACAGCGAGAGGCACCGCCAGGCCGGCGAACGACACCGGCTTCAGAACGGGGATGGCGACGAGATCCCTGGTCACGAAGAGCGCGACTGGGGCCGCGCCGGAGACCCCGAGGCCGGACGTCCCGGTGAGCGTCACGCGCGACACGGCCTGGGCCCAGGCCGCAGGCCCGGGCAAAGTCGCCGCGAAAACGGCGAGTGTCAGCCGGGCGCAGAGGATGGCGAACGGGACGCGGCGCATGGGGCGGGTCATGTCTGTGTTCATGCGTTGAGTATAAGGGACAGGAGCCCCCCGGTGCAGGGCCTTAAGGCCCTCCGAACGCCGGGAAAGGGCCCGCTGAGAAGGAACTATCAAAGACCTATGCGGCGCAGGTCTTATTACCTAGCGGCACCTCCATGTTCACGGGGTTTGGGGCCGGAGACGGTCGCCCCGTTTGAGCTCGCGTAGTCGCGTGCGGCCGAGAAACCGACCTGGGTCCTGAGCGGAAATGGCGGGAAACGTCCAAGCGCATGCTGCTGACGGCAGCGCACATGGCTTACTTGGTCTTGGTGCTCATGATGGAGTTCGCTAAGCGGGGAAGTACTGCGGCGATGCGGGAATTGATGGATCGTCTGGAAGAGGTGCTGCGCTCGCGTTTTGCTCGGCCTGTTGAGGAGATGACCCTCGGCCGATTCCTTCGGCTTATCGCCATGGATTTCCCAAGTCCTTGCAGGGCAGGATGATGACTTCGTGTTCCCGGCATATCGACGGAGGTCGCGCGCCGTTGAGTTGGGAGGTAGGGTGGGCGGACGCTCCGCAGGGAGCCGGCGCGCGGTCGCCGGGCCCGGAGGAGCGTCCGACCGCACGCGACTACGCGAGCTCAGGCGAGGCGCGACCGCCAAAGCCCGTGAACATGGAGAGCGGCATGGGTTGACCAAAGCGACTTCAAGCACTATGCTTACCGCAGGCTATGATTGAACCCGCTCCTGCTCCGGACGAAACCGCTCGCATCGCCACGCTGCGTGGACTCGGCATCCTGGATACCCCGCCGGAGGAGCGCTTCGACCGCATCACCCGGCTCGCGCAGAAAATATTCGATGTACCCATCGCCGTCGTCAGCCTAGTTGACGTGAACCGGCAATGGTTCAAGTCCTGCCAGGGCCTAGACGCATCAGAGACCCCGCGCAGCATCTCATTCTGCGGCCACGCCATACTCGGCACGAAAGTGTTCGTCATCGAAGATGCCGCCGCCGACGCAAGATTCGCGGACAACCCCCTGGTCACGGGCGGCCCGCGTATCCGATTCTATGCGGGCGCCCCCTTGCGAACGCACGGTGGGCATGCCGCGGGCGCTCTCTGCATCATAGCGCCGACGCCGCGTAGATTCGGTCCGCGGGACCAGGAACTGTTGGCTGAACTCGCAAACAGCGCCATCGCAGAACTCGAGAATGTCCACACCGCCGCGCGTGAGCGCGAATTGCGGGATTTCATCGAAACGGCAGGCGCGATCATCCAAAGCGTGGACGAGTCCGGCCGCTTACTTATGATAAATCGGGCATGGAAGGCCGCGCTGGGCTACTCATCCGAAGAAGCCCTGAGGCAGAATGTGCTCGATCTCATCGACCCGGCCGAGCATGAACACTACCACGCCGTCATAGCGAAACTGCTTGCCTCGGATCCCCCGGTTGCCATGGAAACGACCTTCATAGCAAAGGACTGCCGCAAACTGCGGCTGAGCGGAGTTCTCAACGCGCTCCGCCGGGCCGACGGCAGCATGGAGACGCGCGGTGTCTTTCATGATGTCACGGCACAGCGCGAGTTGGAGCGCATCCGATCGGAAGTGACTCACCACGTCAGCCATGAGCTAAAAATTCCGAGCGCGATCACGAGCCTGGCTCTCAGCATGCTGGCCGACTCCGGCGCTGAATTCGACGCGGAGCAGCGGCAACTCCTGGAGACCGCGCAAAAGGCGGCCGAGCACTCCTCTCGGATGGCGGAAGATTTGCTGGACGCCAGCACGTCTGATAGCGGCCAACTCCGCGTTGAGGCCGTTCCTAGGGATGTATCCAAGGCGCTTGCGGGAATAGACGCGGCGCTCACATCTCTCGCCGCAAAGGCAGGGCTTACCCTCACCGTCAAGTTGCCGACGAGGAAGATTTCCGCCGTATTCGACGGGGTCCGGCTTCATCAGATATTGATCAACTTAATCGGGAACGCGATAAAGTTCACCCCTCCAGGCGGCCGCATTACCGTTGGGACGAAGGATGGCGACAAAAAGTTTGTCGAGATATTCGTCCAAGATACCGGGCTCGGCATGAAGAAAGAGGATTTAGACCGTATTTTTGACCGTCTCTATCAGACGGTGAACAAAGCTTTGCAAGGAGCGGTCGGCCTCGGCTTAGGCTTGCACCTCTGCCGCGAACTCGTCACGGCCCATGGCGGCCGCATCTGGGTCGACAGTGAGCCGGGCAAGGGAACGACTTTTCATTTCACATTGCCGCTGGCGTGAGCGCAGAGGCCGAGGAGACCGAACACGCGCGCGTCGTCCGAGGCGTCGCCGCATGAATTGACGGGTTTTTTGTAGAATCCCCGCCGGAGATCACATGAGGACCAACATCCTTGGCCAGGCGCCCCTCGTCATCGGCTCGCCCAAGCTCGCCGTGCCGCCAACCTTGACCCACCGCGGCGGTCTCCACTGAATCCGATTCTCGCGCCGCTCCTGCGCGTCCCGCTTCACGGCATGGGCCTCTTGGTCTCGACTCTGCCGCGCTCCTGGGAAATGGCGCTTGGCGCGTTCCTGGGCCGCTTTGCCCTGATCTTCGCCACAAGGCACGCCCGCGTCGCGCGCGAGAACCTTGCGCGCTGCTTCCCGGATCTGACACAAGAGAGACGCCGACTCCTGCTGCGGGAGAACTACGAGCACTACGGGCGCATGGTGCTCGAGCTCGCGCACATGTTCGCGCCGATGCCCGGCCACTTCCGCTCCTACGTCCAGCGCAACGTCGCCATCGAGGGCTATGAGCACTGGGAAAAGGCACGCGCGAGGGGCAAGGGCGTGCTGTTCCTGGGTTCGCACATCGCGAACTGGGAGTTCGCCGCGTCCATAGGGGCCATCAAGGACGTGCCGATCACGATCGTGACTCGCCGCCTGAAGCCCCCATGGCTCCACGACTGGATGGAGAAAGTCCGCCTGTCGGTCGGCGTACGCGCGACCTATCAGCCGCGCACGCTCCCGACCGTAATGAAAGCCCTGCGTGACAACGGCGGCGTCGTGTTCGTGATGGATCAATATATGTCCCCGCCGATGGGCGAGCCGATGCGCTTGTTCGGAGTCAATGTCCATACCTTGGCCGCGATCGCGCCGCTCGCGCGCCGTACGGGAGCGGCGATCCTGCCCGTGCTTCCCAAACGCGAGGACGACGGCCGCGTGCGCATCATCATCGAACCCGCGATCGAGCTCACCGCCGACGACAAGGCCGATAATCAGCGCCTGGCGACCCACGTCGAAGGCTGGATGCGCGCCGTGCCCGGCCAGGTCCTGTGGGCGCATCGCCGCTTCAAGGACGTGGACTGGTCGGACCGTTTGGCCCACCCCGCGTCCCGCTCCTCCTGACGCACGGCGTTCCCGCAGGAGGAATCCTTGACCTGCGAGGGGAAATCATGTTGAATTAAGGCTCACGCCGGGAAAGCCCTCCGAGGCGCCGGCTTCCAGGAGATACATCACCATGGCGAAGAAGGCAAACTCGACGTTCATGAAGCCCCTTACCCCGAGCGAGAAACTTGCGGTCGTCGTTGGCAGCAAGCCCCTCCCCCGCACCGAGGTCGTCAAGAAGCTCTGGCAGTACATCAAGAAGCACGACCTGCAGGACAAGAAGAACCGCC
>JBBTJN010000101.1:0-20107 GCA_038059415.1 Elusimicrobiota bacterium | reverse complement strand
AAGACCACCGTGATGCGCACCTTGTCGTGCGCGTCGATGAACTCCTCGATCTGCCTGATCTTGACATCCAAGTCATGCTGACCGATGTTCGGGCGGAATCTCAGTTCCTTGAGCAGCCCCGTCTTCTGTTTTTTGCGGGACTCCCTTTCCTTCTTGTCCTGCTCGTATTTGTACTTCGAGTACGGAAGAACCTTGCAAACCGGAGGCTGAGCCGTCGCCGCGACTTCGACGAGGTCCAGGCCGCGCATCCGCGCCAGAGCCAACGCTTCGGCGATGGGCTTGACTCCCACCTGCGTCCCGTCTGCGTCGATGAGCCGGACCGTTGAGGACCGGATCATGCTGTTTATCCGGGTATGATCCCGGGCGTCCTTGAAATTCTTGTTGTAGTTATTGATGAGGCTGGATGCTCCTGGTTCCCGGCTGTTTGCGGGAAGGTTAATGTTAGCAATTCCCCGACGGAGGCGTCAATCGGAGAATCAGGCGCGGACGACGCCGAGATCCATCCCCCTCCGAGGCCGTGGTGGGCGGCGGTATAGTATGGCGGGGTCATTGGGAACCAAGCCCGAGTCGGTCTGCGGGGCTCTGCACGCCTCATCCTTCGCAAGCGGCCATTTTTTCGCGGAAGGCTCGAGCCCCGGCCTCGGGACCCCCGGGGTGCATCAAAAGGCGGCCTCCGACGAGCCAAATCGCGTCGATGCCGAAATCTTGGGCCATGGCGGCCGTATTGTCGAGGTTCATCCCGCCGCCGGGAGCGGGCCAAATGGGGGCGAGGCCGCCGAGGGGGACCCTCGAACGAGATGAAATACCGCGGCATTCGTCGGGGGTGAAGGCAAAACGCCCCCCGGCATTGGGGAAAACGGTGATGTCGGCCCCCGACAGGCGCATCAAGGTCCCGAGGTAGAGGGAATGCTCGATGCCGTGGGAGCGTTCGGCGTAAAAAGCGCCGGAATAAGCCGGGTGGGCCATGAACACGGCTTTGCGCCGGCCGGCGAGAGCTCGCATCGCGTCGAGGCCGACGATGGCGGGGCAGATCAGAACTCCTTTAAGGCCGAGACCGAGAATGAAGCGAAGCCGTTCTTCGAGGTCTTCCTGCGGACCGCTCAGGTGCGGGAAATAGAGGCAGTTGTGGCGGGAGACGGCTTCGGCGATGCGTGTCACCCTCGAACGGAACGAAGAGAAAGACATGTCAACGATGTTTTGATCGTCTTTGACGATGTCGCCGCCGCCGCGGGCGAAGGCGGCGGCGGCTTCGGCGAGTTCGGTCTCCGTCGAGCCCATCGGCTTGAGCGCCGTGGAGAGAAGGGGGCGGCCGTGAACGCCGAGCAAAGCGCGAAGACCTGCCACGCCGTAATTCGGCCCGGAAAATGCCGACAGAAAAGACTCCGGAAAACGGATGTCGACCAAGCGCACACCCGGCCAGATCGAGGCGTTTCCGAAAACCAGATTGAGAAAAGCGCCGATGCGTCCGCCCGCGAGCGCAGCCGGGAAGTCGATCTCGACGCGGAAGCGGCCGCCGTCGAGGGCGCAAAGAGAACCGACGCGGCCGACGATTTCTTCTTGGATCCGCGACGGGAGGGGGAACTCGAAGGGAACCTCGACGGTTTCCTCGAACGCGATCGCGCGGGCGGTTTTCGCCGCTTCGGGGGCCGGCCCGGGGATTTCATAGACGGCGATCAAACGTTCGCTCATGGGGCATTGTATCATCTGAGCCCGTTCAGCGGCGCGATGAGCTCGGCGCGGCGTGGACCGTGCGCGTCGACGAAGCGTAGCCCGCCGCCCACAATATGCCGGAGAGCGCTAAACCGGGAAACATGGGCTCGAGCCCGAGGGGCGGCTCGCCTTTAATGCGCGCGACGGCGACCCAGGCGAGCGAGATCAGCCAGCCGGCGAGCGACGAAGCGACCGCCCATTTCCCGGGAACGCGCAACGCCGGGACATAGATGCCGAGCATCGGAAGAAGCAGGCCCGGGATCACGGCGCTTCCGACGGCGTACCACAGCCCGACTACGGAAGGAACCAGCCGAGAGAGGACGTAAGACGCGATCATCGTCGCCAGGAGACCGGCGCGCAGGCGACTTTTTCCCAGGCATGCGGCGGCGATCAGGGCCGTGCCCTGTAGGGCCGCGAACAAGGACGCCGAGATGCCCGCGAAGAACAGGCCGCGCGCTATCGGAGGCATCACCGCGTCGGCGAGAAGGGGGAAGGCGAGCGTTGGATTTTCGATCACCGGCAAGGCCGCGCGCGCATAAAGGCCCGCCGTCGTCGTCATGAGGTCGAACGCCGTCCAGAATCCGATCGAGATCAGTATGCCTTTGCGCGCGACCGCGGGGCTCTGCGCCGCGGCGCAGCGTTGGTGGAAGGACGGGTCCACGATCGTCCACATCGCGATCAGCCACCAGCCGATCAGTTTGGCGGGGCTCATTTCTCCGGTCCAGCTCAAGTGGCCCGCAGGCAGCTTTGCGGCCATGGCCGCAGGGCTGCCCAGGGCCCGCCAGGCGAAGGGGATGATCAGGGCGAAGCCCGCGAACATCACGACGAACTGCAGGCGGTTGGCGGCCGCGTCGGAGCGTAGGCCGCCGCGCCAGATCAGGGCGAGTATGAGAACTGCCGCGGCGGCCGCCGCGGCCGCCGTCGGGAGGCCCGTCAGATGATTGAGCAAGCTTCCGGCCATTAAGAGTTCGTCGGCGGGGCTTGCGAGCATGAAGACGAGGAGGGCCCCGATCAACGCCATCGGGCGGCCGTAGGCCGACTCGAGGTGATCGGGGATCGTCAGGCCGGGCGTGACCCGCACTCGTCCGGCAAGGAACAGCGCGTACAGCCCCGCGAATACGTAGTAGGGAAGGGCCATGACCGTCCAGTTTGACAGGCCGGCGCTCCAGGTGAGCTCGCCGATGCCGAGGACGCCGCCGTAGAAGGTGGGCACGAGCGTGGCCACGAACACCGGAAGGGTCAGCGAGCGTCCGGCGAGAATCCAGCCTTCGATATCCTCCTCGCGGCGCGCGCGCGCGCCCAGCATGAGGCAGGCGGCTAGAAATCCGGTGACGATCGCGGTGTCGATCATGGGGTGTATCGCAGGCTACTTCAGCGTGCGGGCGACGTCCGCGAGCAGCTTTCGGGACAGGTCGCCCATCAATGTGTAATGCCGGCTGCCGGCCTTGAATTTAAAGACATTGCCCGCGCGCGAGGTGCTCAACGTGCCGGGGAAGTCCGCGTTGGTCGCCATCATTCCCGACCTAGGAAGGCGCACGGGGCGCTCGGTCTCGAAGACCGACAGCACGCTCAGGCCGTCGGTGTAGCGCGCGTGCGTCACTCGGCTTTTCCCGGCCTTGAATACGTCGGCGCTCTCGAAGACGAAGCCATTCGGCAAGATCTCGGGGAGGCGCGAAGTCCGGCCCGTCTCCTTCGCCAACTGCTCGAGCGTCATGAAATCCGGCGTCAGCGAAGGCGCTGCGACCGCTAAGGACGTCGCCCCGCCGAGGTGGAACAGCGCCTCGTCCTGCGGCTTATTCGGCTCGAACGAGGTGAAGGAGGCCTGGCTCGTGAAGGAACGGCGCGGCAGGTAGCGTTTGACTCGCAGGACGACCTTGGTTTCCTGGTCGAGCGCCATCGATTGCCAGGCTTTGCCCTCGATTTTCGGCTTAAGGGTGAGCAACCAGATCGGGCGGCCGGCGACCTTGTCTGCCGTGCCGACGATGACCGTGTAGTTGGACAGCAGCACCTCGCGCTCTCGTGCGGGCGTCATTACCTTTTCGTAGCTGCGCACCGCGTCGCCGACGACGATCTTCCCGCCGCGCGAGACGGTCTCATGCTCCCCGTCGCTGACCGATATCCGCGCGACGGCGCCGTCGGGCGTGAGGAACTCGCGGCGGATATTGTCAGGCGGGGCGAAGTGCACCCGCATTTCCTCCGCCCGGGTATGCTTGCCAAACCACTGCGTGACCATCACTTTCCCCTGATAGGGAATCGCGGGGGAGGCGAGGGCGGATTGAAGGAGCTCATCGTCCGTGGGAAGCGCCACGGTCGCGATGGGCAGCAACAAGGCGGCGACCGCCGCGGCGACCACGCCATAAGGCGCGCAATCGCCGCTGCCACACACCTTGAGGAAGCGGCCTATTTTACTGGATTTCGGATTCAGACGCATCGGGGAGGTCATTTAATTGATCCAAGTAGTTTGAGGCGACGAGGTTGTCTTCGTGGACCAGCGCCTCGGCGCTGTAGCGCGCGTGCGCGGCGAGCAAAGGCTCGAGAGGAATCTCGTCGAGGGTCGCGGCGAAGCGCAACCACAGTGAGACGGCCGTCACGGCGACCGTGAGCGCGCCGGCGGGGGCCCATATCATCGGCTTCGTCAATGGGGCGTACCACGGCCGGGCGCCTGATGCAAAACGGCGTTCGAGGGCGAGGGCCAGGTCCGCGGGCATGCGCTTGCGCGGGGCGGAGGAAAGGGCCAGTTTCAGGTGGCGGAGGCTGTCAAGCTCGGCGCGGCAGTCGGCGCAGGAAGACATGTGAAGCACGATACGGGCGCGGGGTTCGGGAGCCAAGGCGCCGTCTAGATACGCCGAAAGTTCGGGGCCGTCCACGTGTGCAGTCATTGGCGTATTCCTCCGCTTCGTTCCAGCTCTTCGTACGCCTTGCGCGCCAGCAGCCGGCCTTGGTGAATCCTCGACCGGATCGTTCCGACCGGCGCCTTCATGATCCGGGCGATGTCATCGTAAGACATCCCTTCCACGTCGCACAACACGACGGCGGCCTTGTAATGCGGCGGCAAGCGCTCCAGCGCGAGCTGGATCATATCGATGCTCTCGCAGCGGATCAATTCATCCGCCGCCGACATATCCTTCGCCGGGAGAATGTCTTCCCAGCTTGCGTCCTCGACCGGGGCCGGTGCATCCAGCGATACCGTGCGCCGGTGCGCCAGGCGCCGCGTCCCGTCCAGAAAAATGTTATGAAGAATCCTTAGAAGCCACGAGCCGAACGCTCGAGACGGGTCATAAGACCCTATGTGCCCCAGCGCCCTTGCGAAGGCTTCCTGGACCAGATCTCGCGCGTCCTGCTCGTTGCCCGCCAACCGATAAGCGAAGTTGTAAGCCTTGTCTCCCGATTGGCGGAGCAGATCAGCGAACGCCTCAGGTTCCATCTTCCCCACCTATATTACGCCCAGTGACGAGAAAGGTTCGTGGCCTTACGAATCTGGATATTCAATGCTTCGTGCTGATTCGCCGCCGCCCGGCGGCGCGGCGCAGAGCCAGGGCGATCAAGGTTTCGATGAGTTTTTTGGTGGGCACTCCGGATTCTCGCCAAAGCCGCGGATACATGCTGGCCGGCGTGAAGCCAGGTAAAGTGTTCGGCTCGTTGAAGTAGACCGCGCCGGTCCTTTTATGCATGAAAAAGTCCATTCGGGCGAGGCCGTACAGGTCGAGGGCTCGGAAGGCGGCGAGGGCGATCTCGCGCACGCGCAAGGCCGTTTTCGTCGGGATCGGCGCGGGCACACGGAAGCTCGCTCCGTTGGCATTGAGATACTTCGCTTTATAATCATAAAACTCGGCGTTCGGTATGATCTCGGCGCAGCAGGAGGCCTTCAGTTCGAAGCGGTCGCCCTTCGGCGCCCATGGATCGCCGAGCACGGCGGTCTCGATCTCGCGCGCGGGGATCCCTTTCTCGACAAGCGCCTTGTCGTCGTAGCGCAGGGCTTCGCGTACCGCGGCGGCGACTCCGGACGGGCCTGTGACCCTCGCGACGCCGACGGACGAGCCCATGCGCGCGGGCTTGATGAACACGGGGAATCCGAGGCGGCGCGCGGCGTCTGAGGCCTCGCTCGCGCATCGAGCCGCGGCCCACGCAACCTGGGGCAGGCCGGAGGACTGGGCGACGCGCTTGGTCGCCTCCTTGTCCATGCCGGCCGCCGAGCCGAGAACGCCGCAGCCCACGTAGGCGACGCCGGCCAATTCGAGCAGACCCTGCATCGTGCCGTCCTCGCCCATGGGGCCGTGGAGTGCGGGGAATACGCAATCCTCCTTTCCAAGAGAGATCAGAAGCTTCCACGGGTCCGCGCGCCGGGAGCCTTTGCGCAGGCGCGCGAGCGCAGCACCCCCCCGGTGCAACTGCCCCGGAGTTTCGGCGAGGAGGCGGAAGGGCGCGACCTCGGCCCAGCTGTTGTCGGCGCCGATATGGACTAGGAGAACGTGGAAGCGTTTCGCGTCGAGATTTTCCACGACGCACCGCGCGGAGACGAGGGAGACCAGCCTTTCGGCGGATTTCCCGCCGCATAACACGAGGACGGTGGGCTTCATTGAGCGGCCAGCGCCTTGGCGACCTTGCCGAGCAGGGCCGACAAGCTCAAGGGCTTCAGGACGTAGTCGTCGGCGCCGGCGACGAAGGCTTCGTCGATTTCCTTCGTCACGCTCGAGGCGGTGCACATCAGGACCTTTATGTCCTTCGTCTTCGGATTCTGGCGGATGAGCTGGACGATCTCGATGCCGGTCATGCCGGGCATGTTGCGATCGACGATGGCGAGGTCTATCGTCTTCGTTTTTAGGATCTCGAAGGCCTGGATGCCGTCGGCGGCGAGCTCGGTCTTATGGCCCTGGGTCAGGAGCATTTCCTTGAGGAGATCCCGGACGTATTCCTCGTCGTCGACGACCAGAACGCGCGCCATGTCAGACGGGGGGGGCGCCGAGGAGTTGGTGGACCTTCCTGACGAAGACGTTCTTCTCGAACGGCTTGAGCATGACCTCGTCGGCACCGGCCTCCTTGGCGCGCGTGAGCGCGTCCGAGTAGCCGGTCAATACCATCACCGGCGGGCGCTTCTCGGGAGGCAGCCGCTTGAGGCGCGAGAGCACCTCGAAGCCGTCCATTCCCGGCATCATGACGTCGAGAATGACGAGGCTCGGCAGATACTCCTCGATGCGCTCGAGCGCCTCGAAGCCGGAGTGCGCGGTCGCGATCGACAGGTTGCTGCTGACGGTCGAGAGGAACAGCATGAGCACCTCGACGAGATCGGGGTTGTCCTCGACGATGAGGATGTGCTTTTTACGCATGATCTCGGAGCCATCGACGACGGTCGGGGCGGCGTCATTCTTCGAAACAGGAAGCGTGAGGCGGGCCGTGGTGCCGCGACCGGAGCCCTCGCTCTCGACCCAGATGCGGCCGCCGATCATCTCGATGATCTGCTTCGAGAGCGGGAGGCCGAGGCCGAGGCCAGGGTACTCGCGCGTCGGGCCCTGGTTGGCGGCGGAGAACGTGTCGAAGATATGGGGCAGGATCTCGGGCGGCACGCCCGGGCCGGCGTCGACGACGGACAGGTGCACCTGGTCTTTTCCCACGGTGACGATGATCTTCAGTCCGCCTCCCGCCGGACTGAACTTGCATGCGTTGGAGAGAAGATTGTCGATCACGTCGCCGAGTTTTTCCTCGTCGGCCATGACATAGACCTCGGACTTCGGGTATTCGGTCGTGAGCGTGAGCTTGCGGCGGCGGATCTCGCGGCCCGCGCGGTCGAGCTGGGCCGCGACGAGCCGGCGGAAGTCGACGGGCTTGAGCAGGAACTGCTTGCGGCCCTCGTGGACGTCGCGGATTTTAAGGATGTTGTTGAGCGTAAGCATAAGGCCTTCGGCGCGGTCTATGATCGCACCGAGCGCCTTCTGCTGGGCGTCGGAGAGCGGCCCGAGGCTGCCGTCGCGCATCGTATTCGCGTAGCCGATGACGACCGTCAAAGGGGTGCGCAGTTCATGAGAGACGTTTGCGATGAACTCGTTCTTCATCTGGTTGACCTGGCGCAGCTCCATGTTCTGGTTGACGAGGTCGCGGATCTCGATAACGCGACGCAGGAGCTGTCCGAGATCGGTCTGGCGAAGATCCTTCTTCGTGATGTAGTCCATCGCGCCCTTTTTCATGGCGGCCACGGCCATCTGCTCGTTGCCAGCCGCGGTCGTCATCACGACGGCGGTCTTTGGGTGGTGCTGGCGAATCTTTTCGAGAACGTCGAGGCCGTTGGCGGGGGGGAGCACGTAGTCGAGGAAAACGAGGTCGAAAGACGTGCCCTTGAGCTTGTCGAGGGCTTCGTCGCCGTCGGCGGTGGTGGAGACCTTAAGGCTCACGCCGGGGACTTTTTCGAGCTCGACACTGAGGGTGTTTCGGGCGTCCGGGTCGTTGTCGGCGACGAGGACGGAGAATGTGATTTCTGTTTCACTAGTAGGCATCGGCGGCATTGTAGCAGACCAATCCAAGGTCGTCCACCCCAAGGAGCACCCCGCCCCGGCGTTCCTTGATAAGGGGGAGCCCTAAAAGGTAAAATAGGAGTCCGATGCTCTCCCAAACCGTCTTACACCCCGCTTTAAGCAGGGTTTTGCTCGATGAAGCGACCCTCGCGGCCAGGATCAAGGAGCTGGGCGCCCAGATTACGCGCGACTATGCGGGCAAACGCCTCGTGGTCGTGGGCGTACTGAAGGGCAGCGTCATCTTTTTGGCCGATCTCCTGCGTGCCTTGGGCCCCGAGGTGGATGTCGAAACGGATTTCGTCGCGGTCTCCTCCTACGCGGGCACGGCCTCGACCGGCGCCATCCGGACCTTGCTCGATCTGCGCCAGAGTCCCGAGGGCAAGGACCTGCTGCTCGTCGAGGACATCGTGGACACCGGGCTGACCTTGACCTCCCTGACCGAGACCTTACGCGCGCACCGGCCGAACTCGCTCGAGGTGTGCACTTTGCTCGACAAGCCCGAGTGCCGGAAAACCCCCTTTCATCCGAAATATATTGGATTTAAGATCTCAAATGAGTTTGTCGTCGGCTTCGGTCTGGACTATGATGAGCGCTATCGGCAATTGCCTTGCGTGGGAGTGTTGAAGATCTAGCGATGGACAATAAAAATTTGAAGCAGCTCGTGATATGGGGACTCGGCTTCGTGCTCCTACTGACGTTGTTCAACAGCGTGAAGACCGTTCCTCTCGAGACCGAAATCCCTTATTCCGAGTTCAAGTCACGCTTGCGCGAGGGTGCCATCATCCAGGTGCGTATGCGCCCGGACCTTATCAGCGGCGACTACCGCGACGCGAGGGGCGCGACCCAGCATTTTCGCACGTTGCCCCTGCCCGACCCGAAGCTCGTCGAGGATCTTGAGGCCCACAAGGTCTCCAACTTCCAGGGCGAGCGCGACCGCAGCGGCCTCTATGCCTTCGCGCTGAATCTCGGCGGCATTTTACTGTTCTTCCTCCTCTGGTGGTTCTTTGTTATCCGCCAAGTCCAGGTCGGCGGCAAGCAGGCGCTGTCCTTCGGCCGCTCGAAAGCCAAGATGGTCGACGACAAGAAGAAGAAGACCACCTTCGCCGATGTCGCCGGCTGCGAGGAATCCAAGGAGGAACTGCGCGAGGTCGTGGACTTCCTAAAGACACCCGACAAATATCAGAAGCTGGGCGGCAAGATGCCGCGAGGCGTGCTCCTGTTCGGCCCCCCCGGCACGGGCAAGACCCTGCTGGCGCGCGCGGTCGCCGGTGAGGCCGGCGTGCCGTTCTTCTCCGCGTCCGCCTCCGAGTTCGTCGAGATGTTCGTCGGCGTCGGCGCCTCGCGCGTGCGCGATCTTTTCGACCAGGCCAAGAAGGCCGCTCCCTCCGTGATCTTCATTGACGAACTTGACGCCGTCGGCCGCGCGCGCTTCGCCGGGATCGGCGGCGGCCACGATGAGCGCGAGCAGACGCTCAACCAGCTTTTGATCGAGTTGGACGGCTTTGAGCAGAATCAGGGCATCATTCTGATCGCGGCGACCAACCGCCCCGATGTGATCGACACGGCGCTCCTTCGCCCCGGCCGTTTCGACCGGCAGATCAACGTGCCCGTGCCCGACTGCAAGGGCCGGGAGGCGATCCTGAAGGTGCACGCCCAGATTGTGAAGATGTCGCCGGATGCCGACCTTGGGGTCGTCGCGCGGCGCACGCCCGGTTTCGCGGGTGCTGACCTCGCCAATGTGATCAACGAGGGCGCCCTGCTCGCCGCGCGCAACAATAAGGAGCTTGTCGAGCTCGTCGACCTCGAAGAGGCCATCGAGCGTGTCATGACCGGCCCGCAAAAGCATTCCAGCATCATGTCCGAGCGCGAGAAGAAGATCGTGTCCTATCACGAGAGCGGCCACGCGCTTGTTGCGAAGATGATTCCCGGCACCGATCCGGTGCACAAGGTCTCGATCCTCTCGCGCGGCCTCGCGCTTGGGTACACCCTCCAGCTCCCGATAGAGGATAAGTACCTGACCTCGCGCGGGGACATCACCAACCGTCTCGCCATTCTCCTCGGCGGACGCGCCGCCGAGGAGATCGCCTTCAATGAGATCACGACGGGCGCCGCGGACGACTTGTCCAAGGCCACGGCCTACGCGACGCGCATGGTCACCGAGTTCGGCATGAGCGAGGTCGTCGGGCCGCTGTCGCTGAAGAAGCCCGACCACGAGATGTTCTTGGGCCGCGACCTGAACAAGGGCGGGGCCTTCTCCGAGTGCACGATGCAGCTCGTCGACAAAGAGGTCAAGCGCCTTGTCGTCGAGGCGCAGCTTAGCGCGCGCTCGATCCTGGCCGCCAACAAGAAGGCGCTCGACCAACTGGCGCAGTCGCTCTTCGATCGTGAAGTGCTGAGCGGCGACGACGTCGACGGCATCCTAGCCGCCGCGCGGGCCTAAAACCGTGATACCGACGATGACCGCCCCGACTCCCGCCGACGAAATCGCGAAGCGATTGGCGAGGCCGCTGATCATGGGAGTCGTGAACTGCACGCCGGACTCGTTTCATGAGGCCAGCCGTACGGACAGCAAGGAACTCGCGGTCGAACGCGCGCTGCGTTTGGTGGAGGAAGGGGCCGATATTCTTGACTTCGGAGGAGAGTCCACGCGTCCAGGCTCACATCCCGTGCCGCTGGAAGTCGAGCGGGCGCGCGTGATCCCGGTGATCGGGGCGTTGGCTCGCCAGAGCAAGGTCCAGATTTCGATCGACACGACCAAGGCCGCGATAGCGGCCGAGGCATTGGACGGAGGGGCGACGATCGTTAACGACATTTCCGCTCTGCGCGACGACAAGGACATGCTCCAGGTCGCGCTGCGTGCGCAGAGAGTGGTGTTGATGCATATGTTAGGTTCGTCGCCCAAGACGATGCAGTCCAACCCGCGCTACGACGATTGTTTCTCCGAGGTCTGCTCCTTCCTGCGCGAACGCCTCAATTTCTTTGTCGCGGCCGGAGGCCGGGCGGATCGCGTGTGGGTGGACCCGGGCATCGGTTTTGGAAAGACCTTGGACGACAATTTGACGCTGATCCGGCGATCAGGGGAGTTCTCGTCGATCGCCCCCGTTCTGCTGGGCGTCTCTCGGAAATCGATGTTCGGGAAGATTTTGACCGACAACGGATCGGAGGACCGTCTCGCGGGATCCTTGGCCGTCGCCGCCTGGGCGTCCCTGGCCGGCGTATCGATTTTGCGCGTGCATGACGTCCTTGAGACCCGCCGTGTCCTCGAAACTTTGCGTCGCGTTTCCGAGAGCACGTGAGCGTCCGCCTGTTCGGCACCGACGGCGTGCGCGGTATCCTTGGCCAGGGCGCGCTTAAGCCTGAAGCCGTGCGCGCCCTCGCCTATCACGCGGCCCGCGTGCTCCTCGAGCGTCAGCGCGTTAAGATCAACGGCCTCGCCCCGCTCATCGCCGTCGGTCGCGACACGCGCGGCTCCGGGCCGGCCTTGCTGCGCGCCCTGATCTCAGGCTTCTCCGCCGCCGGCGTGCGGGTGCTCGATCTCGGCGTCATCCCTACTCCGGCCGTGTCTTACCTCACGCCGAGGCTCGGCTGCTTCGCCGGCGTCGTGATCTCGGCGAGCCATAATCCGGCGGAATATAACGGGGTCAAGTTCTTCGATGGTGCGGGCTTTAAAATGGCCCAGGCTCTCGAGCTTGAGATCGAGCGACGGATCGCGCGCCCTGCGCCGCCCGCGATCGTGCGTTCTCCGTTAGCGGCCGCCGACCGATGCGCGGTTTACGCTGATTTTCTGAAGAGCGCATTCCCAGCCATGCTCGACCTCGTCGGTACGCGCATCGTTGTGGACTGCGCCAACGGCGCGGCCGCGGCGTTCGCGCCGAAGTTGCTCGCCGACCTTGGCGCCACGGTGTTCGCTATTGGTGTTGCGCCCAACGGCCGGAACATCAACAGGGGCTGCGGGGCCACCGCGACCGAGGCGCTGCGCCGAGAAGTCAAGCGCCGCCGCGCGCATGCCGGCCTCGCCCTCGACGGCGATGCCGACCGCGCCCTGGTCTGCGATGAGCACGGCAGGCTCCTTGACGGCGACGCGCTGATCGCGGCCGCGGCCGCGCGCCTGCTTCGGCGCGGCGGCCTCAAAGGCGGCAAGGTCGTCGTCACGGTGATGTCGAATTACGGCCTGCTGTCCTACCTGCGCACGATCGGCGTCGACGTAGTGACGACCCCGGTTGGCGACCGCCATGTGACCGAGGCCATCGAGAAGGAAGGCCTGAGCCTCGGAGGCGAGAACTCGGGACACCTCGTGTTTCGGGATTTCGCGCCGACCGGCGACGGCATGCTGACCGGCCTACAGATCTTCGCCGCGTGGCGTGAGTCGGGCAAGCCGATGAGCGCGCTCGGCCGGCTGTACAAGCCCACGCCCCAGACTTTGAGGGCGCTCCATGTGAAGAGCAAGCCTCCTCTTGCCATGATGCGCCACACCGCCGCCGCGATCGCGACGGCGTCCAAGAGCCTCTTGGGCCGCGGGCGCGTGTTCGTGCGCTATTCGGGCACCGAGCCGGTGCTGCGCATACTCGTGGAGGGCCCCGGCGCCGGGGAGAATCGCAGGATCGCCGATTCGATCGCACGGATTTATCTGGAGGAGACGGGAGCCGGAGAGGAGAAACACCCATGAAGACCGAGCAAAAGCTGAAGCTGGGAGTGAACATCGACCACATCGCGACGCTACGCCAGGCGCGGCTTGACATCGATCCCGATCCCGTGCAGGCCGCGCAGGTCGCCCGCCAGTCCGGTGCCGACATTATCGTCTGCCACCTTCGCCGCGACCGCCGCCACATGCAGGACGCGGACATCGTCAAGCTTTGCCGCCTCAAGGGCGAGACTCATGTGGAAATCAGCGACGACGCGAAGATTGTCTCCATGGTGCTCAAGGCCCGCCCGACCTCGGTGTGCCTCGTCCCCGAGCGCCCCGGCGAAGTCTCCACCGAAGGCGGCCTGGACCTCGTGCGCAATGGCAAGAGCCTCGCCAAGACCATCGCTCGCCTCAAGAAGGCGGGCGTCGAGGTCAGCCTCTTCGTCGCGCCCGAAGCCCCCGCCGTCCGCGCCGCGCGCAATCTTGGCGCCGACATCGTCGAGCTCGACACGAGCGACTACGCGAAGACGCACAGCAGGCCCAAGCAGAAGCTTGAGCTCGAGCGCCTCGAACTCGCCGCGTACATGGCCTGGGAAATGGGCATCGTCGTCCATGTCGGCCACGGCCTCGACTACCACAACGTGGAGCCCGTGGCGCGAGTCCCGCACCTGTCGGCGCTCAACATCGGCTTTTCGATCGTCGCCCGCTCCGTGTTCGTGGGTCTTAAGAGCGCCGTCTCCGAGATGCGGCGGGCCATCGACTAGGCCATGTGCGGCATCGTCGGCTACGTCGGGCCTCAGCAAGCCGTTCCGTTGCTTATGGAGGGCCTCAAGCGCCTCGAGTACCGCGGCTACGACTCCTCGGGTCTGGCGTCTATCGTGGACGGCGTCATCGAACGGCGCCGCGCCCAGGGCAAGCTGACGAATCTCGAGAAGGCCATCGCTGAGAACCCGCTTCCGGGCTCGGTGGCGTTGGGCCACACGCGTTGGGCGACGCACGGCAAGCCGAGCGAGGCCAACTCTCATCCCCATGCCGATCCGACCGGCGCCGTCGCGGTCGTCCATAACGGCATCATTGAGAACTATCTCGAGCTCAAGGACCGAATGGTCGCCGCCGGCGCCAAGTTCGAGAGCGAGACCGACACCGAGGTGCTCGCGCACCTTGTCGCGGAAAAGATCTCCCTGCTCCAGCCTCCGGGCACGTCGCCGAAGCCTGATCTCAACGAACCCCTGCTGTTCGAGGCCGTCCGCCGCGCGCTCGGCGATGTCCGCGGCGCCTACGCGGTCGCCGTGCTCTGGTCGAAGGCCCCCGGCGCGATCATCGTCGCGAAGACCGCGTCTCCGCTCATCATCGGACTCGGAGAGGGGGAGACCTTCCTCGGCTCCGATGTCCCCGCTTTTCTTGCCCACACACGAAAGGCGGTGTTCCTCGAGGATGGAGAGATGGCCGTTCTCAAAAAGGATGGGGCGACTTTTTTCAATCTTTCCGGTCGACGCATAGAGAAGACCCCGATCGATATCACCTGGGACCGCACGATGGCGGAAAAATCCGGCTACCGCCACTTCATGCTTAAGGAAATTCACGACCAACCTATGTCCTGCGAGGACACGATGCGCGGGCGGCTGTTTCCTCTCGAGGGAGCGCTTGAGCGCGACTGCGGCATGAACGCCGACATATTTAAGAAGATTCGGTCGGTGCAGATGATCGCCTGCGGCACCGCCTATCACTCCTGTCTTGTCGGCCAATACTGGTTCGAGGCCTTGATCGGCGTCCCGACTCGCGTCGAAACCGCGTCTGAATTCCGCTACCGCGAGACGACGGTCGGCTCTGACGATCTTGTCATCGCCGTCAGCCAGTCCGGAGAGACCGCCGACACCTTGGCCGCCGTCAAACTTTCCAAGGAGAAGGGCGCGAAGGTCTTGGCCATTTGCAACACGGTCGGCAGCGCGCTTACGCGTGCCGCCGACTGGACCCTGTACACGCACTGCGGCCCTGAGCTCGGCGTCGCCTCCACGAAGGCCTTCATCGGCCAGCTCGTTTCGCTGGCCGTCATCATGCTCCATGCCGCCCTCGGTCGCGGTCAAATGACCGAGGCCGAGGGCCGTGCGTTCGTCGACGATCTCGTCAAGGTTCCCGGCTGGATCCGCGCCGCGATCAAGCTCGACGCGCAGATTCTCGCCGTCGCGAAGAGGTTCGCGAGGAAGGAGCACTTTCTTTTCATAGGCCGCCACGTGAACTATCCGATCGCGCTCGAGGCCGCGCTCAAGCTTAAAGAGATTTCGTATATCCATGCCGAGGGTTATCCCGCCGGTGAGCTCAAGCACGGGCCGATTGCTTTGATCGATACCGAGATGCCGGTCGTCGTGATCGCGACCCAGTCGCGCGTTCTCGAGAAGACCCTGTCATCCCTTGAGGAGGTGAAGGCGCGCGGTGCGCAGGTGATCGTGCTCGCCACCGAGGGCGTGGGTGAGTTCAAGGACTGCGAGGCCGTCCTGCGCCTGCCTCCGGTCCCGGAGATGCTGTCTCCGATCGTGAACATCATCCCGCTCCAACTTCTAGCGTACCATGTGGCGGACCTTCGGGGCTGCGACGTGGACCAGCCGCGCAATCTGGCCAAGAGCGTCACGGTCGAGTAATCGTGGAGCTCGGGGTCGATCTCGTCGAAATCGCGCGCGTGAAGTCCCTCTCTCGCCGCAACCCAAGGTTCCTGGCCCGTATTTTCTCGACTTCGGAGATCGCTTACTGCAAAGCGAAGAAGAATCCCTGGCCCCATTTCGCCGTTCGCTTCGCCGCGAAAGAAGCGGTCTATAAGGCGCTCGGAAAAGCCGAGGTCCCGCTGACCGCGATCTCCGTCGCCAGGGATTGCCACGGCCGGCCGTCGGTGAAGATCAACGGCAAGCAGGTGCGCGGCCTCAAGCTCTCCCTGTCCCATGGCCGCGAACACGCGGTCGCCTTCGCCATCCTCGCCCGGTAATCCTTGTTCACGCGCCGGCGAAGCATAGGACCTATCCAGCGATAGGTCCTATGGTTTCATTGTGGGACCCAACGGCCCATATTAGACATCAGTGCGCATGCTATCCTGCCAGTATATGACGATACACATCGTCTCATCGGGAGAGCGTACGACCATGTCAACTACACGTGAGCGAGGAGTTGCGATGAAAGAATTACTTCAAGCCGTTCCTTGCAAAAAGTTCACCGCCTGGAGCATGACCGCCGCGCTTCTGATATCCGCGCCGGGCTTCTCCCGCTGCCAGGCCACCGCCGCGATCGGAGTCCAGCGCATGACGCCTATCCCGACATGGGGGCAGCAGTTCAGCTCGGTGGCTGGCTCCTTTGCGTCGCCCTTCAGCGATCCAGACTGGGAGCTGACATCAGCGTTTCAGACAGGGCTTTTAGTCGCAGAAGCACAAAAGGCACCTGCCCTCTTCGTGCCAGCTAATCCGGATTCCCCCGATCTGATCAGTCCCCAGCAGATACAAGACAAACTGCGGTCTCTCAAACCCTCCGCCCGCATTCGATACCTCGACGGCATCAAGGACGCCAAGGAAACCAACAGAGCGATTCTACGGTTTACCGCTGAAAATATAAAAGATATTACTTTGAAGGATCTGGAATCATTAGCTAAAGCCGTTAAAAAATTAGATTTGAGGCCATTCCTGCCGCCGATTGAAGACGTTAGAAACGATCCGAATATTATTTTTTCTCAGGAGGTTGACGATCTTTTCGCCCAAGACCACGCTTATGGCGACGACTCGACTAAGATGGCAATGTATAAGACATTCTATGACGCATCGATTCAGACCGCATCGCAGGCTTGTGAATGGATGGCGTCAGCCCAACGCGTGGGGATAGAACAGACTGCAGGCTATCACTTGCGGAATGTTTTGCAGCAACGCCTCAAGTCGGGCGAACCGACCGAAAACGTTGAGCCTTATCTGGAAGCGTTTAGCAAAGCTCCGCAATGGCAAGCGGAAAACGTGCGGGAGGTTCTTGAAGAATTAGTCGAAGCTCGTGCCAAACTGGCCAACGAGCGTTACGCAATTGGAATTCTTTCTCCTGAGGAAATCGTGAGGCTCGCCAAATATATAGGTCCGTCGTATTTGGGCCGAAGTGGATTTGTAAACCTGTCCCTGCCTTTTTTCCTCGACGCATATGAACGCAGGCATGGCGAGTTGACTCCTGCACGAATAATGGCATTTCTTGAGGTGATGCAGGAAGACAGCGGCCACGCTGAAACAGCGTGGAGAATGATTCTTAAATACTACGATTTGCGGGCACAAGACGTGTCAGTCGATCAGGCCTTGGCCTGGTCCGATATGATTGACTCAAGCGTCTTTCATGATAGTTCCTTGAAAAAATATATTGAAAAACGCCCAGATCTCTCAGATGCAGATTTGAAACGGATTAAAGCGGCATATAAACAGAATTAGCCCACTTCTGCTGGCGGCCTCCCGATCTTCGTCCGCGCCGAGATAGGTTAGGGCCAGGGATGGCGCGGGTAGCGCCGCTGAAGCTCCTTCTTGACCGTCGGATAAGCGTTGGCCCAGAAGGAGCCGAGGTCCTTGGTTTTCTGGACGGTCCGGTGGTTGGGCGCGAGTATGTCGAAGGTGACGGCCAGGCGCCCCTCGCACAGGTTCAGGGCGCCCGTCATCTTGACGAAATCGCCGAGGCGCGCGGCCAGCTCCGGCGGGTGCGTTTCGTGATAGGTCAAGCGCCCGGTCTTGCCCGAGGGCAGGCGCTTGGTCGCGGGGAGCGCGCGCTCGAGGAAGTCCGTGAGCGCCCGGCCCAGGTAGCCCTCGATGTGCGGCAGGAGGCTCACGCGCTCGATGTCCTTGAGCGTGTTTCGGCCCGCGCAGACCTCGCCGTAGATCAGACGCCAGTCATCGGCGCTCATCTCCGGGTAGCTCATGCCGGGATAAAGGCGCCTGGCCAAAGCGATGCGCGTGACGAACTGGCGGGCGCGCTCGTCATAGCCCGGATGCTGGAGTTCGCCCGAGGCGAACTTCTCCGCCCATAGAGCGGCGGCGATCTTGCGATCATCCTTGCGGGCGGCGACCTCGCGGCGCGCGAGCACGAGTCCCCGGAACATCAGCCTTTCTTCTTTGATGACGCGGCTTTTTCGCTCGTCGAACTCGGCCGCCGGCGCCCAGGCGCATTCGCCGGGGAAGGCGCGGGAGATCGCCTCGGGGGTTAATGGCAAAAATAAATTTATGCCGATCCGGCGGGCTTGGCCGCCTCCGGCGCGCTCACGGACATCGAGCGCGATCAATAACGGGGGGGCGTCCTTGACGGTTGACAGAAGGGCGCCTCGCCCGTCGCTCAAGCGATAAAAAAGCCCTTCTCCCTCGCGCGCGGCGAGGCGGTCCGTGAAGGCTTCAAGCCACGCCAATGACAGCGCGTCGGCGCTCGAGACGGGTGGAGCTCCGCCCTCTTCCTTGCCGTAAAGCCGTTTAAATTGGCGAAAAATTTCGGATGTTTCCCATGAGACTTCCTCGCGTGAGCCGGCCAGGAGGTCCGTCGCCAGAGACGCGAGGTCGGCCGCCTGGTTGGGACGGAGGTTGCCCGCCGTCTCGAAGACGGCGGCCATGGCGCAGGCGCGCTCGTACGCTTCGGGCCCCAGCGCGCGCGCCGCCTCCAACACGGCGGCCACCCGGAGCGGGGCGGGACAGCGCAGCAAAACACGCCCTCGCGGCGTAACGCGTTCGTTGGCGTCCACGGCCCCGAGCGCTGCGAGCGTGCGCCCCGCGTCGGCCCAGGCATCCGCTTTCGGCGTCGTGATCCAATCCACGGCCTCGGGTAGGGACGCGGCCTGCAGCCTCAGCGAGCCCAGCTCGAGGCGTAAAATTTCGGGCGCGAGGCTCGGGGCCATTCCCGTCTCGTCCGACTTTGACCACAGCCTCACGCAGCGCCCCGGCGCCGTGCGCCCGGCCCGTCCCGCGCGCTGGACCGCGTTGTTGCGGCTGATCCTCGACAGATATAAAGTATTGATGCCGCGCGCGGCGTCGTAAGCCGCAACGCGGTGCAGGCCGCTGTCGATGACCATGGTCACCTGGGGAATGGTCAGGCCCGTCTCCGCGACGTTCGTGGCGACGATGACGCGACGCTGCGGCGACTCCTCCAGAACGCTCTGCTGCTCGGCCAGGTTCATGCTCCCGTGAAGGGCGTGAAGTTCGAGGCCCTGCTCTCGGCAATAGGGAGTTATCACGGCCAGCGTGCGCCGAATCTCGCGCAATCCCGGCATGAAGATCAGCGCCGACCCGTCGAGCCCCTCGCGCGCCAGATCTCGCAGGGCGGCTAAGGCGCCCTCGGCCGGCCCGCCGCGCGCATCGAGAGGATGATGGCGTATGTCCACCGGGAACAGACGCCCCGGCACCTCCACTCGCGCCGCCTCCGGCAGATATCGCGACAGCGCCTCGGCCTCGAGCGTCGCCGACATGACGGCGATGCGAAGATCCCGCCTGCGCCCCTTGCGCAGGGCCTTGAGCCACGCGAGCGCCAGGTCGCACTCGAGGCTGCGCTCGTGAAATTCGTCGAGAAGCACGACGCCCACGCCCGCTAAGAAGGGGTCCTTCATCATCTGCGCGATGAAGACGCCGTAGGTCTGGAACACGACTGCGGTCTGCGGCCCGCAGCGGTTGTCGAAGCGGACTTGGTAGCCGACCGTCGTCCCGAGCGCGGTCTTTGTCTCCACGGCGACGCGCCCCGCGAGGCTGCGCGCCGCCAGCCGCCGGGGCTCGAGCACCAGCACCTTCCCGGGGAATTCCCCCATCAGGTATTGCGGCGTTTGCGTGGACTTGCCGCTGCCGGTCGGCGCGGTCAGGATCAGGCTTCCAGCGCGACTTATCTCCGACGCGATCTTGTCGCGGAACGCCTCGATCGCAAGGGGCCGGCTCATCCCGACGAGCTATATCCCGATCTTGGCGAGCATCGTGCTGATTTCATTGACCACCGTCGCAAGTTCGGGGTGTGTCGTCTCGAACTTGAGGGCCGCGTCCTTAAGGCCGGCGCCCGCTGAATCGAGCAAGTCCTTGGAACGCTTTTCTCTCTGGACCTCGGCCTTAAGCGTCTCAAGCAACGTGATGAGTTCGGCCTTATTCTGGGGGTCGGTGATGCGCGCCTGGCGCAGGGCGGCTTCAATCTTTGCGACCGTTTCTTCGATCATGCTTCTATATAACTCTATCGTGGCCGCGCGTCAAGCCCGGGGCGGAAGGCACAGCTCTGACGAATCGGCGGGCCGTGACTCCGTCGAGAGGCTGGCGGTCACCTT
>JBBTJN010000100.1:0-2921 GCA_038059415.1 Elusimicrobiota bacterium | reverse complement strand
CGGCGAGGATGCGGTCGAGCGTCTCATCCTGGCCGATGATGACCTTCGCGATCTCTAGCTTGAGATCTTGGATGAACAGGCTCTCTTCGGCGACCTTCTTGTTGAGCTGCTTGATTCCGGTGAGTTCCATGACTGATATCTCCCTATGAAATTATCGGCGTGACGCCGCGCGCCGAACGGCATTTTCGTAGTCGGCACGCAGCTTGTCGGCCAGCGCCTGGAATTCGGCCTTGCGTTTGTCCTGAAAGCGCCCGAGCGTGTGCAGAGCCTCTATGCGGACGGCGGGATCGACATCCTTGAGCAGGGAGGTGATCCAGAGCACGACGGAAGGGTCGCCGATGTCTCCGAGCGCCTGCAGCGAGGCCACACGCACGCTCGCATCATAATCGTTGAGGCTGCGCACGAGCGCGCCCAGCCGGGCGAAGTCATCTCGCTCCTTGTAAAGCGACACGACCTTCATTCGCACCTCGGGATCGGGATCCTCGAGCAGCATTTTCTCCAGGTTCGGCTTAAGATGGGGATCTCGGATGTTGAACAGCAGCGCGATCGCGGCCCAGCGCACCGACGAGTCCGCGTCCTGAAGCGACATTCGGATCTTGCTGATTTCGTCTTCAGTAAAAGCCGGTCCCGGCGGTATCACGATGGCCGGAGGCGGAGGAGGCACAACCACCTCGAGCTTGGGATGTTTGTAGTCCCAGATGATGAATGCGACCGCCCCGAGAAAGATGCACAGCATCAGTTGTCGGTTCATGTCCTACCACCACCTCTTTTTGGCTTCTTCCGCGGCGGCGGCGGCGGCGGTTTGTTTCTCCTGCTCATAACGCAATTTCGCCGCCTCGATCTCAGCCTGCTTTTTATCTTGCAGCGAGTTCAGCGTCTTTATGGCCTGTAGACGCACGCTTTCCTCCTGATCCTTGATCGGGCCGGTGGCGATGATGCCCGCCACCGAGTAGTCGCCGATACTCTCGATTGCGCGTAGGGCCGCCAGGCGCACGTCCATCTCCTGGTCCTTAAGAGCGCCGATGAGCGCGTCCAGGACATCGGGTCCGTGTCTCTTGCCGAGGAGATCGATGGCCTTGATGCGCAGAGACATTTCGTGGTCCTTACGCAGCATGTGAAAGATGATCGGCATCGCCTGCGGCGACTGCATCTTGTCTAGCAGGAGCACGGCTTCCCACCGCACTTCGGGGTCCTGATCCTCAGCGGACTTAAGAATCTTGGCCTGCTCCATCTCGTTGATTACGGGCGCTGGTTCGACAAGGATGGCGGGCGGCGGAGGAGGCGGCGGCGGCAGGGGAATCGGCTTGAATTCCTGATAGACCATGAGGCAGGCGGCGACAACGGCGCAGGCCATCATGAGGTATTTCATGGGCGGGAGACCTCCGGGACGGGGGCGCGCGGACCGATGAGCTGCAGTGGGCGGCGGCGCACTTCGACGCCGGTCGCCGAGGGCACGGCTGAAATCGTTTCGGGAGGGGTCAGGAGCGTCCAGTCTCCCCTGTCGACGCCTTCGCTCGCCAGGAGAAAGCGGCCGTCGCGGGTCGCGCAACTCATGACCGACCAGGGTTGATCCGGGTGGCAGATGCCGTGCGCGGAGAGGCCTTGGTGCGTGGCGTGGCAAAGCGCGTGGACTTCTTTCCCATCGGAGGCGATCGCATTGAGACTCGTGTAGGGCGCCGAGAGTTCCGGATAACGGGATCGGCACGACTCCCATAGCCGCCAGTTCTCGACGATGCAGGCCTCGAACGACGCCGACGGCGAGGCGCCCTCGGCGCGGAACTTCAGAAACTGCTGAAAATAGACTTCGGTATCGCTGTCGGTTTTCAGGCGCGCGCGGCGCGGGCCGAGAGCCGCAGCGACCTCTTTATGGATGAACAGGGTTCCGTTGTGCGCGAACACCCAGCCCTCGTCGGTGAATGGATGGGCGCGCGCGGCGTCGATTCCGATGCCCTTCGACGCGGCGCGGATGTGGCCGAGCACCACGGACGATCGGGCTTCGTCGGCCGCAGCTATGAAGCGCGCGTGCTCATCGGTGGCGGGCCGTCCGCTCTTGACGACGCGCGCCGAACCGTCGGGTCCGAACCAGGCGAGTCCCCAGCCGTCTTTCTGGGGATTGTTCGGATCGGCGTCGACCTGGCGCAGCAAGGAGCATTCCGAGTCCGCGAGGAAATCGCGGGCGGAGACTGCCTGTGGAGAGACCTGCGCGAAAAGGCGGCACATGGGGTGATTATAACGAATTTCAAGCGGCGCCGGGGGCGCCCGAGGCCAGCTGTTCAAGGATCAACAGAGCCTTGTCGATGTTCTGCGCCGCGATGAGGATCCGCGAGGCCTTCGCCCCTTCTACCGAGGTTCCGTAGACCGTCGTGATGTTGACCTTGCCTTCAGCCAGCGCCGCCGTCACGCGCAGCAGCTCTCCGGGATTATCGTCGACCTCCACGGAGAGGATGTGGGTCTCCACGCTCGAGAAGCCGGCGTGCGTAAGAATCGCGGAGACCTCTACGTCGTTATTTAGGGCGATTCTCACGAGGCCCGAGTCGTCTCGGACCTCGGAGGCGATGCCGAGGATGTTGATGCCGTTCTCAGCGAACAAAGACGCGAGGCGCGTGAGCGCCCCCGGCTTGTTCGGCATAAATACGCTGAATTGCTTTATCTTCTGGACTCTCACGCCTATAATGCTAGCGTTTCTTCCAGGGTCTTCGCAATCGCGGCCTTTGTCTTGGCGGCGCTTTCGCGTTTGAAAGGTCCGCCGATCTCCTGAAAGACGCCGTCGCCCTGCAGGTAGTAGATGCTCGTTCCCCGAGATTCCTTGATCGCCGTCGAGATGGTCCAGCCGAGCTGCGGCGTCATCGCGGCCACCGGAGCCTCGGTCGTGCCCACGTTGACGATGCTCGAGTCCGGGACGTTCGCGTCGAGGCTGAAGT
>JBBTJN010000099.1:0-7380 GCA_038059415.1 Elusimicrobiota bacterium | reverse complement strand
CCGCGGTGTGCGCCGCCTCGACGTCGACGACCTCGACCGAGCCCTTCTCGGAGCGCGCGGACTGGCGCGGCGAGGCGTCATCGAGCGCCTCGAGCCAAAACTCAACGACGCTCCCCGGCGCGTACTCACGCAGCGGCAGCGCCGCGTCGCCGAGCGTCTGCGTCAGGCCCCGCTCGAGAGGCAGAGCGCGCCTCAAAGTCGATGAGCCCCCCCGGGGCGCGATGACGAGCTCGAGACGCGTCAACTCGCCGTCGTCGCGCGCGGAGTAGGCGATCGTCACCCCATCGCGCGGCCCGGCCTGCAGCGGCACCTGCGGCGACAGCAGCTCGACGGTGGGCTTTGCATCGCCGAGCACGGACAATGCGTAGGCTGGCGGCGACGGATCGCGCCGCGCGTCCGCCGAGACGAGGAGGAGAGACAGCGTCGCGTCCTCCTGCGCCAGGAAGCCCGCCGACCATGAGCCGTCGCCGGCTTCGCGCATCGAAATCGGCGCGGGCAAAACCGACAATCTCAATGCAGCCGAGGCGAGCGGAACGTCGGCCGCGCCGCGCACCGATACCCAGTCTCCGCGCCGCGCGCGCACTGGGGAGTCCTCATCGAGGACGAAGGTTTTGGCGCCGTGCGCGCCGTGCACGATCGCCTTCGCATCCTTGAAGCGGGGGGCAGGTACCGCCCGCAGGCGCCTGGAGCGTGTGACGAGATCCCGACGGCGCGCGCGATAGTCAAGCGTCCCGGCCAGAGCACCCGTCTCGAAGGAGGCGGAGCCTGCGTCCATCGCGTCCCACGCCGCCTCCCGCCACGCCCCATCGGCGCCGCGCGTCTCAAGCCCGAGGTCCGCGCCGCGCAATCCCGCCGCCACGCCCTCCGGAGTGAGCCGCGCGGTCAAGGTGACCGATGCGCCCCAGCCCACGGTCGCGTCGCCGGGCAGCATCACGACGAGGCGGTCGAGCGGCGCGTCAAGCCACGGGGCAAGCACGCGCGTCCAGGCGCCGCGCGCGCCGGTGCCAAGGGCCAGCGCCGCGACGACGCCGAGGGCGCCGAGGGCGCCGAGGCGAGCCGCGCGCGACGGCGTCCACGCGTACAACGGCTCATCGGGCAGATCCGAGGCCAGCGCGTCGGCGCGCGCGAGATGCTCTCGGCGCAACTCGTCGGACACGTTGCGTCCGCCAGGGTCGTCTCTCAGCGCCCAGGCCGCAGCGAGCATCGGCCGCGTCGCCGGCCAGCGGACCGCCGCGTCGGCGAACACCGCCTCCCAACCGCCCGCGCGCCAAGGCACGATCAAACCTCGCCAGACGTGGACGCCGAGGACCGCGACGCCGGCCAGCCACGCGGCCTCCCGAAACGTCCGCGGTAAGGATAGGAAACGTTCCGCCGCCGTCAACGCGCCGGCCGCGGCCAGGCCCCACCCGAAAGCGCGCGCCGCCGCCTCCAAGGCGAGTACGCGTCGGCGCTGGGCGCGCCATGCAAACGCGCGCTTTTCAAGGCTCATGCTTCAGTGTACCGAAACAGCTTCGATCGCGCCAGGGCGGGCGGCGTTTAGACGGCTCCGGGGACGCGCGGCGAAGAAAGGCGGTCTTCGGCCTCGCGAACGTCGCGCAGGGCCTGACGGCGACGGTCGATCGCGAACTCGGGCAGGCGGCGTTTTTCGTGGTCGCGCTCGATTTCCATCAGGATGTCCTCGGCGCGCACCGAATCCGCGTAGAAACGAGCGTGGAACATCGCGCGCCAGGAGGCCTGAATCTCGCGCGTCGCGTCCCATTCGTTGAGGATCGTCTCGAGGAGAGTTTTAAGCACCATGCCCACGCCCACGAGGCCTACCGTGAGGGTGAACATGAACTTGACGTACATCTCCATTGAACTCATGCCTGCATTATAGCCGCTGGACCGCTGCGATGCACGGGCCGACCGGACCCGGGAAGAGGGTCCAAGGACCTGGGCTCTAAATGGGTCATAAGGCCTAGATAGCCCTCATGCGCCGGCCGTAGCCCGCGGCGAACATGGCCATGCCAAGGGCCATGCCGGCGGTGGTCCAGGCCACGCCGATGCGCGACGCTACGCCTCCCGCGATAAAGCTTCCGAACGGCGAGAGCCCGATAAAGATCATGGAGTAGAAGCTCATAACGCGGCCGCGATGATGGTCGTCGGACAGTTCTTGGAGCGCCGTGTTTGCGCCGGCGAGCACTTGGATCACGAACCAGCCCATCATCGCCATGAAGAAGCAGGACGACGGGAAATGGCGCGACCAGGCCATCCCGGCCAGCGCGACGGCCATGCCGACCGTGCCGGAGACGATTGCCGCCCCCATCCCCGCCGCGCCCCGCCGCCTGGCCAAAGCCAAGGCTCCGATCATCGCTCCGACGCCTGAGAATGAGGTCAGGATGCCGAGCCCTTTGACGCCCGAGTGCAGGACGTCCTCGGCGAAGACCGGCATCAACGTGTAGATCGGAAGGCCCATGATGCCGGCGACGGTGAGCGCCAGAAGCACGAGCCGGATCGGCTCGTGGCCGAAAGCGTAGGCCATGCCGTCGCCGATCTCCCGCCATGGCCCGCCGCGCGGCTCGCCGGGCGGGAGCTGGCGCACATCGCGCATCGCCTTCAGCGCGATCAGCACGGCGACGTAGCTGAGCGCGTTGATCGCAAAGCAGCCCGCCTCGCCCCCATAGGCGATCGCCAGGCCCGCGAGGGCCGGGCCGACGATACGCGAGGCGTTGACGACGGTCGAGTTGAGCGCGATCGCGTTGTGGCGGTGGCCCACGGGCACCAGCTCGCCGATCAGCACCTGACGGGCGGGCATATCGAACGCGTTGACCACGCCGAGGATGAACGAGAGCACGAAGACCTGCCATACTTCGATGTGCCCGCCCCAGGTCAGCAGCGCCAGCAGCGCGGCCTGGACCATCGCGAGGAACTGGGTGCGCTTGACGAGGCGCAGGTGATCGGCGTGGTCCACGGCGAAGCCCGCATAGAAGCCGAGCAAGAGCACCGGGGCCTGGCCGACCAAGGCCACCAGCCCGAGCATCAGAGGGTCCTTCGTCAGGCGGTAGATGAGCCAGACCTGGGCGGTGTTCTGCATCCAGGACCCGGTCAGAGAGACGAACTGACCGAAGAAGAAGAGCCGGAAATTCCGGTGGCTCAGGGCCGAGAACATGTCTCAGTGAGGGCGCTTCTTGTAGCGGCCCTTATGATCCGGCCTGCGCTGGTACGCGGACGGAGGATTGGCTGCCGAGGAGGGAGGCGACGCCGCAGGCTTGACGTCCTCGAAGGTCTCCGGGGTGAGCAGGCAAAGAAAGCGAGAGATGATCTCCTTGAGATCCATCTCGTCCGTGGCCAATTCCCAATCGGGGCCGAGGAACTCGGCGGCGCGGAAATATTTATCCTTCTCCCGGAAGGCGGTCAGGATCTTGGCCACCTTCTTGGCGCCGATCTCCTGCCTGGTGGGAATCCTCCCCTCCTTCATTCGGCTCTTCGTCATGTGCTCGATGCGGCTGATCATATGGCGGTTGCTCGGGCTGACGAGGCTGATCGCCAGGCCCGTCTTGCCGCTGCGCGCCGTGCGGCCGATGCGATGGACATACACATCCATCTCGCGCGGGATCGAGTAGTTGATGACGTGAGTCAGATCCTTGACATCGAGCCCGCGCGACGCCACGTCCGTGCAGACCAGAAGATCGACCTTTTTCTCGCGGAACGCGCTCATCGTGCGGTCACGGTCGTGCTGGGTCTTGTCGCCGTGAAGCGAGTCCGCCTTATAACCGCGTTCAATCATGGCCGAGACGACGTCCATGACGAGCGCCTTCGTCTGGCAGAACACGAGACCGTAGAAATCATCGGCCGACTCGATGATCTTGACCAGAAGCTCGGACTTATCCGACTCTCGCGCGAGATAATATATCTGCTCGACGGTCGTAGACAGCATCTCCCCACGGTTGATCCGCGCCTGCTTGGGTTTGCGCAGGTAGGTGTCGGCCACGCGCCGCACATCCGGACTCATCGTCGCCGAGAACAGCCAGATGCGGCCGGTCTCGCGCGGCGTCGCCTTGAGTATTTTTTCCAGATCTTCTTTGAAGCCCATCGAGATCATCTCATCAGCCTCATCGAGGACGACCGTCTTGACGTTCGCGAGCTTCAGGGCGCCTCGGTCGATGAGGTCGATGATGCGCCCCGGGGTGCCGACGACGATCGCGCAGCCGTGCTTCAGGCCGTCGAGCTGGGCCGCGTAGCTCGTCCCGCCGTAGATCGGGACCGCCTTGACGCCCTTGTGTTTGCCGAATAAGGTGATCTGCCCGGAGACCTGGACGGCGAGCTCGCGCGTCGGGCAGAGGATCAGGCCCTGAACGTGCTTCTTGCCGGTGTCGATCTGCTCGAGAAGCGGGATGGCGAACGCCGCGGTCTTGCCGGTGCCGGTGGCGGCCTGGCCGATGAAGTCCGTGGGGGCGCCGAGAAGGATCGGCAGCGCCTGCTGCTGGATCTCCGTCGGCGCGTTATAGCCCATCTCCGCAATCGCGCGGGCCAGGGGGGCGCTCAACTTCAGGTCTTCAAATGATTTCACGCAGTACATTCTACACCTTCCGAAGCCTTGACAGAACCCGTCGGGCGTTCCATAATGGACGGACAATGGCCCCGAACACGCCGTCTGGACCGTCCTATTTCTCCAATCTGAAGGAACGGTTTTCCGACCCGCGCACTCTTTCGATCATCGCGCTCTCGCTGGCGCTCGGGGCGGTCGGCGCAGGCATCGGCTGGCATATCTATCTCAAGCCCATCCGCGCGGTGGCCTCCACCCGCTACCAGTCTCATCTATGCTTGATGCGTCTTTATGACCTGCAGATGGCCTACCGCACCGCGCACGAAACCTTCGCCAACGATCTCGACACGCTTCTGGCCGCCGCGCCCGACGGCGCCCAGCTTCGCGAGAAGCTGAAGGCGACCGTGGACATCAACACCCTGGCCGTCGTGGGAGACGCGACCCGTTTCCGGCTCGAAGTCAATATCCTAGACCCGGAGCGCACATCGGTCAAGATCCGCGGCCCTGTAGGCAAACGCTGAGGCTCTTGGGTGTCTTCGTTCCGCCTGCGCTCATCGTTCAAGCCTGACGGAGATCAACCCGACGCCATCGAAACGCTCGTCGCGCGCCTGAAAGAAGGCGCCCCCGCGCAGACTTTGCTCGGCGTCACCGGCTCGGGCAAGACCTTCGCGATGGCCAATGTCGTCCAACAAATCAACCGTCCCACCTTGGTGCTCTCTCCCAACAAAGTGCTCGCCGCCCAGCTATACTCCGAGTTCAAATCTTTCTTTCCCGACAACGCCGTCGAATTTTTCATTTCCTACTACGATTATTATCAACCTGAAGCGTACGTTCCCTCGAGCGACACCTACATCGAGAAGGACTCTTCGGTCAATGATCGCATCGATCGCCTGAGACTGAAGTGCACGAGCTCCTTGCTCGCGCGCGAGGATGTGCTCGTCGTCGCGTCCGTGTCCTGCATCTACAACATCGGCTCACCCCAGGCCTATGAGAACCGAACCGTGCCGCTCGAGGTGGGATGGAAGGTGACGCGCGACGAACTAGTCAAGCAACTCGTCGAGGTGCACTACGAACGCAACGAGACCGAGTTCATGCGCGGCAAGTTCAGAGTCAAAGGCGGCGTAATCGACATTTTCCCGGCCTATATGGAGACCGCCCTGCGCGCGACGCTCGATGACGAGGGCGTGACGTCGCTCATCGAGTTCGACCCGCTCACCGGAGTCAAGCTCAAGGACCTCGCGCGCGAGTGGGTGTACCCCGCCAAGCACTTCGTCACCGGCGGCCCCGAGCGCGAGCGCGCGATCGCCGCCATCGAAACCGAGCTCGCCCAACGCATGGCCTGGTTCAAATCGCAAGGCAAGCCGCTCGAAACCCAGCGCCTCGAGCAGAAAGCCCGCTACGATCTCGAGATGCTGCGGGAGATGGGCTTTTGCCATGGCATTGAAAATTATTCCAGACACCTGTCCGGGCGGCCTCCGGGCGAGAGGCCTTACTGCCTCATCGACTTTTTCCCCAAGGATTATCTGCTCATCGTCGACGAGTCCCATGTCGCGATCCCGCAGATCGGCGGCATGTACGAGGGCGACCGCGCGCGCAAGCAGACCCTCATCGATTTCGGCTGGCGCCTGCCGTCCGCGCTCGACAACCGTCCCCTCAAGTTCGCGGAATTCGAGAAACTCTCGAGCCGGACCGTGTTCGTCTCCGCCACGCCCGGGCCTTACGAGCTCAAGAAAACGCAAGGCGCGATCGTCGAGATGGTCGTACGCCCGACCGGCCTCGTCGACCCGGAAACGATCATCCGGCCGTCGGAGGGCCAGCTCGAGGATTTGATCGTCCGCCTGCGCGACCGCGTCGCGAAAAAGGAACGCGCCTTGATTACGACCTTGACCAAGCGCACCGCCGAGGACCTGTCCCAGTTCCTGACGACGAAAGGTCTTAAGGTCCGCTACCTGCACTCCGACATAGACTCGCTTGAGCGCATCCAGATCCTGCAGGACCTGCGCTCCGGCGTCTTCGACGTCCTCGTCGGCATCAATTTGCTGCGCGAAGGGCTCGACCTACCCGAGGTGTCTCTCGTCGCGATTTTAGGCGCCGATCACGAGGGCTTCCTGCGCTCGGAGACGACCTTGATCCAGATCTCGGGCCGCGCCGCGCGCAACGTCGGCGGCCAGGTCATCCTCTACGCCGACACGATCACCGGTTCCATGAAGCGCGCTCTCGACGAGATGGCCCGGCGCCGCATAAGGCAGCTCGCCTACAATAAGGAACACGGCATCACTCCCAAGTCCATCGTGAAGGCGGTGTCGGAGCTCGAGGAATTCCAGAGCACCGCCAAGCGCGAAGGCATCCTGCTCCTGCGCGACGCCGAAATTCCGCTGTCGGCAAAGGAGCTGCCCGCGATCATCGCGGACGTCGAGAGCCGCATGCGGGCCGCGGCCGACGCGCTCGACTTCGAGGCCGCGGTCCTGCTGCGCGATCAGCTCTTCGAGCTGAGGTCCATGTCCGCGAGCCGCCCCTCAAGCGGCCGTTCCAAAAGCCGCGCCAAGAGCAAAAACTAGGCTGGGCGGACGGCGCCACGCCTAATCTTGCGACGCGTACGCATGATGAAACCTTCCCGCCTCACCTTCGCAAACGGGGTCCACCCGAGCTTGCGGTTCACGAACAGCCACGGCATAAAAAGTTTGACGATCACGAGCGCTCCATGCGACAACTCCGTTAAACCTTACATCTTTTAACAGCTTATACGATATTTATTAACAGCAATAATTACATCTTTTGTTGGAGCGCCATCGGGGCCGGAGACGCAGTAGTTCCGTAAACCCGTAAAGCGACCACCCTTCCCGCCGTCGGTAGTC
>JBBTJN010000098.1:0-5498 GCA_038059415.1 Elusimicrobiota bacterium | reverse complement strand
TGGTGTGAGAGGCGGGGCCTTTAGGGATTCCTAGAGGCCCCGCCTACTCGATTCTACTACGTGCTCCCGGCTCTAGGTCCAGGAGCGGCGCCTTTAGGCGGCGCAGGCCTGGGCGCGCTTCGAGTTTCGCCCCCGGGACCGCTCCGTCCACACGCACTTCCCACCTTCGCATCTGACCTTAGCGAAGGGTCGCCACGCCGAGCTGCGATCGACGAACATCCAGGGCATCAGATCCTTAGCCACCGCTGATTTCGAGTTCATGCTCCCCCCTCCCGCTGCATCAAGACTATGTAATAGGTTTACTGAGATTTGTCAATAGCTTTTCTAACAATTAATATCAGTTATTTAAAATGGCCGCAGAAACGTGATTTCACGGCGGGGATTTAACGGAAACGCGCATTGAAGAGCGCGCGCGGCGCCCGCTGACTCTACGCGCCGCGAAAAGGGCGGCGGCGGCCGGACGCGTTCAAACCCTGATGCTGCAGAAAGTCTCTTACGATCTTCTCTTCCGTGTCACGCCAGGCCGACTGCGGCGCGTCCGCGCCGATCTCAAGGGAGCCGCCGGCGATCAGGCCGTGCCCGCCTCCGCGGTTGCCCCCGCCGAGCAGACGCTTGAGCAGGCGTCCCGCCCCCGCCCCGGGAACGTTGGCGCGCAGGGACACGTGCAGGCGCCCGCGAAAGCGCGCGGTTACGATGGACCACCGCATCTTCTCAAGGGTGAGCAGGAAATCGGCCATCTGCGCCACGCTGTCCGGCGAGCCGACCTCCCCGAGGTTCGCGCCGACGACGCGGCCGACCACGAAGGCCCCGCGCACCGCGCGGGCCAAGGTCATAAAGAACTGCTCCGAGCGTTGCGGGTAGGAGATGCGCCACAACGTCTTCATATTCGCCTTCGGCCAGAGGACCTGGTAGGCCCCCATGTCGCGCACGGTCGCCTCGCGGCCCAGATTCTGCGTCTCCGAGCCGATGCCGTAGACGATCGCGGTGGCGAGCCGGCTTGGAATCATGATGCCGGCGGCGACAAGGGCCTCAACGAGTATCGTCGTCGTGGCCCCCACGCCCACATCGATGAGCGCCGTGTCGGCGTGCGTGTCGGCGTGACGCGGGTGATGGTCGAGGATCAGATCCGGAATGCGGCGCGGCGGGCAGCGGTTGTTCTTGAAAGGGGGCTGGGTATCCACAAGTGCGAGGTGCGGCACACCCGCGAGTTCGCCCATCCGCAGGGGCCGCGCGGGCAAGAGCAGGCGTTCAGCCATGAGGCGGTTTTCGGCGCGACCGATCATGCCGCCGTACACGATGCGCGTGCGAATTTTACCCAAAGTTTGCGCGAGGTGGGATAACGCCCACGCGCTGGCGAGCGCGTCGGGGTCGGGGTGGTCGTGCGTCAGGATCGTCAACGGCGAGAGCGACCGGCCCCGTTCGGTCAGCAACTTGACGAGACGGCGCGCGTGGAAGCCGGGCTTCACCGGGCCGCGCCGTAGCCGACGAAGAACACCCATAGCAAGATCGAGGCCGCCATCGCGATCACTTTCTCGCGAACGTTCTCGGTCAGGAAGTGGTAGAGATGGTTCTGCGGAGACTTGGGCAGGTGCTTGGTCAGGAATATCTCGATGCCGGCCTGCAGTTCCTCGAGATCTCGAATGGATACGAGGTCGCCGCGAAGCGCGAAGGAGATCGTTCCGGTCTCTTCGCTGACGACGAGGCACATCGCGTCGCACCGCTCCGACAGGCCGAGCGCCGCCGAATGCCTCGTGCCGAGATTCGTTATCTTAGAGAAGTCCTTGGACAGGGGGAGCTGCGCGCCGAAGCGCGACACCCGCCCCGCCTCCACGATAAACGCGCCGTCGTGCCCGAGGGAATGCGAGTCGAAGATGCTCTTAAGGAGCGCTTCGGACAGGTCGCCGTTTAAGCCCCAGCCGCCCTCGACGTGCCGATCGAGCGGATCGAGGCCGCGCAGAACGACAAGCGCGCCGATGTGCTCGCGCGCGAGGTCGCCCAGGGAACTCACGAGAATCTCCACCTGCCGGTGGGTCGGGGCGGCCCGCAGCACGCCACCGGTCAGGCTCCAGATCGCGATGCGCTCAAACATAGAGCGGATCTCCTCCTGGAAGATGATGATCACCGCGACGATAAAGACCGCGAAGAAGCCCTGGAAAAGACGGACGGTCATGTACATGCCCGCGACGAGGGCCACGGCGTACACGACGACCGCGAGCAGCAGGCCCAGCGCCACGAAGGCGGCCTTCGTCCGCTTGAACCACAGCATGATGCCGTAGACGAGCGTGCCCACGAGGAGCATGTCCATGATGTCGGCGATAACGATCGGTTTGAAGCCTGGCGGCATGAGCGACTCAGTATAGCGCAAGAAGCTCAGTCTCGCTAGGGCCCTACACCCTCATGTGCAGAGGCACGACCTCGAGCATCATGCCCCAATACAGCGCCCAGAACATCATGGTTTCCACGCAGAACAGATGTGAGGCCGCCCGCGCGGCCGCACCAGCGGAGAGCGGCGAGTCGCCGCGCTCGAGGCCGTAGGCCATCCAGACGCACATGAGGATCAGCACGTGCAGCGGCGCGAACAAAAAGTATGTCGCCGCGTAGAGGATCAGCACGCTCAAACAGTGTTGGATCTCGCTGAGGTTCACCGCGCAGATCGCAAGCAGGTTGAGGCCCCACATCCCGCCCAACGCCTTTTCGCAGATGCTCATGACCCCAGTGTAGCGCAAGGACCGGACGGACGCGACCCAACAAAGGATGAACGAAAAGTTAAGACCAGACCGGCTTGGAGGAGAGCTTAGGCTTGTCGCCGAGGAGCTCGGGCATGTCCCAGATCATGTCCTTGCGGCTATAGGACGAGATCGCGACCTCGTTGGCGTCCATGTGTATCGCGTCCACAGGGCAGGCTTCGACGCAGTAGCCGCAGAACACGCACATGCCCAGGTCGATGTCGAAGGTCTTCGCGCGCTTCTCGATCATGGGGTCGGGCGCGTTCTCGGCCGTGATGCGGATGCACTTCGCCGGGCAGATCGTCTCGCACAGCAGGCAGGCGGTGCAGCGCGGGGCCCCGTCGTCGCGCTTGAGCAGACGATGGCGCGTGCGCGCGCGCGCGCCGAGCACGGCGGGGTCCTCGGGGTATTGTATGGTAACGGCGCCGGGAAGCAAGCCCTTCACGCCGAGGGCCCTCATCGCGTGGCGAAAGAGGTTCACGAACAGATGCCGGAAGGTGATCGCCAGGCCGCGCGCGATCTCGACAAGATAAATCTCGGTCGCGAATGTGCGCGCGGGACGTACGACGGCGCGAACGGTTATCGCCATAAGTACGCCGCCCACGTAGTCGCAAGGAAATTCAGCAGGGCCAGCGGCAGGAGGTTCTTCCATCCCAGGCCGAGCACCTGATCGAAACGGAAGCGGGGCAAGCTCCAGCGCACCTGCATAAGCAGGAAGAGCAGGAGCAGGACCTTCGTGACGAAGCTCGCGACCATCAGCGTCCCGCCGACGAGGCCTCTGGAAGGCAGGTCGAGCCCGGGGATGGCCCAGCCGCCCAGGAAGAGCGCGGTGACCACGCCGCAAATCACGATGGACTCGAAGAAGTCGGTCATCATGAACATGCCGAACTTCATGCCCGAATATTCGACATGGTAGCCGACGATCTCGCTCTCGCCCTCGGGCAGGTCGAACGGAATGCGTTTGGTGACAGCGGCGCCGGCGGTGAGGAAAATAATGAAAGCGAGGGGCTGAACGGCGATCCCCCACACTCCGTGCGAGATCTGCCACTGCACGGCCTGCGAGAAATCGAGGGTGCCGTAGAGGAAGAGGGGCCCGGCCAAGGCGGAAGCGAGGCAGACCTCGTAGGCGATCATCTGGGCCGCGCCCCGCAAGGCGCCGAGCAGTCCGTAGTTGGAACCCGAGGCGTAGCCCGCCATCACTATTCCATGCACGCCGAAGGCCAAGGCGGCCAACACAAGGGGTACTCCCATCGGCAAGGCGATCGGCCGGAGGTCCCAGGCGCGCCCGGCGAACTCGATCACGCCGCCGAAAGGCAGGACCGCGAGGCAGAACATGCCGCAGCCCAGGGAGATGATGGGCGCCAGGCCGTGCAGCGGCTTGCGCGCGCCCTTCGCCACGAAGTCCTCCTTCGTAAGAAGTTTGATCGCGTCGGCGAGCGGATGGAAGAGGCCGATGATCGTGATGCCGAAGATCGACGCGCGGTTGGCGCCGATGCGGTCCTGCATCACGGCGCTTTGCTTGCGCTCGACCCAGCCAAGCAGGGCCGCGATGCCGAGGCCGAAGCCCAGGACGGCGAACAGAACCTTGGCGACGGTAAACAGCGCGTCGCCCAGGGGGATAGCGAGCATCACGCGACCGCCTTCGCGATCTTCGCGCCGGACAGCGTCTTAAGAAGAAGCGCAAAAATGGCCCAGTCCGGACGGGAGTCGCCGATAGGCGCCAGCGCCTTTTTATACGCGCCGATCACGCCCTCGAAGTTGGTGAAGTGCCCATCTTCTTCGACGTACGCGGTCGCCGGAAGGCGATAGGCAAACGAATCGCCGAGGGCGTATTTGTAGGGGCCCTGCAAGATGGTGACGCCGGCCTTTGACAGCAGGGCCGAGGCGCGCTCCCCGAATATTTGCGTTAAATCGCGCTCGATGACGTAAAGCGTGTTGATCTTTCCGGCTTCGAGAGCCTTGGCCAGTTCCTCGAAGGAGCCGCTCTTCAAGCCGTTGGCTTGAGCGCCCTTCAAATTGGGCACCTTGTCCGATTTCCTGAGAAGCGCGTCCTCCGTCGCGACCTGGTCAGGCTCGGCGGAGAAATAGTGATGCTTAACCTTCAGCGCGTCCACGAACAGGGTTTTGTACGCGGCCCAGTCCTCATTGGACAACATGCCGGAGGCGACGACGGCGAGCCCCTCGCCGGCGCTGCTCAGCGCGGTCGCGATCTCCGCGGCCATAGTGCACCAGGACAGTTCGCTCTTTTGCGGCGTCAGCCTCAGAATCTTGCCCAGACGGTCGGCGTCGAGGCTCCCGAACCCGTAGCGCCCGTCGTCGCACATCCAGTGTCCGTTGACGTCCATGTTCACTCGCGGCTTCAAGCGCGCGACGCGCTTGCCGTCGTTGTGCCAGGAGCGCGCGGTGTTCGTATGAACGGAAATATTGCACCCGCGCGAACAGCCCGTGCAGATGGAATCCGTTTTCTCAAGATACCAGACGCGGACTTTATATCGAAAGTCGCGGTCGGTGAGGGCGCCGACGGGGCAGAGATCGACCACGTTTCCGGAGTAGGCGTTGTCGAGCGTCATGCCGGGCGTGAGCTCGATTTTCTCCGCATGCCCCATGCCGAAAATGCCGAGCTCGTGGGTCTTGGTCACGTTGTCTACGAAGCGGGTGCAGAGCGTGCACAGAATGCAGCGCTCCGAGTCGAGCATGACGTGCGGACCCGCCGCGACGCGCTTGTCCTTGTGCTCCTTGTCCTCGCGCACCGCGCTCTGGTACTGCCCGATC
>JBBTJN010000097.1:0-32382 GCA_038059415.1 Elusimicrobiota bacterium | reverse complement strand
ACCGCCCCGTCCTCATCGAGGAGTTCATCGAGGGCGACGAGGTGGACGTCTCGATTATGGGCAACGAGGAGCGCGTAAAGGTGCTCCCTCTGTCCCGGTCGATCTTCGACGACCTTCCGAAGGGCACCTGGGGCATCTACCCTTTCCAAGCGAAATGGGAGTCGACTTCTATCTATGAAAAAATTCGGGTCGAACGCCCGGCCAAATATAGCCAGAAGCTCTCGGCGTTGATCTCGGAGATCTGCCTGGACGCCTACCGCATCTTTGACTGCCACGACTATGCGCGCATCGAGGTCCGCGTGGACCGATCGGGGAACCCTTACATCCTCGAGATCAACCCCAACCCGTCCATCAGCAACGGCGACTGCGTGCCCGCCTGCGCCGAGGTCATCGGCCACAACTACGCGGACTTTATCGAGGAGATCATGAAGGAGTGCATCTCGCGATATCGCGCGCGGCCCCCTTATTATCACCTGCAGAGCACAATGACGCCGTTCTAGTTTGTAACATGACCCCATGAAGATACTTGTGACGGGAGCCGCAGGCTACATCGGCAGCCACGCCTGCCTCGAGCTGCTGAAGGCAGGCCACGAGGTCGTCGGCTTCGATAATTTCTCGAATTCTTCTTCCATATCCATCGAGCGGGTGAAGGCGCTCGCAGGCAAGCCGATGCGCCTGGAGAAACTCGACCTGCGCGACCCCGACGGGCTCGACGCCCTCGTCGGCGAGGGCTTCGACGCCGTGATGCACTTCGCCGGCCTCAAAGCCGTCGGCGAGTCCATCGAGAAGCCCCAGCTCTACCAGGACACCAACGTCCTCGGCACCCATCACCTGTTGGCCGCGATGGAAAAAACTTCCTGCCGCCGGCTCGTCTTCTCCTCCTCCTGCACCGTCTACGGCGCCGTGGAGAAAAACCCGGTCAACGAACGCCACCCGCGCTCGGCCGTCAACCCGTACGGCAAGACCAAGCTCGACATCGAGAACATGTGCTACGAACTCGCCGCCGAGGACAAGCGCTGGAAAATAGCTTTGCTGCGCTATTTCAATCCGGCAGGCGCCCATGAGAGCGGCCGCATCGGCGAGGACCCACGAGGCATCCCCAACAATCTGATGCCGTTCGTGATGCAGGCCGCCGTCGGCCGCCGTGAATTCGTCAACGTATGGGGCGGCGATTATCCCACCCACGACGGCACCGGCGTGCGCGACTACATCCACGTCGTGGACCTGGCCTTGGGCCACGTCGCCGCCCTCGACAAACTCGACTCGTTCAAGGGCGCCCAGGCCGTCAACCTGGGCGCGGGCCGCGGCTACTCGGTGCTCGAGGTCATCGCCGCCGCCGCCAAGACCGCAGGCAAGCTGATCCCTCACAAGGTCATGCCGCGCCGCGCCGGCGACGCCCCGGCGATATGGGCCGACGCCTCCCTGGCCAAGATCAAGCTCGTCTGGGAGACGACCCGCGACCTCGACACGATGTGCGCCGACCATTGGCACTGGCAGAAAAACAACCCCGAAGGCTACGGCGCCTCCTAAATGTTCGCGCTGAAAATTATCGTCTCCTCCCTGCTCATCGCCGGCGCCTCCGAGCTCGGCAAGCGCTCAACGGCGGCGGGCGCCATCCTGATCTCTTTGCCGCTGACGTCCTTGCTGGCGATCACATGGTTGTATGTCGAGACGAGGGATACCGCGCGTGTCGCCGCAATGACCAGCGAGATTTTCTGGGCGATCCTGCCGTCGCTTCTCTTTTTTCTCGTGCTGCCCGCCCTCCTCAAGCGCGGTTGGGGGTACTGGCCTTCCGTCGCCTCCGCCTGCGCGGCGACGGCGGCGGGCTACGCGGCGTACGACGCGGCCCTGCGCCATTTCGGCGTGTCCTTGTAGGCAACTTTTTCACCTGACGTGTCCTCACCACATGAAAGAGGCGGGCCTCCTGTGCTATACAAGGCAAAGATAAAGCTTATACTCTCCGCCTTCAACGGACCACCTTCATGCGCGACGGCGGCCAGTAGATGAACCAGGCCTTGCCTTTGACAAAGCGGTTGTCCACGGGGCCCCAGTAGCGCGAGTCGCAAGAATGGTCGCGGTTGTCGCCCATCATGAAGAAGGATCCCTCAGGAACCCTGACCGGCCCGAAATAGTCCTTCTGGATATCACCGAGCTCGCGATCGAGCTTGTGATCTTGCCAGAGCTGCTGGTAGCGCTCAGGTGATATATCCTTCGCGTGCACGGACTCAGGCTGGCGGAAGGACTCGTTCCACTGGGCGTATTTTTCGTCGGACATCAGCTTGCCGTCGACAAAGACCCTTCCGGCGCTGACCGTAATCATCTCGCCGGGCAGACCGATGACGCGCTTGATGAAGTTCTCGCCCGCGTTGATCTTGCCGCAATGCGAGTCGCGCGGGTCCGTGACGGGGAACTCGAAAACCATGACATCGCCGCGTTGCACTCCGCGCAGAGACAGGATGCGCTTGCCCCATATGGGCACGCGCAGACCATAGATGAACTTATTGACGAACAGGTGGTCGCCGATGAGAAGCGTCCTCTCCATCGAGCCGGATGGAATCTTGAACGCCTGTATCAGGAAGGTCATAAGCACCCAAGCAAGCAGGGCGGACGAGAACACGGTATCGGCCCACTCAAGGTCGTCGTCGAGGTAAAAGCGCCGGCTTTCGACGCTCTCACCCTTGGACCACGCGCGCCAGAAGCCGATAACGGCGGCGACGGCCGCAGATGAAAGCGCAGGCAAGAGATCGCCCACGCGCAGCGCTCGCGACCAGACCGCGATCACCTTCGTACGCCCCTCGAACACCATGGTAAGGATCATCATGATGGAGAACGCCGCGATCGCGTAGAACAGCGAGTGCAACGCCGCCGACTGGAGTGGAGAGATGGGCCCGCCGCGTTCCTTCCAACGACGGGAGTACCAGGCGAACAATCCGAGGGAAACGCCGACGAACAACAGTCTTTCTTCCATGAGAATCCTTTGGGGGGTTAGTTTGCGTCCTCGTCGATCTTAAGGACCGCGAGAAACGCCTCTTGAGGAACCTCGACGGAGCCGATGAGCTTGGCCCGCTTCTTCCCCTCTTTCTGCTTGCCCAGCAATTTCTTTTTGCGGGTGATGTCTCCGCCGTAGCACTTGGCGATCACATCCTTGCGTTTGGCGCCGATCGTCTCGCGCGCGATGATCTTGCCGTTGACGCGAGCTTGGATCGCCACCTCGAAGTTCTGGCGGTCGATGAGCTCCTTGAGTTTTTCGCACAGCTTGCGGCCGATTTCCTGGGCTTTGTCGCGGTGGACGATCTGGCTCAATGCGTCGACGGACTCAGCATGGATCAGTATCTCGAGCTTGACCATATCCGAGTCACGGTCACCGATGGGCTGATAGTCGAGCGTCGCGTAACCCTTGGAGACGGACTTCAGGCGGTCGTAGAAATTGACGACCATCTCGGCGAGCGGCAGCTCGTACTTGATGAGCATACGCGATGGCGAGAGATACTCGATGCCGACATGCACGCCGCGACGATCCTTGATGAGGTTGAGCACCGGCTCCTGATGCTCAATGGGAAGCACGATGGTCAGCAGAACGTAGGGCTCTTCAATGCTCTTGACGAAGCCATGCTCGGGAAATTTTGCAGGGTTGTCGATGACGATCCACTTGCCTTCGTAGGTCTGCACGCGATAGATCACGTTCGGCGCGGTGACGATGAGGTCGAGGTTGAACTCGCGCGCGAGGCGCTCCTTGACGATATCCATATGCAGAAGACCAAGGAAGCCGAGGCGATAACCGAAACCGAGCGCTTGCGAAGAATCGGCCATGTAGTTGAAGGATGAATCTTCGAGATTGAGTTTATCGAGGGCGTACTTGAGCGCCGTGTATTCAGACTGATCGATCGGGAAAACCCCCGCGAAGACGACGGGCTTGGCTTCCTTGTAGCCAGGCAGCGGCGCCGCAAGCGGACGCTCCTTCTCCATAACCGTGTCGCCAACACGCACCGTATGGATGTCCTTGATGCCGCAGATCAGGTAGCCCGCCTCGCCGGCGCCGAGTTCGGGCGCAGGGACCATCTTAGGCTTGAGGACGCCGACCTCATCGATGATCGCCTCGGTTCCCGTCGAGAAGAACTTCACGCGCATTCCCTTCTTCATCGTGCCGTCGACGACGCGCACGAGCAGTATCACGCCGCGGAAGGTGGAGTAGGAGGAGTCGAAGATCAAGGCGGATAGCGGCGCTTTCGGATCGCCGGTCGGCGCGGGTATTTCTTTGATGATCGCATCTAGCACGCCTTGGATGCCCTCGCCGCTCTTCGCGGAGATAAGAACCGGATCCTCGACGATCTTGAGCACATCGAAGATCTGCTCAAGAGTGCCGTCGATATCGGAAGACGGCAGGTCGATCTTGTTGATGACCGGGATGATGCGTAGGCCGACGGCCTGCGCCAAGGTCGCGTTGGCAAGCGTCTGTGCCTGGACGCCCTGCGTCGCGTCAACGACAAGAAGAGCGCCCTCGCACGCGGCGAGCGCGCGACTGACCTCGTAGGTGAAATCGACGTGGCCTGGCGTATCGACGAGATTGAGCAGCCACGTCTGACCGTCGGGTGCCGTGTAGTCCATGCGCACGGCCTTGGCCTTGATCGTGATGCCTCGTTCGCGCTCGAGCTCCATCGAATCCATGATCTGCGCCTGCATGTCGCGCAAGTGGATCGTGCCCGTCAGCTCAAGCAGGCGGTCCGCAAGCGTGGATTTGCCGTGATCGATGTGGGCAATAATAGAAAAGTTTCTGATACGGTCGGGGGAGCTCATGTTTTTACGGGTGCTGCTCGAGCAGGCTCCGGACTTCATCGGACTCGGCGCAGGTCAGGACCTTCGCGATAATCTTCTTCATCGTCTCATGCTTGAGGCCGCGGATCGTCTGCTTGACGCGCAGGAACATGCGCGGAGAGATCGACATCGCGTCGACGCCAAGACCTACAAGCAGCGGCACCGCGCGCGGGTCCGAGGTCATCTCGCCGCACACGCCGACCCACTTGCCCTTTGCGTGCGCCGCGCGCACGACCGAGTCGAGCAAAGTGATGACGGCCGGATGATAGGGGTCATAGAGATGCGTGACGTTCTCGTTGATGCGGTCGACGGCCAAGGTATACTGAATAAGGTCGTTCGTGCCTATTGAAACGAAGTCCACGTGAGGCAGGAACGCGTTGAGCAAGATCGCAGTTGAGGGGACCTCGACCATGATGCCGAGCTCGAGCTCCTCCTTGAACACCACGCCTTCCGCCGCGAGCTCGGCACGCGCCTGCTCGAGCAGACGCCGTACGGCAAGCACCTCGCCGACGGTGGAAACCATAGGGATCATCACGCGAACCTTGCCCTTGAGCGAAGCCCTGAGTATTGCGCGCAGCTGCGTCTTAAAAAGGTCGATGTGGCGCAGGAATAGGCGCACCCCGCGAAGGCCCATGAACGGATTCGTCTCGTTCTTCAGCCCCTCGATGCCGAGCATCGAGAGGCGGTCGCCGCCGACATCGGCGGTACGAATGATGACCTCGCGATCCCCCAGAGCCTTGACCACGGCGCAGTACACCTTGACCTGCTCCTCCTCGGAGGGCGCCTCAGTCCGGTTGAGAAAGAGATACTCGGTGCGAAACAACCCGACGCCGTCAACCTCAAGGGCGATGACGCTCTTCAGATCCTCGGGCGAATCGAGATTAGCCTCGAGCTTGAACGCTCGTCCGTCAAGCGTGACAGTTGGCAGACCCTTGAGCACCTCGAGCGCGCGCTCCTCAACGACGGCCCGCTGCTGGACCTTCTCGTATTTTGCGACGGTCTCGGGACCCGGGTCAATAATGACGAGTCCCTGCTCGCCGTCGAGGATGACCAGGTCGCCGGTCTTGACCCGGCGGCTGACATCAGAGAGCCCGACGACGGCGGTGATCTCGAGGCTCTGGGCCAGGATCGCGGTGTGGCTTGTCTTGCCTCCAAGGTCGGTGGCAAAGCCGATGATCTTCGTCTCCTTGAGGCCCATCGTGTCGGAAGGCAATAAATTGCGCGCGATGAGGATGCACTCCTCGTCGATGTCGGCGAGAGAACGCTTCTGCCTCTTCATTAGATGCAGGAGTAGGCGCTTGCCGACGTCGAACAGATCGTGGCGACGCTCACGGAAAAACTCGTCCTCCATGCGCTCGAACTGCCGGTTGATCTGCTCAAGAGCCTCGGACAACGCGAACTCGGCGTTAACTCCCTCTTTCTGGATGCGCTTGGGCACGTCATGCGTGATCAATGAGTCCTTCAGGATGAGGCGATGGGCGTCGATGAGTTTGGCGTGGTGCCGGCCGAGGACCTTAAGCACCTTGATCTCGGCGGCGTCGAGGTCACGGTGGGTCGCCTTCTGCGCGATCTTGAAGCGGCGAACCTCCTCCTTGATCCTGCCGCGTGGAATCTCCACGCGCTCGACGACGATATCTTCGTCCTCGACCACATAGGCGCGCCCGATCGCGATACCGAGGCTGGCCGCGATGCCCTTGATCACTATCATAAGTTGCCGAACTTCTCGAACAGCTTCTCAAGCGCCTCGAGAGCCATTGCCTCATCGGGGCCGTCTGCCTTGACCAAGAGCTTGGAGCCGCTTTCGGCGGCGAGAAGCATGAGGCCCATGATGCTCTTGCCGTTAACCTGCAGGCCGTCTTTGACGACGAATATCTGGCTCTTGAACTTGCTGGCTTCCTGCACAAACATCGCCGCGGGCCGCGCATGAAGGCCCATACTGTTCCTTATCATCATGATTTTTTCCATCACGGCCACAGCCCGACGGCCGACGCGGCCATGCCGCCGAGTCCCGCGAATCCAAGCTGGGCGAGGGGCGAAACGCCGCGCCAGGCGAGAATGAGTCCCGCCGCGAAAGTCAGCGCCGCCGTCCACCGATCCCCGTCGCCCATCATCCCACCACCGATCGCGAACGCCGCCAAGGCTCCGACGATCGTCGCCCGACGCAAGCCCCGGATACAAGACTGCACGGGGAGCCTTGTGAGCCCCGTCACCGCGAGTTCCCCCTCAGAGGCGCCGCGCAGAAGGCCGAGAGTGCGCGCGGCGAAGGCCGGGATGTTGTAGACGCAAAGCGCCGTCATCGCCGCCCAGGCCGGCGTATGCGGAGAATTGCGGTGGTAGGCCACTTGCGCGGCGAGTATGCCCGCCAGCGCGCTCGCGGGACGCAAGGTTCCCCAAAAAAACGAATCGTATAGGCCGGCAAGCGACGCGCCCAGTCCCGTTTTAAACGACCGGATCCTGCCGATAGCCGCCTCGCGCGCGGCGCCCGACAGCGTAGCCGCCTCGGCTTCCTGCCGACAGACGATGCCAGCCGCAAGCCATGCCGCGATCGGATGCGTGTTGAAATATTCGAGGTGACGTCGTCGCGCCGCGAGCAGGCCCTCGGGCTCGGCGGCCCAGCAGATGGCAAGCCACGGGTCGAGCGCGAAGGCAAACCCCGGACCCTGCATCCGCACCGGGTCCCACCTTGCCTGAAGCAGCAGCAACCGCGCGCCGACTCGGGCCTTCATCCACGGCGTCATGGCGAGTTCTCTCACAAGCGCCTCAGGCCCCAGGCCATGACGCCCGAAAGACCGATCCAGGGCGCGCTCGAAGAGACGAGTGCCGCCCCTGCCTGGAGAAAGTCCGGAGCACTCGTCCACCAGCGCCGGTCCACGAAGCAACTCAACGCCACGACCGCCCAGGCCGTCGCGAAGGTCATGATCGCGTGAAGGGCGATCGAGGATCCCAGCGCCCGGCCGAGCGTCCGGCCGCCGGCCTCCGCATGCAGGGTGAGCGCGTCACCGGTCGCCGCACGGCGCACGCGCTCGAGCGCCTCGAAGCGAGAATGCAGAACACCGGAGGCGACGCCGCCGACGAAGCAGAGGGAAAACGACACCCCGCGGCTCGCGAGCACGGTCGCCGTGCCGGTCGCGACCGAGGCCGACCAGGCCAGGTGTCCGCCGACGGGCAGGTCGTACAGGCTCAGCAGTTCAAAGGCCACCCCGAACAGCATCCCGGTCTGCGCCTTCCCGGTCAGCGCCCCGAGCGCCGCACCCGCGACGAGCGGCCTCGACACTAAGGTCTGGGCGATCAGCACAGCGTCGAGTTCAAAGGCGGCCAGCACGGCGCAGGCGACGGGCGTGATCACTTCCCCTCCAGCGCGGCCGTCAGGTCTTCTTCAACGTCGCCGGGAAGAGCGCGACCCCCGAGACGGATGCCTTTCGCCGCGAGTGCCCGCAGCGCCAACCGATCCTTCTCATCGAGGAAAAACGCGCGACCGAGTTGAACCTTGCCGACCGTGTAGTGGAGGCCGCCGACATTGATGAAGTCGACGGTCACTCCCTTTTCGACGAGCGCCAGCGCTTCCGAAGGACCCGGAACGAGCACAAGGGCCGACCGGGCCGCGAACTGCTCCGACCTCAACGCGGATGCCGCCTCGGCGACCGGGAGGACGAGCAGCCCGACCGACGGGGGAAGCGCCATCTTCATCAATGCGATCTGAATCTCGTCGGCTGCCCCAACGTCGGAGACGACGAGAACGAGGTCAACCTTGAGGAAAGGAACCCACCCCTCGACCACTTGACCATGGATAAGCCGGTCATCGACGCGCATCAAGGCGACTCCCATCACCGCGCTCCCGTCACGGCGACGAACATCGCGCGAATGTCGCGGATAGACTTCTGACCGTCAAGGACAACCTTCTCCATAAGCATATTCAGCGGCAGCCGGTCGCGGTGGCTGAAAGCCGAGATGAGCATGTACAGATTGACGCCGCTGATCATCTCCACCCGCTTCTCATCCCGAATCAGCGGGAAGGACAGGTTATTGGGCGTGCCGCCCGGCATATCGGTGAACAGAATCACGCCGTCACTATTGGCGAGTTCAGCGAGGACGCGCTCAATACGCCGCTTGATGTCGGCGACGGACTGTCGCGAAGAGGTGGACACGACGCGCACGCCCGACACCTGACGGCCAACGATGCCTTCCGCGGCCTCGACAAGATAGGCGCCGAACTCTCCGTGCGTCACGATAATGAAATTAATCAACGGGTTATATCCCGATGGAATTCCTGGACGGGATGCCCCGTCGCGCGCAGCTTCCGAGCGAGCCACCGGGTACAAAATACGCTACGGTGACGGCCGCCGGTGCAGCCGATGGCGATCGTCAGGTAGGATTTCCCCTCGCAAACGTAGTGCGGAAGCAAGATCGCAATCAACTTATGCCAGTCATTAAGAAATTTACGCGCGACCGGCTGGCCAAGAATGTATTTCCGGACGGACTCATCAAGGCCGGTCTTCTTGCGCAGACCTGGCAAGTAGTACGGGTTCGGAAGGAAGCGGACGTCCATGACGATATCGGCATCGATCGGCATGCCGTGCTTATAGCCGAAGCTCACGACCTGCAAAGTCATTTCTCTCGTGAGCGTCAGGCCGAGCGTCTGGGAGATCTTTTCCTTGAGCTCGCCGAGAGCCAGACTCGTCGTATCGATGACCTTATCGGCCGTGCCCTTGATCGGCGCGAGCAGCTTGCGCTCCTGTTTGACGGCGTCGGCTATCTTGCCTCCCAGAGGATGGCGATGACGAGTCTCGGAAAAGCGGCGGATGACGGTCGCATCCTCCGCGTCGATGAACAAAACGTGGACATCGAGACCCTGAAGCTTGAGGCGGCGCAAAAGCGGCGGCAGCACGCCGAGCACGCGGCCCTCCCGAACATCCATGCCGAGGGCGACGCGCGTCATCGCCGGAGACTTCTGCACGAATGCCGCGAACTCGTCGAGCAGTGCGATCGGCAGGTTGTCGACGCAAAACCATCCAAAGTCTTCGAACACCTTCAGCGTCTGGCTTTTACCCGCGCCCGAGACTCCGGTGATGACGAATATTTTTTTCGGCGTAGACGGCATCAGCCGCGCTCCTTCATCTTCATGCGTTCGATCAGGCGCTGGTTGAAATTTTCCGCTGAGAAGTAGCCCTGCGAGCGCAGACGTTGGTTCAGCGCCGCGACTTCGATAAGAACCGCGAGGTTTCGTCCGGGGCTGACGGGTATGCGGATAAGCGGAATTTCCACATCGAGAATTGAGAGTTTTTTGGCGTCGAGTCCGGTCCGATCGTACACCGTCCCTGAGTTCCACACCTCGAGCTTAATGGCAAGCTCGATGCGTGTACGTGCGCGAATCGCGCCGATGCCGAAGAGGAGTTTGACGTCGATGACGCCGAGGCCGCGAATCTCCATGTGGTTCTTGAGCGGCTCGGGGCAGAAGCCGCGCAGATAGGCGCCGCGCCGGTGTTGGATTTGAACCGCGTCATCGGCGATAAGAATATGGCCGCGCTTAAGAAGCTCGAGCGCGCACTCGGATTTCCCAATGCCGGAATCACCTTGGATGATGACCCCGAGTCCGTAGACGTCGACAAGCACGCCGTGCACGGTCGTCGACGGCGCCAGACGGGCTTCGAGCACCTCGGACAGCTCTCCGGTCAAAGTCGCGGTATCGTAAGCGGAGCGCAGCAATGGCACGCCATGTTTCTTGCACGCCTGCGCGAGCGCCGGGGGCACCGGCGCGTTATGCGTAACGATCACGCATGGCAGCCCGGGGACGAACAACATCGCCGACAGCGCATCAGCCAGCTTCTTGGCATCGGACTTCTGGCAGTAGGCCTGCTCGCCGTTGCCGAAAATCTGCACCCTCTCCGCGCGGAAACGGTCGAGGAACCCGGAAAGCGCGAGCCCTGGACGATTGAGGTCGGCCACCGTGATCCGGCGGCCGAGAGATTTCTCCCCCGAGAGCAGCTCAAGACGAAGTCCTTCGCCCTGCTCCTTGAGGATTTCGCCGACGGTCAGTTCCGCGGCGTGCACGGTGTTAACGCTTGATTTTGCGAACGGGCTGAATAATCCCGAGACTTTCGTCCTCGCGGCGGTAGAGAACATGGACCTGATCGGTGTCCTTATCGAGGTAGACCAGGAACACACGCTCTGAGGAATCAAATTCCGACGACGCTTGCTCAGGCGTCATTGGATAGACGGACTGACGAGATACCGCGAAGGAAGGCTCCATGGGAGGCACAGCGTCGGCCATCGTGTCGGAGGTTTTGGGTTTATGGCGGCTCTTGATGCGCTCCTTGTGCTTCTTGAGCTGCGCGTCGATCTTGTCGGACGCGAGATCGATAGCCGAGTAGAGGTCGGCGGCCGTCGCGATGGCGCGGAAGGTCTGTCCCGGAGCGTGCACGATCATCTCCGCCTGATGTGAGCGCTTCTCCACGAAAAGAAAAGCCTGTCCCCAAACGATATGATCGAAATATTTCTGGGTCTTTCCCATCTTCTGCTGCACATATTCGCGCAGAGCGGGCGTGATCTTAAGTTGCTTGGCCGTCAGTTGAATCTCCATAGGTATGAGATTCTAGCGGTTGGGCTTCGCCCTGTCAACGAAGTTGACTCTACGGGTAAGAAACTGTTAGTATGACCACCTGTTATGGGAAGATATCCTGGGGCGCGCGGCCGCATCGCTTATTGGCCTTAAAAATAGGCGCCTTATATGTAGATAAATGTATAAAATATAAACACTTATTATATTAATAATAAAGTTATCCACATCTGTGAATAACCTGTGAAGAAAAACGAAGCAACCGAACTTTGGGCCCATACCGTGGAACGGCTGCGTTCGGAAATAGGAGATGAAAGCACAGAACTCTGGCTCAAGCCCGTGGAAGCCGCTTCCTTGGAAGACGGGGTTTTGATGCTCAAGGTCCCCAATAAGTTTTTTTCCGACGGCATTAAGGAGCGCTACCAGAAGCGCCTTTTGTCCGTGCTGCGCGACCTCGCCGACACTGAAATCGGCATCGACTTCCGCGTCGAGCGCGACCTGACGCGCGTGCTTCCTAAGTCGGACCCGGTACCCGAGGCTGATACGCAATCCGACTTCCCCCTCTCGGAACTCAACCCCCGCTATACCTTCGACTCGTTCGTCACCGGTGAGTCGAACCGTCTGGCGCGTGCGACGGCCGAGTCGATTTCAAAGAGCCCGGGCACGCAGTACAACCCTTATGTGATCTACGGCGGCGTCGGTCTGGGTAAAACCCATTTAATGCACGCGATAGGTAATTCGATCCGGCGTTATCATCCACGCTCCCGCGTCCTCTACACAACCAGCGAACAGTTCGTCAACGAGTTCATTACGGCTGTGCAACATAACCAGATCGATGCGTTCCGCTTGCGCTACCGCTCCCTTGATTGCCTTCTTATCGACGATATCCAGTTTTTGATCGCCAAGGATCGTTCGGAGCAGGAGTTCTTCCACACCTTCAACGCACTCTTCGACTCCCGCAAGCAGATCGTCGTCAGCTCCGATCGCTCTCCGAAGGAAATGTCCCCTCTTGAGCAGCGCCTGGTCTCGCGCCTTGAATGGGGCTTCGTCGCCGACATCAAACCACCGGACCTTGAAACCCGTATCGCGATCCTGCGTAAGAAAGCCGCCCACGAGGACTATACTGCGCCGGATGACGTCATCCTTTTTATCGCGTCCTCGGTCAAGACGAATGTGCGCGCGCTGGAAGGCTGCCTAACCCGCTTAAAGGCCTTCCAGGCGATGACCGGAGAGTCTTTATCCGTCGATCATGCGCGAGAAATATTAAAAGACTCAATAGAACTCGATGATTCTTCTCCTGTCAGGATAGAAACGATCCAAAGGGTCGTCTCTCTTAAGTATTCCGTGGACGTCAAGGATTTAAAAGGTCATCAACGTACGATATCCATCTCCATGCCCCGCCAGGTCGCCATGTACCTATCCTGCGTGATGACGGAACTCTCCTCGACTGACATCGGCCGGGCCTTCGGCGGCAAGGATCACTCAACGGTCCTTCATGCGCGAAAGAAAATAGAAAAAAAGATAGAGGAAGACCCTTTTTTTCTAGAGCTCGTCAATAGATTACAAGCGGACATAAAGGCGGTCGAACGATAATGAGAAATACGGCCATCCTGTTAGGGATTTGTGAATAATTTGTGTACGCCTTGCGATAAATGGGGACGTCACGATATATTGGGGATAATGTGGATAAGTCGTGCGAGTTATCCACATTATTTTAAAACGATTTTTCTTATAAAAACCGGGTTATCCTCAATACCCACTACTTGATGATGAAGAGGATGATTTAAATGAAAATAACCGTAAGCAAGGAAGAGTTGGCGCGGGGCGTTCAAACGATACAATCCGCACTGTCGAGCCGAACCACACTTCCCATTCTTTTGAACTTTCTTATAGAGACGGATAACCGGAAGGTTAAGGTTATATCAACCGACCTTGAAATAGGGGTTAAGCACCACATTAAGGCGGAGGTTGAAATAGATGGCTCGATCACCATTCCAGCCAAGAAGTTCGCGGACATACTCCATAGTTTGCCGGAATCTCAAGATATTGAACTTATTGCAGATATAGGGGGAAAAATATCATTAAAATGCGGACGATCCCGGTTCAGTATCGTCGGCTCCCCTAAGTCTGAATATCCCGTTCTCCCTGAGTTTAATAAAACATCCTCCTTTGAGCTTCCTATGGGGGTCGTAGCTGGTATGATTAAAAATACCATCTTCGCAGCTTCATCTGATGAAACCCGCCACGTGCTTAATGGGGTATTCTGGTCCGCTAAAAAAGGAGTGCTTGAAATGGTGTCGACGGACGGTCGTCGTCTCGCTGTATGCACAAAAAAGATTTTACCAAAAGACCGTGAATTCTCAGTTATCGTGCCGACGAAGGTCCTTTCTGAACTTCTCCGGCTTATCACCCTTTTTGAGATTAAGGATAATAGTGAGGAAAAAATTCTCATCTCAGTGACGGAGAATCAAATCACATTCCAACTTAAGGAAACAATAATTCTCTCCCGTCTTGTGAGCGGCGCATTTCCCAACTACGACCAGGTTATTCCGACGAAAAAAGAAATTATACTTACAGCTTCAACAAAAGACCTACTCGCCGTAACCAAGCGTGCCTCATTATGTGCCGTGGACCGTGGCGGTTCAGTTAAATTTTCTCTTAAGAAAGGAATATTACACGTCACCTCTTCAAGTCAAAATAATGAATTCAACGAAGATCTTCCCGTCGAGTATGAGGGGGTTGATTTTTTAGTAGCGTTCAACCCTCAGTTTATAATTGACGCACTTAAGCATATCGACACAAATAAAGTAACAGTGGCGATGACAAACCCCATCAACCCAGCTCTATTTGAACCGGCGGGTGGTGATGGTGAGTGCAAGTTTATCATTATGCCGATGAGGCAGTGATTTTAGAAAAGGAAAAATCTAGACGCTGGTCCACTTCCAGCGATCTAGTTAAGAGTTTTACTTACCGTGCCGGTACGGTCAACAATAAACTAGCTTTACTTAATGCGGTGTGGGATAAAGAGTGCGGCGCTTATGCGAAATACTGGGCATTGGTTGCCGTTAAGAAGGGAACGTTGTTTGTGCGTCCAAAGAGCGCGGCGGCGGCGCAGGAGTTGCAGATGAGGTCGGGCGGGCTTCTTAAATCTCTTAATAAATATTTTAGCCGTCCGTGGATTCTAGTCGTCAAGACGACTTATCGTTTGTAGTTAGGAGGAGACGATGTCTGAAGCCGCGATGGAGACGACTGATATGGCTAAGAAGGACGAGAAATATGATTCATCTAATATTCAAGTTCTCGAGGGGCTTGAGGCCGTCCGCAAACGCCCCGCGATGTATATTGGCAGCACCGGTCCTTCCGGCCTGCACCACCTAGTGTATGAGGTTGTCGATAACTCCGTCGATGAAATTTTAGCCGGACGCTGCACCACGGTCGACGTATTTATCCACCAAGGAAACTCAATCACCGTTAAGGACGACGGCTCAGGGATCCCGATCGACCCAATGAAAGACCCTAAGTTTAAAGGCAAATCCGCCCTTGAGATCATATTAACCGTTCTGCACGCGGGCGGTAAGTTTGATAAGTCAGCGTATAAGATCTCCGGCGGCTTGCACGGCGTCGGCGTCACTTGCGTCAACGCCCTATCTGAGTGGTTGAAGGCCGAGGTTCATCGCGACGGTAAGATGTGGATACAGAACTACAAGCGCGGCAAGCCCGACGCCGATGTGATGGCTGCTGGCAAATCTGATTCACACGGCACTACAATATCGTTTAAGCCTGACCCTGATATCTTTAACGGACATATGTACTCCTTTGAGACTCTCTCTAATCGCCTGCGCGAACTCGCTTTCCTCAATGCCGGGGCGAAGATATCCATCACCGATGAACGCGAGGATAAGCGCCATGCCTTTCATTATGAGGGCGGCATTACCCAATTCGTGCAGCACCTGAACAACAATAAGAAGGTTATCCATCGTGAGCCGATATCGATGAGTAAGGTGAAGGATGAGGTTATCGTTGATTTCGCGATTCAATACAACGATGACTACTCTGAAACCATCTTCTCTTTCGTTAATAATATAAAGACGCAAGAAGGTGGAACACATTTAACCGGCTTCCGTTCCGCTCTGACTCGCGTCATTAATGACTACATCAAAAAGTACGACCTACTTAAGGGCAAGAACTACAGCGTGACCGGTGATGACGTGCGTGAGGGCCTATGCGCCGTGCTGTCCGCGAAGATACAGAATCCGCAGTTTGAAGGACAGACGAAGTCCAAGCTCGGCAACGCTGAGGTGGAAGGCATCGTGAAGTCCATCGTCGGCGACGCGCTCATTACGTTCTTTGAGGAAAATCCGTCGACTGCGAAGGCCATCTGCGTGAAGGCAATTGCCGGCGCCGAGGCCCGCGAGGCCGCCCGCAAGGCCAAAGATCTTACCCGCCGCAAGGGCGTGCTCGACGGCTCGAGCCTCCCCGGTAAGCTCGCCGACTGTCAGGAGCGAGATCCGGAACGCTCTGAGCTCTTTATCGTCGAGGGAGATTCAGCCGGAGGTTCCGCCAAACAGGGACGCGACCGCGTGTTCCAGGCGATTTTGCCCATTAAGGGTAAAATCTTAAATGTAGAGAAGGCTCGCCTCGTTAAGATTCTTTCCAATGAAGAAGTCCGGACCCTAATCTCTGCGATCGGGACCGGAATCGGAGAGGGTGAGGACGGAATTAAGATCGAGAAGCTCCGCTACCATAAATTGATCATTATGGCCGACGCTGACGTTGATGGTCAGCATATCCGCACTTTAATACTGACCTTCTTCTACCGCCAGATGAAGGCGCTCGTCGAGAATGGTCATATTTACATCGCCCAGCCGCCGCTGTTTAAGGTTAAGAAGGGCAAAACTGAGATGTATGTGGACACTGAGGAGAAAATGGAGCAGTGGCTTCTTAATGAGGGACGAAATTCCCTCGAGGTCACCGCGGTTAACCCGGTCAACGGCAAGTCGAAGAAGCTCGACGCCGAGGATCTGCGCGACCTTCTTAATCTATTGGCGGAGCTCGAGAGTCTCATCCGCCACATCGGTCGCAAGAGCCTCCACCTTGAGGACTTCCTCGAGCACCAGGCTGCCGGTCATCTCCCCCTGTACCGCGTCGAAAAGGGCGCTGGTGAGTTCGAATTTTTCTACTCCGACAAGGAGTGGAAGATTTATCGCGATGCTCACGTCGCCGCGCAGAAGCAGAAATCAGTCGAAGAGCGCGCGGAGAGGAAGAAGGCTCCGGCGGCCAAGGGTGCAACTGTTCCCGTTGAAGGTGAAGTTGTCTCCGAAGAATCAACGCTCAGCGAAGCTGACGAGGAATCCTTAGAGCCCGACGTGCAGGAGCTGTGGGAGATGGCGAAGCTTGAGACCCTGTCTAAGAAGTTTAAGGACATGGGCCTCGATCTAAAGTGGTACGACGTCATGCGCGACGAGAAGACACAGCCGTTGTTTCGCGCGAAAACCTTGCATAATGAGATCGACGGCTACAGCCTTAAGGATCTTCTTGAGATGGTTCGCGACGCGGGCCGTCACGGCGCGATGATTCAGCGCTACAAAGGTCTTGGTGAAATGAACCCCGATCAACTCTGGGAGACCACGATGGATCCCAAGCGCCGCCGCCTGATCCAGGTCAAGATCGTGGACGCCGCCGACACGGAAGACGCTTTCGTCACCCTCATGGGCGATAAGGTTGAGCCGCGCCGGCTGTTCATCGAGAAGCACGCGAAGGAAGTGAAGAACCTCGACATTTAACGTAACGGGAGAGAAAAAAAGACCATGACCAAACCCGACAACCAACCGGAACTCACTCCCGAACCGATCGGCAATATCTTCCAGCGCGATCTCGGCGCCGAAATGCGCGGCTCCTACCTCGACTACTCGATGTCGGTGATCGTCGGTCGCGCCCTGCCCGATGTGCGCGACGGGCTCAAGCCCGTGCATCGCCGTATCTTGTACGCCATGCACGACGAAGGCTTGGCCTCGAATAAGAAGTATTCGAAGTGCGCCGGCGTTGTCGGTGAAGTGCTCAAAAAATATCATCCGCACGGCGACTCCGCCGTGTACGACGCGATGGTGCGCATGGTCCAAGATTTTTCGTTGCTTCACCCCCTCATTGACGGCCAAGGCAACTTTGGCTCCGTCGACGGCGACCCCGCGGCCGCTTATCGTTACACTGAGGCGCGTCTCGCTAAAATCGCCGAAGAGGTCATGGCCGACATTGATCAAGACACGGTCGACTTCTCCGCCAACTTTGACGGTACGACCACTGAGCCCACCGTCATGCCTGCGAAGGTCCCCAACCTGCTCGTCAACGGCTCGTCGGGAATCGCGGTCGGCATGGCGACCAATATCCCCCCTCACAACCTCTCTGAGGTCTGCGAGGCGGCGATCACCCTCATTAAGGACCCGAAGATCGAGAGCAAAGAGCTCATGAAGATCATTAAGGGGCCCGATTTCCCTACCGGCGGCATAGTGCGCGGCAGGGCCGGCATCAAAGACTATTTCGAGACCGGCCGCGGCTCCGTGCGCGTCCAGTCGAAGACTGATATCGAGGACATTAAGGGCAACCGCCAGGCGATCATCATCGAAGAACTGCCTTATCAGGTTAATAAAGCGACCCTGCTTGAGACGATCGCCGACCTCGTGCGCGACAAGAAGATTCCCGATATCTCCGACATCCGCGACGAGTCCGACCGCAAGGGCATGCGCGTGGTGATCGAGATCAAGCGCGACGGAAACGCGAACGTGGTCTTAAACCAGTTACTCAAGCACACTCAGATGGAAACGACCTTCGGCGTGATCCTGCTCTCGCTCGTTGATGGTCGCCCGCGCGTTCTTGGCGTACGCGACATGCTCGGCCACTTTATTCAGCATCGCAAAGTGGTCGTCACGCGGCGCACAAAATTTCAATTGCGCAAGTGCCTCGACCGGGCCCACATCCTGGAAGGACTGATCATTGCGATCAAGCACATCGACCGCGTTATTAAGATTATCCGCGCCGCCAAGGATACCGACACCGCGCGCACGGAGTTGATGGAGGCCTTTGAGCTCTCGAAGGCCCAGACGAACGCCATTCTTGAGATGCGCCTCGCCAGCCTGACGAAGCTGTCGGTTGGCGACCTGCAAGAGGAGTACGACGGCTTGGTCAAAAAGATCGCCGAGTATAAGGCGATCTTGGCCGACATCAAGAGGGTTTACGCGATCATCATCAAGGAGCTCGAGGGCGTCAAGGAGGCCTTCGGCAGGACACGCCAGACCCAGATTACGAGCGAGGCGGCCGAGATGTCTCTCGAGGACCTCATCCAGAAGGAGGACGTCGTCATCTCCCTCTCAAACACCGGCTATGTCAAGCGCATTCCTGTCGCCACCTACGTGGCTCAGGGCCGCGGCGGCAAGGGCATCACCGGCGCCGACGTCAAAGAAGAGGACTTTATCGAGCACTTCTTCGTGACCGATACCCACGCCGCTCTGCTGTTCTTCACGAACCGAGGACGCGTGTTCGCGCTGAAGGCGTACGAGATCCCCGAAGGCAATCGCATTTCTCGAGGCAAGGCCGTCGTCAACCTGTTGGCCCTCACCGGCGAAGAAAAGGTTACTTCAGCAATCGCCATCAGCTCTTTCGAGGAAAAGAAAGGTCAGGAGACCTTCTTGGCCATGGCGACGCGTAACGGCACGGTGAAGAAAACACCGTTATCAGATTTCGAGAACATTCGCAGGTCTGGAATCATCGCCATCACCTTAGATGAGGGAGATGTGCTTGTCGAGGTGCAGCATACTTCCGGCAAGGATGAATTGCTTGTCGCGACCAAGAACGGCATGGTCATTCGTTTCCCGGAGAGCGACATCCGATCGATGGGACGGGGCGCCGCCGGCGTGCGCGGCATCCGCGTGGACAAAGAAGACAAGGTCGTCGGCATGGAGGTCTTCCCGCCGAACACGAAGAAGACCTTGCTGACGGTTTGTGAGCATGGCCATGGCAAACGTACCGAGCTCTCCGAATACCGCGGACAGCATCGCGGAGGCGGCGGCATCATCACGATCAAGACGACGGACCGAAACGGCTCCGTGATCGGGGTGAAACTCGTCACCAACGACGATGATCTAATGGTGATGACCGAGCAGGGTAAGGCGATCCGCCTGCGCTGCAAGGACATCAAGACCATTTCACGCAACACTCAGGGAGTGCGTCTCGTGCGTCTTGAAGAGGCGGACAAGGTGGCTCGTGTCGCTCCGATCGCGCCCGAACCTCCCGTCATCCCGAGCCCCGAGCTTCCGATCGACGACGGCAAGAAGTGAGGCGCGCGGATTGAAGCGGGTCATTTCGGTTCTAGCGTTCGCGGCCTTCGCGGCCGCGGGCGCCAGGGCCGAGCTTTTGATTGAGAGTGTTGGCTGGCAGCGCGCGCGCGTTGAAAAATCGCGCGTCGTCGCCTGGGAGAACGTCGGGCAGGTGTTCGACGGGCCGCCGAAGTTCGACACGCGTCTGCGTGCGCGGCTGACCCTAAAGAATAGGGGCCCGGTGGCGGCCGCAGGCATACTTCTGCGCTACAGCATGATGGGACGCATCGCGACCATCGCCGGCGAGAAGCCTGAGGGCGACTGGAGCATCCCATTCATGGTGGATGAGAGGCGCGTGCCAAAGGTTGGACCCAACAAGACCTTGGACGTCTATCTCATGACCTCGCCGGCCCTGGAACTATATCTTGCCAGGATGGCGCGCGCCGGCTGGTGGGCGGACCGAGTGAAGCTTCAGGTTATGATCGAGCCTCATCGTGGAACCGGTGAATTGCGTTCGCTCGAGAGCATCCTCGAGGTGGTGAAATGATCGACCTCGGCGCGGCACGCAAAAATAGAACCAAGGTCCGGCAGATGCTGTCGTCGCGCAACCCGAAGCTCGGCGATGAATTTGATGAGCTTCTTAAGCTCGACGAGTCACACCGGGCCATCATGATAGAAGTGGAAGTCATGCGCGCCAAGCGCAACTCCGCTTCTCAGGAGATTAGCCAGGCCATGGCGGCGAAGGACCAGGCTAAAGCCGACCAGCTCAAGGCCGAGGTCTCCGAACTTAAATCGCGCATGATCGCCAAGGAGGCGGCGTTGGCGGAGTCTGAAACAAGCATCAGGATCGCGGCGTTGAGCATCCCCAATATTCCTCACGAATCCGTCCCCGCCGGCAGAGACGAGACAGAGAATCCCGTCGTCCGGACTTGGGGTGAGCCGCGACAATTCAGTTTTATGCCCCTGGATCACCAGAGTGTCGGTGAAAAACTTAAAATGCTTGACCTCAAGATTGGCGTCAAGCTCGCAGGCTCGAGGTTCGCCCTATGGCAAGGACCCGGGGCTCAACTCATACGCGCGCTCGGCAATTTCCTTCTCGACCGTCATGGGAAGAATGGTTATCTTGAGGTGCATCCCCCCTATCTCGCGCTGCCGGAGATTCTTGAGGGTACGAGCCAGCTTCCTAAGTTCGAAGCCGACATGTACAAGACGGTCAATATGGACGGCGACAAGGCGAGTGCCCTTTACTTGATATCCACCTCTGAGATCGTCCTCACGAACATGGTGCGCGAAGAAATTCTGCCCGTGGGGAGGTTGCCGATGAAGCTGATGGCGCTGACCGCTTGCTTCCGCCAGGAAGCCGGAACCTACGGAAAGGACGTTCGCGGTGTCATTCGCAACCACCAGTTCGACAAGGTCGAGCTCGTTTGGATCACGAAGCCGGAGGATTCGCTCGCCGCTCTCGAGCAACTGACGAAGGATGCGGCTGAGACTCTCGAGATCCTCGACCTGCCTCATCGTGTCGTTCACCTCTGCACCGGCGATATGGGCTTCGCCTCCCAGAAAACCTATGACATCGAAGTTTGGATGCCGTCGGATAACAAATATCGCGAGATATCGTCCTGCTCGGACTGTTCTGATTTTCAGGCCCGTCGAATGTCCGCCAGATTCCGCCGCGAGACCAAGAGCGCGCCCGAACTCGTGCACACGTTGAATGGCTCGGGCGTCGCGGTTGGGCGTCTAGCCGCCGCGATACTTGAGAACAATCAGCAGGCCGACGGCTCAGTCTCCATCCCCCGGGCAGTGGTTCCTTACTTCGGCACCGAGCGCATCGCGGTGCCATGACCATGCCTAAGGGCATCAGAAAACTCGACGCCGTCGTGGCAAAACTTTTGGGCCCGAAGGGCTGCCCTTGGGACCGCGAGCAGACGCACAAGAGCCTGATTCCCTTCCTGCGGGAGGAATCGGCCGAACTCATCGATGCTCTCAAGGGCGGACGCTGGCACGAGATCGAGGACGAGCTGGGCGACATCCTTTTCCACGTCCTCTTCCACGCGCGGCTCGGGAAAAAGAGATTTAATTTCAACACGATCGCCGAAAGCCAGGCGCTTAAGCTGATGCGCCGTCATCCTCATGTCTTCGGCCGGACACGAAGCTTTCGTGACTCTCAAGAGGTCCTGGCGAACTGGAAGTCGATCAAGGCCAGGGAGCGCGCACAGCGCGCCAAGGAAGTCTCCTCCCGCGGTCGGAGGCGCCGCTAGATGTTTTTTGAGGGGCCCGAGAAGAAAGTCGAGCTCGCCATGATGCCGGGGCTGCCGTCCCTACGCGCGCGCGGTCACGACTACTGGAAGGGCATCGTCGCGAAGGCGAACGCCCAGGTCCTGTCGACGATCTCCAATGAATCGATGTACGCGTATCTGCTGTCCGAGTCCAGCTTGTTCGTCACCGATACATGGCTGACAATGATCACCTGCGGCCGCACGGATCTCGTCGGCGCCGTGCTTCAGCTTGTCGACGATTTCAGTACGGAGGCGTTCCAATATCTAGTTTACGAGCGCAAGAACGCGCATCATCAGGAATACCAGCCCTCCAACTTTTTCGAGGACTGTCGGCGTCTGTCGGACCGTATGCCGGCTAAATCCTACCGCTTCGGCGACGGAGATGATCACCACGTATTCCTCTTTCACCTCGACAAGTCATATGCGCCGGCTCCGGACGACCTGACGCTCGAAATCCTGATGCACGGAGTCGACCCGCAGGCGTCCCGTGTATTCATGAGCGGCCCCGCCCGCAAGAAGGATTTCATCAAGGATAAATCGGGCGTATGGTCCATACTTCCAGGCTTTCAGGTCGATGACCACCTCTTCGAGCCGATGGGTTACTCGCTCAATGCGATTCGCGGTTCCAAGTACTATACGATCCATGTGACGCCGCAGAAGATCGGGTCGTACGTGAGCTTTGAAACAAACGCCGTCGAGGGTGACGCCAACGAAACCATTACGCGCGTGATCGATCTATTCAAGCCTCAGTCCTGCGACGTGGTGCTTTTCCAGCCGCAAAGCTCTCGACAGAAAATTCTCTGTGACTACCCGATTAAGCGCGCGGTGAGACAAAACTTATCCTGTGGATACCGGGTGACCTTCGATCATCATTTTAAGCCGGTCGAAGGCGTGGCCCCCGCGGTGGAGATCGTTCTGTGACGAAAAAATGCGTCTGGGTAGATGAGATATACCAGGGCATCGTGCGTACGAGCTTCCGCCTGAAGAGGAAGCTCTTCAAGGGGAAGAGCGCCTTCCAGACCGTTGAAGTTGTTGAGACGGAAGGTCATGGCAAGCTTTTGCTGATCGATGGCATGACGATGGTTTCCGAGCGTGACGAGTTCGTCTACCATGAGATGATCTCTCACCCCGCCCTGTTCCTGCACCCGAAGCCGCGCCGCGTGCTCGTCATCGGCGGAGGCGATGGCGGCACCGTACGCGAGGTGTTGAGGCATAAAAGCGTTGAAGGCTGTGTCCTCGTAGAGATCGACGGTCTGGTAGTTGAGGCCTCGCGCAAATATATCCCCCAAACCGCGGGGGCCTTGTCCGACAAACGCGTCCGCGTCCTCATTGAAGACGGAGTGAAGTTCGTCGCTGAGACGAACGAAAACTTTGACGTGGTGATCGTGGACTCGACCGAGCCGTTCGGGCCGGCGAAGGAACTGTTTGGGCCCTCGTTCTACAAAAACGTAAAAAGAATTTTGACCAAGGACGGCATCGTTGCCAGCCAGGCGGGGTCGCCGTTCTATGAGATATCGACGATCAACAACTTGTTCAAAATAAAAAAAAGAATATTTCCTGTCGTTGAGATATGTCTATTCAACAATTTGACCTATCCCGGCGGTCTATGGGCTTTTACGTTCGCCACGAAGGGCATTCATCCGGTGACAGGTTTTGTTCCGTCCCGGGTCAAGACGGCAAAGATGCGCCTGCGCTGGTACAACGCCGAAATCCACACCGGCTGCTTTGCGCTTCCGAACTTCCTCAGGAGGGCGATCGTCGGTTGATTCGTCGCTTCTTTAGGGCCAGTCGGCGGGAATGTTGAGCTTAACTTTCAGGTCCTTCTCCATTGAGGACATGCAGGTCTTTACCGCGGCGGGCGCCAAAGCCGGGATATTAAACAACTCTCGCAGGCGCATCCAGCCCTCGCGTGGACGGCCTAGGGCCGCAAAGTCGTAGTACGTCGAGATTGCTAGGCCGAGATATTCCCCAGCGTTTTTCTCTAACTCGCCCTTGAGCCGTGCCAGCGTCTTCTCTTTTCTGGCGATTTCGGACTTATAATAATCAGGATGTGCGGCCGAAGCGTCCATGAATCCGCCGGTGCGGGGTGCGTTGAGCGTCGTCTTGAAGGCGGTGCTCGAGATCGTGCCGAAGTCCTCGCAGCCCATCGAGAGATAGCGCCCGAGCGGCAACTCATGCGCTACGACGACCGCTCCGCCCTCGAGGCGGATGAAGCGACCTTCGGAGAATACTCCGACGCGCTCGATCTTGAAGCGCTTCCAGCGCAGCACGTTGAGCTCGGTGGCGCCCAAGGAAGAGCGCGTTGCGCGGTATGCCAAGGCCAGGGAACCGTCGTGGAATAAGTCGGTGAAGCGGCCGGCGGGCGACGGATCGAACTCGATTCGCTCGATTGTGGAGGGATGGGTGAAGCCCAGGTAGGCTCTATCCTTGGTGGCGACGTAGATCTCAATGCGATCTCCGCCCCTTGCCGACGGGGTGTAGATGACGGCTGTGGCCGAGAGGTCTCCATTCGTGCCACTCACGCGTTCGCGTGCGTTGAACCCCTTCGCGAGCCACGCGGAGTCGATTGCCGTAAACAGGTTGGGTGTCTCAGCCCGGGCCAAGGAGGCCGTCAACAGGGCCAGGGCCAGAATCATCGACTTCGGCGAGTCAGCCAGCCGCGGCGGCGTAACTCCTCGGCGACCTGCACTGAGTTGAGCGCGGCGCCCTTGAGCAGATTGTCGGAGGCGATCCAGAGTGCCAGTTCCTTTGGCACGGCGCCCTGACGCAGACGGCCGGCGTACACGGGGCCTCTGCCCCCCACCGAGCGCGGCGTGGGATAGTCGCCATCTCGCGACAGAACCAGGCTGGGGGTATTCTCGAGGAGAGCGCGGGCGCGGGTGAGCGTGATCGGGCGCGCCAAAGTCAGCCATACGGCCAAGGCGTGGCCGCGGATCGACGGCACGCGTACCGCAGTCACGGAAACCTTGAGCCTCGGTGCCGACCAAATCTTCCGGAGTTCATCGGCCACTTTAGTTTCTTCGCTCGAATAGCCGTCGTCGCCGAAGCGGCCGACCTGGGGGATTGCGTTGTAGGCGATGGCACGTGGGAGAACGGATGATTTTCCGGGGCGGAGGACGGGCGCGCGGCCGTCAGGCTTGGAGCCCAGGTGGGACAAAGAAGAATATTGAGTGAACAGCTCGGCTAGAGCCGCTTTGCCGGCGCCCGAAACTGCCTGGTAGGAGGCCAGACGAACTTCGCGCACGCCAATCTTTCGGTGGAGTTGAGCGCCCGCGACGGCCAGACCCACCATCGTGCAGTTGGGACCGGAGATGAGGCGCCGGTCTTTACGGAGAGCCCCGCCGTTCACTTCGGGGATAACCAACGGAATATCGTTGTTTAGCCTAAATGCAGCGCTGTCGTCGATCGTCCAGACGCCTCGCGCGGAAAGGGTGGGCGCCAGCTTAAGAGCGACCTTATCGGAGCTGACGAGGAAAACGACATCGCAGGATCTCAGTGCGGAGATCGAGACCTCGGGTGCGGCGAGAGCGCGGCCCTTGAAGCGCACCGAGGACTTGGCCCGTCCTGAGGAGAACGGACGAAGCTCGCCGACGGGGAAACGGCGGGATTCTAGGAGCGCTAAGAGTTCTCGGCCGACCATGCCGGTGGCTCCGACGACGCCGACGACGAGACCGTCAGCGCGGCGCATAGGGGATCATGTACCCCGCAGAGACGCCGAGGGCTCCGGAGATATCGCGCGCCACGCCTCGTAGGAACGAACCGGGGACAGGAGCCTTTTCGGGCGGTAGGGAGAACATGTAGGGTGGCCTATACTGGATGCGGGAGACGCGCTGCCATTCGAGCTGGTCGCGGGACGCCTCAACCCATCCCTCGGCCACATCTTCGCCCGCGGCGGAGAAGCGTACGATCACATGCTTGCCTGCGTGAGCGACGCCGAAGTCGGCGACGGACACGGCGGCCCCGTCGGGGCCGGGAGGCACGAGCTTAATGGCGATTGCAGGCGCTAAAGTGTTGAGCGGCGTCTCGAGGGACGCACCTCTTAGGCGCGGTGGTACGCCCGAGATTGAACGGTTAAGCCACGCGCGGGTTTCTCCGTCTGGCTCGGCGAGATCGGTGGCGGCCAAGATTGGTGCGCTTAAGGCTTTCGTGAAATAAGTCGTCGGTGACCAGACGATCAAATAGTTTGGTACGGAGAAACTTACCTGCGTCAGAGGAACCTCGGCCCAGAACCACTCCCCCGCACCCACGCCGTCGACGCGTGCCTGTGGATCGGCCTCGGCGGGAATGTCGAGGGTTTCGGCGAGAAAAAAACTCTGCTTTGAGGTCCACGCGGGCGATGGGGAAATACCCGCGTATATTTTCCCTGGGATCGTTTCGCGCAGCCAGGGCTTGTCCGGCACGGCCCTCGTTTTGGCGCGGCCAAGCTTCGCGCCAATGAACGCGCGCGCAAAATTTCCAGCCGGTGCCGGCGGCAGCTTTACGATCCACGCGTTGTTGAAGCCGACATACCAATTCGCATCGGGCCCCCCGTCTGCGAACCTGCCGTACTCGTGCAGACTGGGGGCGAGCGTCATGATAGTCGGGACGATCGAACTTGTGGACAACGAGGTCGGAAGACCGTCCGCGGCGGCCGAGGTGAGGGAGGCGGCGACGATTAAATATGAAATTATCATTATTTTTTAATAACTTTTATTATTCTGTCAAAATCTTCAAAGGAGAAGAACGAAATCTGAATGGAGCCTTTTGATGAGACCTTTTTCGTACGAATGACGACCTTTGTACCGAGGATCTGCTGAAGCGACTCTTCAAGCGCGCGTAGATCGGCTGGTTTTGTCTCAGACTTTTTGTCCTTAACAGACGCATTCGTGATGGGGGGGCCCGCCTCCATTTCACGCGCCAATGCTTCGGTTTCTCGGACGGACAGCTTGTTGGCGACCAATTTTTGAAAAACAGCGTGACGAAGATTTGGATCAGTAATCGTTAGCAATGCGCGGCCGTGGCCTTCGCTGACCTGGCCGTACTGAAGCGCTTTTTGTATCTCGTCTGAAAGCTCCAACAACCGTAGTGTGTTGGAGATAGTCGCCTTGGATTTCCCCACCTCTTCGGCGAGTGCGGTCTGATTGATATCGAATTCTTTCATAAGTCGGAGATAACCGAGGGCCACCTCGATTGGGTTAAGGTCCTCGCGCTGAAGGTTTTCGATAAGAGTCAGAGCCATGCGATGCTTCTCGTCCCGGGGCTCCCGGATGACAACGTCGATCTCCCTGAGCCCGGCCAGCTGGGCGGCGCGCCAGCGACGTTCGCCGGCGATCAACTCGTAGGAACGCGTTGCAAGGTCGAAGGAAACCACGATAGGTTGGGCTAGGCCGTGCTGCTTGATGGAGGTCGCGAGCTCGGTCAAAGCCTCAGGTTCAAAATGGCGCCTGGGTTGGAGATGGTTAGGTCGGATCTTCTCAACGGGAACTTTAATGCCCCCCCCATCGGCTATCAAAGAAACATTAACTGCTGGTGCGGCGACCGACACGCCGGGGATGAGGGCCGAGAGACCGCGGCCGAGAGCTTTTCGGGTCATTCAGGATTCTCCGTGATTTCGATGGTCACTGCTGAGGGTGGCATGGACAACCCGCGCCGGGACAAGAACTCCCGGGCGAAGGCCATGTAGGCTTCGGCACCTTTGGACTTGGCGTCATACTGGAAAATGCTTTGGCCGAATCCGGGAGCCTCGGCCAGACGTATATTGCGAGGGATGATGGACTGGAACATCTTGGGGCCGAAGAACTTCGTCATCTCGTCTTTGACCTGGTTGGACAGGGTCATTCGGGAGTCGAACATGGTTAGTACCCCCCCCTCGGTCTCGAGCCTGGGGTTTAAAACTGTTTTAACTCTATCCACGGCCCCTGTGAATTGTGCTAAACCCTCCATGGAATAGTACTCTCCTTGGATGGGGATTATTATTTTATCGGCTGCATTGAGGGCATTAACCGTTAAAAGGCCTAAAGACGGAGGGCAGTCAATGATCACGAAGGCGAAGCGGTTTTTGACCGCAGAAAGGGCACCCTTGAGGCGGCTTTCGCGGGCCAATGCAGAAACAAGTTCGATTTCAGCGCCTGCCAAATCGTTGTTGGCTCCCGCAGTAGATAGTTTTTGGAGTGGGGACTGCTTGATGGTCTTTTCCAACGGGCAGAGGTCAACGAGCACGTCGTACATGTTTGGGTCAAATTCGTGCTTATTAAAACCCACTCCAGAGGTGGCATTGCCTTGTGGATCCATGTCGATTAGGAGAGTTTCGTGGCCTAGTACGGCCAAGGCGGATGACAAGTTAACGGCGGTGGTGGTTTTACCCACCCCCCCCTTTTGGTTTGAGATCGCGATTACTTCAGTCATGGTATGTTTACTCGTGAAAACTTGATTAATGCTAGCATGTGTTCGTAAAGTTGTCAATACATTGTTATGCTGTTAATTGAGGTTGTTAGGAGCTTATAAGTATTGTTTGATGTTGTTTGTTATTGTAACAATTCAGAGAGGGAAGAACTGGACACTTTTAGACTTATATCTTACACTCAGATCATGAATAACGCCTCGTCTTTACTGGCCGCCATCAAGAAGGGAAAGTTTCACACGGTGATCCTCGCAATGCCCGACATGCAGGGCCGCTGGATCGGCAAACGGTTCACCGCCCGCCACTTCGCGAAGTCGGTGGCAAGCCATGGAACGCACGCCTGCGCCTATCTTCTTACCGTCGACATGGAGATGGACCCGGTGCCCGGCTTCGCTCTTACGAGCTGGGACAAAGGTTATCAGGACTTTGCGCTTATGCCCGATTTCTCTACATGGCGGGGACTGGCCTGGTTGCCCGGCACGGCGCTCGTCATTGCCGACGTGCTGGATGCGGCGCACGAGCATCCGATCAAGGTCTCTCCGCGCCAAATCCTGAAAGATCAGGTCGCGCGTGCAGCGGCGAAGGGCTGGTCGTTCAAGATGGCGACCGAGCTTGAGTTCTATTTGCTGCGGGAGACCTACGAGTCGGCGCAGAAGAAAAACTGGGCCGGCCTCGAGCACTACGGCGCCTACATCGAGGACTATCACATCCTTCAGGGTACTCGCGAAGAGCCGGTGGTGGGGGAAATCCGCAACCTGATGGAAGCTTCGGGCGTGCTCATAGAGAACTCGAAGGGCGAATGGGGCCCCGGCCAACACGAGATCAATCTCGAATACTCCGACCCCGTCCAGATGGCCGACCTCCACACCGTGTACAAACACGGCGCTAAAGAAATCGCGATGCAGAAGGGGGCCGCGATCACCTTTATGGCCAAATACAGCGACAAGCTTGCGGGGTCCTCGTGCCACATTCATACCAGCCTGTGGGACAAGGCCGGCCGCCGATCCTCATTTTCGTCGGGGGGGAAGCCAACAAAGGAATTCCGCTGGTTCCTCGGCGGGTCTATGGCGCTGGCGCGCGAGTTCTCCTTGCTCTTTGCGCCGACAGTTAACTCCTATAAGAGGTACCAGGCTACCACCTTCGCGCCGACGCGCATTGCCTGGGCTCGTGACAACAGGACGTGCGGCTTCCGCGTCGTCGGGGAGGGGAACTCCCTGCGCATCGAGAACCGCATCCCTGGCGCGGATGCCAATCCGTATCTGGCGCTTGCCGCGACCATCGCAGCAGGTTTATATGGCATCGAGAAGAAGATCGATCCGCCTGAGGAGTTCGCGGGCAACGCCTATAAAGCGAAAGTCTCCCCGGTGTCTAAGACCTTGACCGAGGCGATCGGTCTCTTTGAGAAGTCGGCCGCCGCTCGAGCGGCCTTTGGCGACGAAGTATTCACTCATTATCTTCATGCGGCCAAGGTCGAGCAAAACGCCTCCGAGCGGGCGGTCACCGATTGGGAGCGCGGTCGCTACTTCGAGAGGATTTGAGCAATAACTCGTCTGCGCCGCTGAATGAATGGTTTCCAATCCTTGGGCTTTGGGGCCAACGTGAACCAGTGGGCGACGCCGGCGGCAACGCGTTGCGAGGCTCGGCCGTCTCCGTAGGGGTTGCGGACACGGCTCATTCGGCGTAAAAGCGCTGGATTCTTGAGGAGCTTCCCGGCCCAAAGCGTCAGGTTCCTTGGATCGAGTCCGACGAGACGGCCCGCGCCACTCGTGATGACTTCGGGCCGTTCTGTCTTCTCGCGCACGACGAGGACGGGCTTCCCGAGGCAGGTCGCCTCCTCTTGCAGGCCGCCCGAATCGGTGATGATGAAAAGGGACCGTTTCATTAGACCTAAAAACTCGGGGTAAGGCTGCGGCTTGAGGAGGCGGATGCGTGGATGTTTGAGAAGTCGATCCGCGGTTTCAAATACCGCAGGATTGGGATGAACCGGACAGACGAGCGTGAGGTCGGCATGAGTCTCCACGAGTTCGATCAAGGCCGCGCAGATCCGGCGGAAAGGCGCGCCGTGAATCTCCCGTCTATGCAGCGTGACGAGGACCTCCCTGACGCCTCGAGGCTTGGACTCTTTCGTGAGGGGGACGGCCGAACGAAGTGCGTCCACGACGGTATTCCCGGTTGTGATGACCGTTCGCCCAAGCAGCCTTTCTCTGACGAGATTCATGCGGGCCGCTGGGGTGGGGGCAAACAGCAAAGATGCCAGCAGGTCGATGACGATCCGGTTGCGCTCCTCGGGGTAGGGATCGTTGAGGTCAAAGGAGCGAAGGCCGGCCTCGACATGGGCGACTGGTATGCCGCGTTCATAGGCGCACAGCGCCGCGGAGGCGGCGGTCGTGGTATCGCCTTGCACGACGACCATGTCCGGTTTCAGGCGAGCGAGGAGCGGCCCGAGGGATGAGAATATGCGCTTGGCGACGGCGTCCGGAGACTGGCCCGGGCGCATCAGGTCGAGGTCGAAGTCGGGCTTGAGGGCGAACAGAGTGAGGGCCTGGTCGAGCAACTCGCGATGCTGGGCGGTCGCGCATACATACGTCTTCAGCCCTTTTCGACGGCGCAAGGCCGCCACGACGGGCGCAAGCTTGATAGCCTCGGGCCGGGTGCCCATGACTACGAGTATTTTCATTCGCGCGTCTTGCACAGACCGCGGCTGACGAAGGTCCAAGCGATGAGTTTATACAAGAGGCGCATGCCGACGTTGGCGTCCCATTCGTCCCGGCCGCCGGGCGCGGGGGAAACCTCATTGAGGTCAAAGCCGATGATTTTTCGTCCTGAACGCGCGACGAGTCCGATCAAGTGCACGGCCTGCGCGAGATCCAGGCCGCCGGGGACAGGCGTGCCCGTGTGGGGGCACAGTTTGGGGTCCAGCCCGTCGATGTCAAAGGTGATCCAGACCTGCTGGGGAAGCGAGGCGGCGATTTCTCCGGCGGTCTTCGTCCATGGTTCGCCGGCGAACCGGCGGGTCGCGAGGTCGCGATCATAGAAGACCCTGGCGCGTTGGCCCAGCGAGCGTATAAATTTGTGCTCCTGCTCGCAGAAGTCGCGGATGCCGACCTGGATGATTTTGGAAATCTGCGGGATGTTCTCCATCGCGTTGTACATGATGGCCGCGTGCGACCAGGTGAAGCCCTCGTAGGCGACGCGGGTGTCGGAGTGAGCATCGAAATGCAACAATCCAAAATCGCCGTGCTTCTCCGCCGCCGCCTGGAAGGCGCCGTAGGGCACGCTGTGGTCCCCGCCGACGATACCCGCTATTTTCCCCGCGTCCATGAGATCCTTGGCCTCACGATAGACCCAGTCGTTCAGTTTTCCGCCGAGTTCGTTCGTAATTTTGAGCGCCTGCTGAAGATTCTTGTTCCCTTCGATGCGCCCGCCGGCCTTGATGATCTTCCGCGCCGCCGTCTTTGCGGTTTTATTCCACGCGCGTACTTCCTTCGATTCCGTCCGCATGAATATTCCCGGTTCGTACGGTCGATGCACTTCACTGTCGAACAGATCCACCTGCCCGCTGGCTTTAAGAATCGCGGCGGGTCCTTTTGAAGTGCCGCCGCCGTACGAGGTCGTCGCTTCCCACGGCACGGGAACGAGAACCAAGGCGGCGTCCTTCTCTTCGTGAGGGAGTCCGAAGACGCCGGCCTCTTCGTCGGCTGCGGAGTTTGGGTCGAAATCGAGCATGACTGGATTCTAGCTAAAAGAATCCGTCGTGGAAGCCCTCGACGGGCAGCGGCAGATTCTCCGAGTATCCGCCCTCGGAGGTCATGTGATTTTAGCGGAGGGCGGCGGGAACCCGCGCCTTCACGTCGTTGAGCAGCGCGTTGAAGCGGCGCTCGCGGCGTTTCTTCCAGTTGCCCTTGTGCCAGCCGTACCCCGCGAGGATGGGGAGCGCCAAGGTGGCCTCGGAGAACACCATTTGCTCGTCGGTGACTGCGACCTTGCCCCACGAGCAAGCCTCGCGCAGAGTCGAGCCGGAGAGCGCGCCGTCGCGCTCGTCGGCCACGGTGA
>JBBTJN010000096.1:0-4082 GCA_038059415.1 Elusimicrobiota bacterium | reverse complement strand
TCAGCGGGTCCGTCGGCATCGGAACCACGTCCCCGCAAACCCCTGCGCCGAATGGATTGAATGGCAACATGGACGCCAACGACGTTTACCTAAGATCCACCGGTCGATGGATGAGTCAGTCAGGAGGAGGAGGTTCTTGTTATTGGGCCGGTGGCAATGATGGCGGTTCTCGTGGCAAGCGGACATGGGAATGCCAAGCTGGGTATACTCAGTCCGGATTCTGGTCTAATAGCGATAAAACTTGGTGGATGCAAATAAAGTGTTGCCGCTTGTGAAGTTAAGACCTTCTTCCTACCACGAGAAGATCTTCTCTCCGTGGCAGGGCTTGGAGAGCCTGCGCGCAACAGGAGAGAGCTCTCCGACCCCGAATCTGCCGGAGTAAGTCCGGCCCAGACCCGCGCAAACTGGATCCAAGGGGCAAGCGCGGCAGGCTGAAGCCTTGACGCGGCTGAAGTCGGAGGGTGGCGGTGCGACGGACGGTTCCCAGCCCCACGGGGCATACCAGATCGGCGAGTTCCGGCGCGCGAGCGGCGTTAGGGCGGGTGCTGATTCTCCCAGCCCCCCGATGCACACCGGCATGGTCCAATCCCCGGTGAACCTGCGGATCGGCAGCAAGCCTTCCTCGCAGGCCCGGCGCACGTAGGGCACCGCTGCGCGATGGGACACGCAGAGGTTCTCCCATTTCGGGTTCTCCTCCAGGACCGACAGCAGGAGCGACAGCGGAGCTAGCGCCGACTGCGCCGTCTTCAAGCCGGCCAGGAAAGCCGCGTGCGCGGGCACGTCCCGGTAATTAAGCCTGTTGATCACGGTGTTGCAGGTCAGTAGCGGCGCAAAAATAACTTCCTGATGTAAAGCGTAATCACCCCACTTCTTTTTTAAGCCCTCCCGCTCCCGCCATAGCTGTCTTAAGCGCACCCACCGTCGACACCACATCAGAATAGGGTCCGCGCCACGGTATTGACACGCCGGCTTATTTATGTAATAGTAACTACTATAAGCGTCGCATATGGAGTAACTATTACATAATGAGACCGGTACAATTCCAAGCGGACAGCCTCGCGAAGCTCCTGAAGAAGCAAAAGGTGGCCACGCTTGAAGAACTCAAGCACGCGCTGGGGACGAGGGTGACTGTCACCGTCTTCCGAAAACTCAAGACGCTCGCATACCGCAGCAGCTACTCCCATCGGGGTCGATATTACACGCTCGATGATGTGGCGCAATTCAATGAGCGCGGGCTATGGGAGTTCAAGGGCATTCGCTTCTCCCGTCTCGGGACCCTGCTTGCGACCGCCGAGGCTTTCGTGCGTGCCTGCGCGAGCGGATACTTCGCCGGCGAGCTGGAACGCGAACTGGGCTTGAGCGTCAAGGACGCACTGACAACGCTTGTCGAGCGTGATCAGATCACCCGAGAGCGGATTTCTGGACGCTTTCTCTATTGTTCACGGGAGTCCTCGGTTCGCAGAGGGCAAATCCTTTCTCGTGGTGCCAGGGAAATGGCGCAGACGCCGGAAGAAGCCCGCATGACCGACAAGGTCAAGGCGGCCCTCATTCTTTTCCTGAGCGTGTTGGATGAGCAGCAACGTCGCGTCTACGCGGGTCTAGAGGCTCTGAAGGCCGGGCGCGGAGGGGATCGCTGGATCGCCGAGTTGCTGGGACTGCATCCTGCCACGGTCGCGAGGGGGCGTCGGGAATTGCTTGCCGGGAAAGTGGTGTTCGACCGTGCTCGCCGGAAGGGCGGTGGGCGCAAGGCGTACGAAAAAAACGCCGGAGGTGATTCGAGCGCTGCGTCGGGTTCTGGCGCCGGATACGGCCGGTGATCCGATGACAGGGCTGAAGTGGACGCACAGAACGACGGAGAAAATCAGTGTCCAGTTGCGGCAGATCGGGATCGACGTCTCTCCAAGAACCGTCGCACGGCTGCTCAAGAAGATCGGCTATGCGCTGCGCGTCAACCACAAGAAAAGGTCCACCGTGAAAAGCGCGCACAGAAATCGACAGTTCGAGCATATCAAGACGATGCGGCAAACCTTCCAGGCGGCACGGCTGCCAGCGATCAGCGTGGACACCAAAAAGAAGGAGATGCTCGGCAATTTCAAGAACGTCGGTGCCGCCTGGGCGAAGGAGCCGGTCGAAGTCAACGATCACGACTTCAAACGCGACTCAACGGGAAGCGCGATCCCGCGCGGGACCTACGACCCAGTGGCCAATCGCGGCCATGTCTGCGTGGGATCATCTCATGACACCTCCGCGTTCGCGGTGGATGCCTTGGTGTGCTGGTGGCGCAATGAAGGCCGCCGCCGGTATCCCGATGCTCGCCAATTACTCATTCTCGCCGACAGCGGCGGCAGCAACAACTGTCGCCACTGGGGCTGGAAACACAACCTCCAGACAAAACTATGCGATCGGTTTGGCCTGACCGTCACCGTTTGCCATTACCCACCGGGAAGTTCCAAGTGGAACCCCATCGAGCACAGGCTATTCAGTCAGATCAGCAGGAATTGGGCAGGCCGCCCTTTGGACAGCCACGAAACCGTCCTCAACCACCTGCGAACAACAAAGACCAAGACCGGACTGGCTGTCACTGCCTGCCTTCTGGAAGGGAGCTATCCGCTGAAGCTCAAGGTATCAAAGGAGGACATTGCCGGACTGAACATCCATCGTCCTGTCGGCGTGATGCCACAATGGAATTACACCATCTGTCCGAACTGAAAATCTGAAGTTATTTTTGCGCCGCTACTCACCGACTCGAACGGCAGTTGATGAACCCGAGCACGGCTCGATGGAACTGCCCGCGCGTGCCGGTGAAAAGATGATAGACCTTCGGCCGGTGCGAGTGGAACGACAGAAGGACCCGGCGTCCAAGCGAGAGGCCGCGAGGCCTTCGATAAGGTCGGCGCCGTGATGAAGTAGCCGCGTCGGCGATCGCCGGGCCGGAAATGCTAAAATCGCGGTCCTACCCGTGGCGATCCTCCTCAGCTGTCAAAATCTCACCAAGAGCTTCGGCATACGCCCGCTCTTCGAAGGCCTGTCGTTCGGGCTCTTTGAGGGCGAACGCACGGGCTTGATCGGACCGAATGGGGCCGGCAAATCGACTCTATTGAAGATGCTGGCCGGCCTCGAGCCCGTCGAGGCGGGCAAGGTCGTCTCGCGCCGGGGACTGCGCGTCGGCTATGTCGCCCAGCAGGACCGCTTCGAGACCGTGGGCGGCGGCTGGACCGTCCGCGACGAACTCAGTCGCGCGCTACAGGATCTGGACCTCGAGGATTGGGAAATAGACATTCGCGTCGAGGCGGGGATGGAGCGGTCCGGCTTCGTAGACCCGGCGCAGCACGTAGACAAGCTCTCCGGCGGCTGGCGCAAGCGCCTTGCTATTCTGTCTCAGGTTCTGCGCGAGCCCGACCTCCTGCTGTTCGATGAGCCGACGAACCACCTCGATCTAGAGGGCGTGCTGTGGCTCGAGCGCTTCCTGTCGGGCCTCGCCTTCTCATTTTTGACCATCACCCACGATCGGAGCTTTCTAGAACGGGTGTGCAACCGCGTCATCGAGCTCAACAAGCGTTACGTGGACGGGCACTTCTCCAGCTCGGGCAACTACAGCGACTTCCTCGAGAAGCGCGAGGCGTTGCTGAGCCACCAGACCACGCTCCAGGACACGATGCAGAACACGGTCAAGGGCGAGATCGCCTGGCTGCGCAAGGGGCCCAAGGCGCGCACGACCAAGCAGCAGGCCCGCATCGACCGTGCCGGCGAGATGATCTCCGACCTGGCCGAGCTTAAGTATAGAAACGCCCAGGTGCGGGCCACGGAAATCGATTTTGACGCGACCGAGAGGCGGAGCAAGAGTCTCGTGCGCGCGATCGGCGTCGGCAAGAGCATGGGCGGCAAGAAGCTCTTCGACCGGCTCGACCTGATTCTGAGTCCCGGCGACAAGCTCGGCCTGCTCGGCGAGAACGGCTCCGGCAAGAGCACCTTGCTCAAAATGATCGCGGGCGCGCTCGCGCCGGACAAGGGCACGTTGCGGCGCGCGGAGCACCTGAAGGTCGTGACCTTCGACCAGCACCGCGAGCAGCTCGACATGACGA
>JBBTJN010000095.1:0-1056 GCA_038059415.1 Elusimicrobiota bacterium | reverse complement strand
CCGCTGATCGTCATGAACGGCGACCTGCTCACCAAGATCGATCTCAAGAGCCTCCTCGACTTCCACTCCGAGGAGAAGAATCTGGCCACCGTCTGCGTGAGGGAATACGACTTCCAGGTCCCCTTCGGCGTGATCGAGATGAGGGATCACCGTCTGACCCGCATCATCGAGAAGCCCACGCACCGCTTCTTCGTCAGCGCCGGCATCTACGTCGTGGAGCCGAAAATCCTGAAGCGGGTGCCTCGCGACAAATATTTCGGCATGCCCGACCTTCTCGAGCTGCTGCGTCGGAGCAAGCCCGGCTCCATCGGCTGCTTCCCGATCCGTGAATATTGGATCGACATCGGACAGATGAAGGACTTCGAGCGCGCCCAGGCGGACTACCCGAAGTTCTTCTGACATGAAGCCCCTCCCCCTCTCCGTCCCGCAGATAGAAGGCAACGCCTGGAAGTACGTCAAGGACTGCCTCGACACGAACTGGGTCTCATCCGTCGGCGCCTACGTCGGCCGCTTCGAGGACAGCGTGCGCGAGTTCACCGGAGCGCGCCACGCCGTGGCCGGCGTCAACGGTACGGCCTGCCTGCACGCGGCCCTGGTGGCACTGGGCGTGGGCCCCGGAGACGGCGTGCTCGTGCCCGCCCTGACCTTCATCGCCACGGCCAACGCCGTGCGTTATTGCGGGGCCGTGCCGCTGTTCATCGACTGCGATGCCGCGCGCTACAACCTCGACCTCAATATCCTTGAGACGTTCCTCGAAACGGGCTGCCGCCGCCGCGGCGGTCGCCTCTTCACGCGAGCCGGAAACGTGCCGGTCAAAGCCGTCCTCCCCGCCCACATCCTCGGCTACCCCGTGGGCATGAAGCGCCTGCTGGCCCTGGCCCGGCGCCACAAGCTCGTCGTAGTCGAGGACGCCGCCGAGAGCCTGGGCTCCTTCATCGACGGCCGGCACACAGGAACGTTCGGCGCGGCCGGCATGCTCAGCTTCAACGGCAACAAGGTCGTCACCTGCGGCGGCGGCGGCATGATCATCACCGACGACGCCGCGCTGGCCAAACG
>JBBTJN010000094.1:0-25204 GCA_038059415.1 Elusimicrobiota bacterium | reverse complement strand
ACGCGACCTGGGCGAACATCGTGTTCGTGCCCTGGCCGATCTCGGTGGAGGCCGCAAGGATGACCAGCTCGCCGGCCTTGGTCAAGGCGATGCCCGCTCGGGACGCCAGATACGCTTCGCCGGAGCCGGTGAAGCCGGCGCCGTGGTGGCAAACGGACAAACCAATGCCTTTCCAGGTCGGGTTCTTCAGATTTTTATTCCAGCGGTCGTACGCCTTTCGTTTAGAAACGTATTGCGAGTTCTTGACCGCCTTTTGGAGGCACTCTTTCGCGCCCACTGATTGGAGAAGATGCTGACCGGTGGCGGTGGTCGAGCCGAGTTTTAATATATTTCTTCGCCGCAACGTCAACGAATCGATCCGCAGGGCATCGGAGATCCTCTCCCAGTGGAGCTCCACGGCAAAAAGCGTCTGCGGCGCGCCGAAGCCTCGAAAAGCGCCGTTTGGAGGCGTGTGCGTCATGACGACCTTCGAGCGCACGCGCACGTTCGGACATTCATAGACGCCGGTCGCGTGCAAGGTTCCGCGCGAGAGCACGACGCCCGAAAGCGTCGCGTACGCGCCGCCGTCCATGATGACCTCGATGTCCTGCGCGAGAAGCTTGCCGTCCTTGGTCAGCCCCGTGCGGTGGCGTATGATGGCGGGATGGCGCTTGGTCGTCACGGCCATGTCCTCGTGACGGTCGTAGACGATCTTAACCGGGCGTCCTGCCTTGAGCGCCAGCAAGGCCGCGTGGCCGGCGAGCATGGAGGGGTATTCCTCCTTGCCGCCGAAGCCGCCTCCGGTGACGGTCTGGATGACCCGGATTGCGTTCTCGTCCCGGTTGAAGATCTGCGTCATCGCCTTGAGCACGTAGTAGGGGCACTGCAGCGATCCGGTCACGGTCAGCACGCCGTCCTCTTCGTAGGCCGCGACCGCGTTGTTTTCGATATAGGCATGTTCTTGCGAGGGCGTGCGATATTCGCCCGACACGATGACGTCGGCGGCGGCAAATCCCGCCTCGAGATCGCCGCATGAGATTAGGTAGGACTTGAAGGTCTTGTCCGACTGCTCCATGTCGAAAACGGGGGGGAGCGGCTCGTACTCGATCTTGACGCGTTTGGCCGCCTCATACGCCAGCGCCCGGTCGGCGTGCGCGATCAACACGATGGCTTCCTCGCGATGGCGCACAATCGCGTCCGCGAGCAGAGGTTGGTCGGGCTCGATGAGCGCGACGACGTTTTTGCCGGGGATGTCCTTCGCTGTAACGACGATGCATTCATCCCACGCGAAGGCCGGGTCGTAGGTGATGGATTTAATCTTCCCGTGCGGCACCGAAGAGCGGACCGTCGCCCCATGCCAACAACCGGGAATATCGAGATCATCGAGATAAAGCGCGCGCCCAGTCAGCTTCGCGGGCCCATCCCGCCTCGGCTCGTTTTTACCGACGTTCATGCCCACAATCTTACCAAAGCGGGGCAGCGGGCCTGATAATCTATTTCGTTGCGGCGAGGTTGGACATGTGGTCGAAATAGATCATGAGGTCGGAGAGCTCGGCGGGCTCGAGGTCATCGAAGTCGGGCATTTTGGTGTGGCGGTACGAAGAAGCCTTCTTGATGAAGGACATGAGGAACGATTTCTTCTGGTAGCGGGTGATGCCGCGCGGCGCGTTGAGGTCGGGGCCGAGCGTGCCGCCGGAGCCGCTCATGGAATGGCAGGAGATGCAGGAGCGCTTGAAGGTGGCCCAACCGCGCGTCGCTGGCGAGTCGGGGTCAGCACCCTTCGGCAGAGCCTTCGGGTAATCGTCCTCGAGGACGGTCATTTTCACGCCCGTGATCTGCCAAGGCCAGGGGAAGCCCTTCTTCGTGGTTTGCTCGGGCCCTGTCCACACGAGGTAGAAGGGGGCCGGATTGATGCCGCCGGGCATCGGCTGCCAGTCGGTCGAGTCCGCGTCGGCGAAGGCGATCATTGCGCCGTCGTTCATAAGCACGGAAACCCGGGTGTGCGGGCGGTAGCCGTCCAGGGCGTCGAAGAACACCTCTCCGAGCGCGTTCTCGCCCCATGACCCGCCGTAGGCGGCCGTCAGCAAGTCCTTGAGCGGCACGGCCTTGTAGCGTTTGCGGCGTTTGTAGAACGCATCCTCGACTTCGATGATTCTCGCGGCCGGGCGCTTGGCCATATCGTCCGCGCTCAGGCGCAGAACCTCTTTATCTCCCGACACGAACGCGAGAAACGCAGGGGCGACTTCTCCGGCGCGCAGCGGCACGACGAGCATAAGAGCGAGGAAGAGGGCCATGAACGGATTCTACCGCTTCATCGATACCACGGGGAAGAATAAACCCTTGCGGGCATGCGTCCCATGGGAGTCGTCAGCGCGAACGTCGGCGCTTGCGCCAGAAAGGGCGGCCGGGCTTCCCGGGTGCGCCGGGCTTGTGCGGATGAGCCGCCGCGCGCGCGTTGCGCGCGGCGATCGTCTGGGGCACGCGCGGGCCGGTGTGATGCTGGCCACGCGTCGAGGCGGGAGCGCCGCGATAGTCGAAACCCTCGAGCGTGCGCCGCTCGATGCTTTTGCCGAGCTTGCGCTCGATCGTCTTGATCATCGCGTCGTCCTCCGACGTGACGAGGGTGTAGGCGTCTCCGGTTTTCGCGGCGCGGCCGGTGCGACCGATGCGGTGGACGTAGGCCTCGGGCGTGTCGGTGATGTCGTAGTTGATGACATGAGAGATTTGCGAGACGTCGATGCCGCGCGCGGCGATGTCGGTCGCCACCAGCACGTGCACCTTGCCCTCCCGGAAGGAGTCGAGCGCCGCCTTTCGCCGATTTTGTGACAAGTTGCCTTGCAGGGACGTCGAGGAGTGTCCGGCCTCCTTCACCTTGTCGGCGATGCGCTTGGCGCGGTGTTTTGTGCGCGTGAAAACGAGCACGGACTCGCTGTCGATTTTCGCGAGCAGTGCCAGCAGGAGCGGCGTCTTCAGGTGCTCGACGACCGGGTACAGCGCGTGCGTGACGGTGGTGAGCGCCACGTCGTGGTCCACCTGGACCGTGACGGGATCGCTCAGGCACTCGTGCGCGAGGCCGCGCAGCGCGTCGGGCATCGTCGCGGAGAACAGGAGCGTCTGGCGGCGCTTAGGCAGCTTCGCGAGGATCTTGCGAATCGAGGGCAGGAAGCCCATGTCGAACATCTGGTCGGCTTCATCAAGGACGAGGACCTCGACGCCGGCCGGCTTGAAATGGCCGTGCTCCATGTGGTCGATGAGGCGCCCGGGGCAGGCGACGACGATTTCGCAGCGGCCGTGCAGGGCCTGGATCTGCGCCTGCATGCTCACGCCGCCGTACACCGTGACGGTGCGCAGGCCGGCGCCGCGGCCAAGGTCGTCGAAGGCTTCTTTGATCTGTTCGGCAAGCTCGCGCGTGGGTGCGACGACGAGGGCGCGCACGAGGCCGCGCGGACCCTCGCTCAGGCGGTGGAGGATGGGCAGAGCGAACGCGGCCGTTTTGCCGGTGCCCGTCTGCGCGAGGCCGAGGACGTCGCGGCCTTCCATGACCTTCGGGATTGCCTGCTTCTGGATCGGGGTCGGGGTCGTGTAGCCGTGCGACTTAAGGGCGGCGTTGAGCGTGGGATGCAGATGGAACGATTCGAAACTCATGGTTCTCCTGAAATAGAAAAGGGCCGCCCTCATCGAGGACGGCCAGCCGAACCGGTCGGTTCTGTCTTTGCGTGGGAACAGCTTTCGGGGCCCGGGGATGTCGAGTGGACGATATCCCGTTGCGCACGCTCATGATACTCAATTTCCCCCGCCGGTGGCAAGGATCAGGGGTAACGAAACTATTGGTACAATGGCGAGATGAACCCAATCGCGTTCGTCGTCACGGGGATGCTCGTCGGCATCTTGAGCGGGATGGTCGGAGTCGGCGGCGGAATCGTGCTTGTCCCGATCCTCGTCATCTTTTTCGGCTTCTCCCAGCACATGGCGCAGGGCACGAGCACGGCGATGCTCCTTCCTCCCATCGGCATACTCGCGGCCTGGACCTACTACAAGAACGATATGGTGAACGTCCGCGCCGCGGTCCTGTTGTGCGCGGGCTTCGTGCTCGGGGGGCTGTTCGGCGCCAAGCTCGCCGTCGCTTTGCCCCAAGAGACTCTCCGCCGCTCATTCGGCGTGGTCCTTCTGGGCATTTCCCTCAAACTGATCCTCGGCAAGTGAGATCTCTCCCGAAAAGTTTCCTCCGCGTGAGATCAACGCTCACGCAGGACCCAGCAGCCGGTCGGGACGGCGAGCGCGCCCAGCGAGGTCATTTCCTGTCCTCCTTGAGGCGCTTCTTGAGGGCTTCACCGGCTTCGCGCTTGAGCTTGGCCCACGACACGAGCCGGTCCGCGGAGACGGTTCCCGCCGCGACGGCGGCCTTCACCGAACAGCCGGGCTCCGAGTCATGCGCGCAGTCCTTGAACTTGCAGGAGGGCGCCAGCGCCTCGATTTCCTCAAAAGTCTTGGCCAGGCCCTGTCCCGAATCCCAGAACTGCATCTCGCGCATGCCGGGCGTGTCGAGAAGTATGCCCCCGCCGGGAAGGATGAAGAGCTGACGATGGGTGGTGGTGTGCCGCCCGCGCTCGTCGCGTGCGCGCGTTTCAGCGGTTTTTATCTCCTCGTTGCCGGCTAGGCGATTGACCAAGGTGGACTTGCCCACGCCGGAGGAGCCGATGAGGCCGATCGTGAGGCCCGGTTTGATCCAGGCGGCGAGCGCGTCCAAGCCGGCGGCAGTCTTCGCGCTGATTGCGATGACGGGGGCGCTTCCGGCGACGAGCCGCGCCTGCTCGAGATAGGGCCCGGGCGCGTCGCAGGTGTCGAGTTTGTTGAGCACGAGCACGGGCTGCGCTCCGCTTTCGCGGCTGACCGTCAGGAAGCGTTCAAGGCGTCTTGCGTTGAAATCGGCGTTCAATGCGGTCATGACTAGGACGGTGTCGAGATTCGCGGCGATGACCTGCTCTTCCATCGTCTCGCCCGCGGCCTTGCGCGAGAGTTTAGTGCGGCGGGGGAGTATGCGGCGGATGATGACGACCTTCTCGTTTGCAACCGCCTCGGCGCAGACCCAGTCGCCGACGGCGGGGAGACCGGCTCGGTCGGCCGCCTTATGTCGCATCGAACCGGTCGTGCGCGCGGACTTCACCCCCTGCTCCGACATGATCTGAAAAAGTCCGCGCTGCTCTTCGATCAGGCGGGCGGGGAACAGGCCTTTCGCGGCGTCGTCGCCGAAAGTCTCGACCCAATGCGCGCCCCAGCCCCAGTCGTTGAGAATTCCCATCGGGGAAGATTCTAACTGTTTCCGGAAACGGTAGTGACCGGAATGTCTTGCCCCGAGCTCGCGTCGGCGCGTCTTGAGGGGTAGGTCCAATGTCCTGAACGGAGGACCTTCCGGCCCTTGGAGACGAGCGTGTCTTCGGGGTACCCTATGGAGGATGCGCCGCATAGTGGCCGTTTGTCTCTGTCTTTCCGTTTCAGCGCCGATGGAAGCCTTCGCCCAAGCGCGCGCCGCGCTTTCATCGGCCGCGCGCCCTGTTGCGCCGACGGGCATTGCGGTCTTGCCGGCAGTGGCGGACCCGATCGCTCGCGCAAACAGTTCATTTCCGTCGCTGTCGTTGACGCCGGCGATAACGCAAGCCCTCTCTCTGAAAACGCCGGCTCTTGCGGCGGAACACGCTCCTCACGAACGTCTTCTTCTTCCCGGGGACGCCCTTGCAATGGCGGCGTCACGCCTCGTCGCCGCCTCGGCCCCCGACCGCTCCCCCTCCGACGGCAAGAAGGCGGGCGACGAAGTGTTCTCGGGCGAGACGCCGCGCGTCCCATCCGATGAAACGCCGGTCCCCGCCCAGCTCTCCGATTCCCCGATGTCGTCTCTTCCCTCGTTCGATGCGCCCGCCGCCTGCGCGAAGAAGCAACCGCTCATCGCGCGTTGGAAGTCGTTGAGGACCAACGGCTCCGGCCCGCTCGTCATCGCGGCATTCGCCTGGAATTTCCTCGCGATCGCCGCCTACTCGATCATCGGTCCCGCCCGCGGCGCCCTCTTGATGACGAAATTCAGCCCGGACACTTTGCCGTGGGTGTACCTGGCCAGCGCCGCTTTGACCGGAGCCGTCGTCTTCGTGTACGGCCGTTTCTCGCGCGCGCCGCGCAAGCTGTTGATCGGCGGTTGCCTGGCCATGCTCGCGCTCACCTTGGTCGCCGGCGCGTTCGCGGTTTCGGCCACGGCGCTGCCGTGCGTCGCGTTCGGCTATTTCCTGTGGACCGACGTGTTCGGCATCATGTCGACGACGTTATTCTGGACGTACGCGAACGACGTCTTCAGGCGCGATGAGTCCAAGCGCGTGTTCGGCCTCATCGCCGCCGGCGCGCCGCTCGGTTCGATCGCGGGCGCCCTGCTCATGAAGGTGCTTGTCGGCACGATGGGGCCGATTCAGATGCTGATGATCGCGGCGGGTATTTTCGCGGCGGTGCTTCCGATCTTCTTCTTCATGGAGCGCCGCTCCAAGGGGCGGAGCGCGGCGCCCGCCGCGCAGGCCGCCTCGCCGACGCCCGAAAAGGGGATAGTCAGGATGATCCTGGCCTCCCCGTTCTTGATCTTCCTAAGCGTCGTCGTCGCCCTCGAGCGGCTGGTGCCCGACATCACCAATTATTTATACAGCGTCGCGGCGTCAGCCGCCTATGCCGGCGACCCGAAGGGCATGGTCCAGATGTTCGCCAACGTCAACTTCTACACGAGCATCGCCTCGTTTGCCGCGAGCAGCCTTCTTGTCGGCCTGACCTTGCGCAAGATCGGCGCGGGCGGCAGCCTGATGAGCGCCGGCCTGGTCAACCTGGCGCTGTTCGCTCTCTTCCCGTTCATGCCCACGCTCGGCGTCGCGGCGCTGTTCTTCGGCCTTGACGGCGTGATGCGCTACACCTGGTTTAAGACCGCGAAAGAGTCCACTTACGCGGCGACCGACCACGACACGATCTACCGCGTGAAGGCCTTCATCGAGATGTTCGTCTATCGCTTCGCGCGCGGCCTCGCCGGCCTGCTGCTTCTCGGCGCGGCGTGGCTGAAGGGCGGCCCGACCGGGGCGGCCTTGCTCGGCATCCCGCTGGCGCTGCTCTGGCTCTACGCCTCCTGGCGCATGGGCCTTGAGCATAAGAAGCTCGAAAAGAAGAGGGGCCCATGAATCGTCTCCCGACCGTGCTTTTTGTCTGCATCGAGAACTCCTGCCGCTCGCAGATGGCCGAGGGCTTCGCCCGGCGCCACGGCGCGGGGAAGGTCGCGGCCTGGAGCGCGGGTTCCACGCCGAGCGGCAAGGTCGATGAGACGGCCGTAGCGCTCATGGAGGAGAAGGGCGTGGACATGTCCGCGCACCGCTCCAAGGGCCTGAGAGAACTCCCGGACCAGAAATGGGATTTTGTGATCATCATGGGTTGCGCAGACGGCTGCCCCTTCGTGCCCTCGCGGGGCAAGGAGGATTGGGCCATCCCCGATCCCAAGCACTTGTCGCCCGACGACTTTCGCGCTGTCCGCGACCTCGTGGAGTCCAAGGTCAAGGATCTCATCGCGCGGGCCGTCCAGGCGGGCGCATGAGCGTAGCCGATGCGCGTTTCAGGCGAAGATCAGCTTGAAGCCGGCGATGGCGAGGACGACGGCCAGCAGGCGCTTGATCGCCGTGTGCGGCAGGCGCGCGCTGCCGAGGTAAGAGCCCGCGGCCCCGCCGGCCAGGGCGGCGAGGGCCAGACTCCAGGCGACGCTCGGGAAAGTCCTCGTCTTGCCGATATGCCCAATCAGTCCGGAGATGGAATTGACGAGGATGAACGCGGCGGACACCGCCGCGATCGTCTTCGTGCCGTCCCAGCGCAGGAAAATACCGAGCGGTGTGAGGAAGATGCCGCCGCCGGTGCCGGTCAGGCCCGAGAGCAGGCCGAGGCCGGCGCCGATGCCGAGCGACACGGGGAGCGTCGGCGGTTTGGCCGCCGGCTCCGACGGAGGGTCGAGAAGAAAGCGCGCGGCGGAGGTCAGCAGGATCAGGCCGACGACGATTTTAAAGGCGCGGGTGGGCAGGTTGAACCATCCGCCGAGGAACGCGCACGGCACGGAGGCCAGCGCGAGAGGCCAGAACAGCCGCCAGGAGAAGTGGCCCGCGCGCCGGAACTGCCACGAGGCGATTGCCGCGACGAGGATATTGAGCGCGAGCGCCGTCGGCTTGATGACGGCGGGCGCCAGGCCGAATAAAGTCATCGCGGCGATGTAGCCGGACGCTCCCGCGTGGCCCACGCAGGAGTAAAGGAAGGCGACGACGAACACCGCGATGGCCATCAAAGGTCAATCATAGCCGCGCGGCGCAGGCGGTCCATCACGGCGCGTCCGACGCCCCGGTCCGGTACGGTCTCGACGTAAAGCGTCTTGACGCCCGCGTCTTCGGCGTCGCGCAGGGCCGAGAACAGCGCGACCGCGTAGGCGCCTGCCGCGCCGCGCACGCGCACGGCGAACGCGGGACGGCGCCCCGGCCATGGCGCCCGGTGCACGAGCCCGGCGCCTGCGGCGGACAAACCGGCCGGCGCTCCGCGCCGGACCAGGGCCGGCGAAACCAATATCACCCGGCACGTCGGTGCGTAATGGCGGTGCCGCGTTCCGGGGGCGACCGGCGCGCAAGGGCCGACCGCCCCAAGCGGGACGCCGGCCGCGCGTGAGATGGCCTCGCCGGTGAGCGTCCCATGACGCAGCACGATGGGCCGTCTTGCGCGTGCGTCCACGATCGCCGATTCAAGCCCCTTGCGGCAGGGGCCGCCGTCGAGGATCAGCGCGACGCGTCCCCTCAGGTCGCGCAGAACATGTGCCGCGGTCGTCGGGCTTGGCCGTCCCGAGATGTTGGCCGAGGGCGCGGCGATCGGCTCGCCGAGGGCGCGGATCAGGGCGCGCGCCGCGGGATGCCCCGGACAGCGCACGGCGACGGTGCGCCCGCCCGCGGTCACGGCGCCGGGAACGCGCGCCGACTTCTCCAGTATTAAAGTGAGCGGGCCCGGCCAGAACGCGTCCATCAGGCGGCGCGCCAGAGGCGTCACGCGCTTGACCACGTCCGCGAGCATAGCCTCGTCGGCGACGTGCACGATCAGCGGGTTGTCCGAGGGCCGTCCCTTGGCCTTGTAGATGAGGCGCGCGGCGGATGCGTCGTAGGCGCGGGCGCCGAGACCGTAGACTGTTTCCGTCGGAAAGGCGACCAGGCCCCCGGCACGCAGAATGCCCGCGGCCATGGCCAAGGCTTTCCCGTCCGGTCTGAGAGTGCGCGTGCGGTCCACGCATTCATTATACCGCGTTGACGGCGCGTGCGCAGGGGGTTATACTGCGCTTATGTTCGAGAGCGCGGAAGTCGGCCGTTCGGTGGACAAGAAGGAGTATGAGAAGCGCGTCGTGGTCCTGCGCACGCGCATTCTTAAGGCCCAGCAGGCCTTAGTCGGCACGAGTTTGCGGCTAGTGGTCATCGTGGGCGGCGTCGAGGGCGGCGGCAAGACCGAGGTCGCGCGCCGCTTCCTCGATTGGATGGACCCGCGCGGCCTGCGCGTCGAGGCCTACGGCGACCCTTCGGACGAAGAGAACGAGCGTCCTGAGTATTGGCGCTACTGGCGCACTTTGCCGCCGACGGGACATGGAGCGATACTCGTCGGCTCCTGGTACACCCGGCCTATCGTCCTGCGCACCTTCAAAGAAATCGGTTCGGGCGGCTTCGACCAGGCGCTCGACCGTATCGCGGCCTTCGAGGCCATGCTGATCCGCGAAAAGACCGTACTGGTCAAGCTCTGGCTCCACTTATCCAAGAAGGATCAGCGGCGGCGCTTCAATGAGCTGAAGTCCGATCGCGACACCGCTTGGCGCGTGACCAAACAGGACTGGGAGTTCTCCAAGAAATACGATCGCTTCCGTGATACGTGCGAGCGCGCCTTGACCAGGACGAACCTGGGCGAGTCTGCGTGGACGGTGATCGAAGCGGTCGATCACCGTTACCGCGACCTGGCCGCCGGCGAGGCCGTCGCGAGCGCGATCGAGGCCGCCCTCACGCGGGTCTCGGCGCCGGCCGGCAAGTCCGTTGCGGACCGCGCGAAGCCCCCCAAGATTTCGATTCTCAGCCGCCTTGACCTGACGAAGCGGCTTAAGGGCGACCACGCGAAGAAGTTCGAGAAGCAGCAGACGCGCGTGGCGCTCCTGTCGCGCCGCCTGCGCAAAGAGGGCCGTTCCCTCATCTGCGCGTTCGAGGGCGTGGACGCCGCGGGCAAGGGAGGCGCGATCCGGAGGTTGCTTGGCGCCATCGACGTGCGCAACGCGCGCTCCATGGCCGTGGCCGCGCCGACCGACGAGGAGCGCGCCCAGCCGTACCTGTGGCGCTTCTGGCGCCAGCTTCCGCGGCTGGGCAAGACGACGATCTACGACCGGACCTGGTACGGGCGCGTGCTCGTCGAACGTGTCGAGGGTTTTTGCGCGAAGGAGGACTGGACTCGCGCTTACGCGGAGATCGCCGCGTTCGAGGAGGAACTCGCCCAATCCGGGGTCATCGTCTGCAAGTTTTGGCTGCAGATATCCCCCGAGGAGCAGCTGCGCCGCTTCAAGGACCGGGTCAAGACGCCGTTCAAGCAGTATAAGATCACCGAGGACGACTGGCGCAACCGCGGCAAGTGGGACGCCTATCAGGCCGCGGCGATCGACATGATCGAGAAGACGAGCACGCCCGACGCGCCTTGGACGCTCATCGAGGCCGAGGACAAGCGCTGGGCGCGTCTGCGGGTGATGAAAACCGTGGCCGACCGCCTGGAGCAAGCGCTGGACTGAGGAGGGGTGTCAGGATTTCCCGGGGGAAGAACTCGAGACTTCCAGCGCGATGGCCTCCGGGAGGCACAGCAGCCGAATCTGATAAAAGCGGCTTGTTCCGATCCCCCTCGAAATGCTGCATGTCGCCCCTTTTAAAGCCCTGATTCCATCCGCGTATTGCCTTCCGAGAAGAGTATGCGTCAGGATGGGGCCGATCACGGGAAAGCGGATCTGGCCGCCGTGCGAATGTCCGGAAAACGAGAGGTCGACTTCATTTTCTCCGATGTCCAAAAATACGTCAATCGAATGGGTCAGCAAAATATTGAGCTTGGCGGGGTCGAAGTTCAACATGGCCCGGCGCACGTTCGCGCGACCGGTAATCGGGTCATCTAGGCCGTGGATTAAAATCGGCGTCTCTCCCGCTTCGACTTCCACGGTTTCATTGCGCAGGAGGCGGACTCCGGCTTCTTGAAGGGCCTTTTCGAAATCCTCTATCGGCTGCTGCTTACGCGGCCTTCCTTGCCCGGGAGTATAGTGGAGCGGCAAATCAAGAAGGCCGTAATTGTAGTAGTCGTGATTCCCAAAAACCGCATAAATGCCGTTCCGTGATTTTAATTTCCGGAATAGGGCGGCCCCCGCGGCGCCCGCCGGGCAGTCAAAAATATCTCCGGAAATGAAGATGAAATCAAAAGTCTCCCGGCCCAACTCCTCAAAGAAGACGCCGAGGCCGCTGTCGTCGCCCCGGAAGTGGATGTCCGAGAGATGCAGAATCCGAAGGGAAGAAGTCAGCGGTTTGCGCACAAGCGCGGTGCGGTGGCTGATTTGATAGCGGCGTGATTCCAGGAACATCCAGAGAAGGAGCAGGAAGAGGGGGGCGGCTGAAATCACCGGTCCTGCTCGGAGGAGTAAGGTATTCCGTCCGCGGCGGGGGGGCGTGATTTCCCGGCGACGCCGGCCACGGCGGCCAGGGTCATCAGGTACGGCAGCATCTGCACGAACTGCGTGGGGACGCGCACGCCGTAGGCCTGCAGGATGATCTGCAACGACTCGGCGAGGCCGAAGAACAGCGCCGCGCCCGCAGCGCCCAGCGGCGTCCAGCGCCCGAGGATGACCGCCGCGAGCGCGATGTAGCCGCGGCCTCCCGACATGCCGTCGGTGAATTGATGCTGCTCGAGGGCGAGCCAGGCGCCTCCAAGACCCGCGAGAGCTCCCGACAGCAGGACGCCCTTAAAGCGCATGGCGAGGACCGAGATGCCGAGGCTCTCGGCCGCCTGCGGGTGCTCTCCGACCGCGCGCAGGCGCAGGCCGAAGCGCGTGCGGTAGACGATCCACTGGCACAGCCCCACGATGACGAAGAAGAGGACGAGGAAGGGGTCCAGCCCGCCCCAGTCGGGCAGCCCTTCGACGCGGGAGGAGTTCGAAGTGGAGTGGAAGACGAGCTTGAGGATGAAGCGGCACAGCCCCGCAGCGAGGAAATTGCAGGCAAGGCTCGATACGATTTGGTCCACGCGGTGGCGAAGGGCGGCCCAGGCGTGAAGGCAGGACAATAACATTCCGGCGCCGATCCCGGCCAATATCCCGATCCAAGGATTGCCGGTCCAGTGCGTCGCGAGCGTCGCGCCCAACGCTCCAGACAGCAAGATTCCTTCGAGAGCGATATTCACCACGCCGCCCAACTCCGAAAACGTCCCGGCGAGAGCCGCCAAGCCGTACGGGCCGGAAATTCGGAGAACCTGGATGAGGAACGTCATTTTTTTAGCTCTCCACCGAGCCGGTTTTGAGCGATCACGACGATCAGGATCGCGGCCGCCTGGAGAATGTCGAACATCTCGCGCGGGATGGTGCGGTTGAGCGTGAGTCCCGCCTGGGACATAAAGGCGAAGAGTAACGAGGACGCAATCACGCCGATCGGGTTGTTTTTGGCGACGAGCGCGACCGCGATGCCGAGGAAGCCGGCGCCCGAGGCGAAGCCTTGCTCGAAGTAGTGCTTGTAGCCGAGGACGAAGTTCGAGCCGGCGAGGCCGGAGATGGCGCCTGACGCGAGCAAAATCTTGATCGTCGTCGCCGGCACATTCACGCCGCTCGTGCGCGCGGCGTCGGGGCTTACGCCGACCGCGCGCCACTCGAAGCCGGTCGGTGTGCGCCATAGGAAGTAGGCGACCGCGGCGGCAATCAGGAAGGCGAGGAGCAGCGACACGTTGACCGGCGAGCCCTGGAACAGGCCGAACATCGTCTCGAAGCTCGGCAGGCCCGCGGCGGCGGGAAGCTCGGCGGTGTGAATCGTTTCGGGCTCGTGGAAGTGTGCGGAGATGAGGTAGTTGGCCAACGCCATCGCGACGAAGTTCATCATCATCGTGGTGATGACCTCGTGCGCGCCGCGCTTGGCCTTGAGCACCGCCGGGACGATGGCCCAGGCGGCGCCGCCCGCGGCCGCGATCATGAGCATCAGGGGTATGAGGATGATGGAGGGGAGGCCGGGGAACTGAAGACCCACGAGCGTCATTGCGAAAGCGCCCGCGTACAGCTGGCCCTCGGCGCCGATGTTGAACAGGCCGCAGCGGAAGGCGAGCGAGCAGGCCAGGCCGGTGAAAATCAGCGTCGTGGCCTTGTATAAGGTCTGGCCGAGCCCGTAGTCGTCGAACAGAACCTGACTGAAGATGAGGCGGAACACTTCGACGGGGCTTTGCTTGAGGGCGAGCGTGCCTATGGTCAGCGCGAGCGCGAGGATGAGGAGCGTGATCGCCATCCAGCGGGCTTCGCGCAGGACGGACCTCATGAGTCTCCGCTGCCGATGCCGGCCATCCACAGGCCCAGCCGCTCGATCCCGGCGTCGGCGCGCGCGCACTGTCCGACGACGCGCCCCGCGCAGAGCACCGCGATGCGGTCCGACAGGGCCATGACCTCGTCGAGGTCGGCGGAGATCAGAAGCACGGCCGCGCCCGCGGCCTTGGCCTGGAGAATCTTATCGTGAATTAAGCGCGAGGCGCCCAGGTCCACGCCCCGCGTCGGATGCGCGACGACGAGCAGAGCGGGGAGCTTGGAGATCTCGCGGCCGACGAGCAGCTTCTGCTGGTTGCCGCCGGAGAACGCGCCTGCGGGCTGGTCGGCCTCCGGGGGGCGGACGTCGTAATCCTTGAGAATTTCGGCGGTCAGGCTTCTCGCCGCTTGCCGATTGATGGCCAAGGCCGTTGCGAAGGCGGGTTCGCGGTGTCGGCCGAGCAGGGTGTTTTCCCATGCCGGGGCCGGAAGAAGGAGCCCATGCCGGTGCCGGTCCTCGGGGACATATCCGATGCGTCCTTCGACCTTGAGCGTTCCCGACGACAACGCACGCAGGCCGCAGATGATTTCGGCGAGTTCACGTTGGCCGTTGCCCTCGACGCCCGCGATGGCGAGAACTTCGCCGGCCATGATCTTGAGCGTGACCTGCTTGAGCGCGACCTCGCCGCGCGGGCCGAGCGCCGAGGCTGAGTCGAGGCAGAGGACGGTCTTGGCCGGGCCCGCGTAGCGGTAGGCGCAGGCGTCTCGCGCGCAGGCGCCGAGGTCGCCGACCATGAGCGCGGCGAGTTGATCGATCGACGTTTGCGAGATCCTGCGTTCCCCCACGGTCTTGCCGCGGCGCATCACGGTGGCCTCGTCGCAGAGCGCCATCACTTCCTTGAGCTTGTGGCTGATGAAGATGATCGTCGAGCCCGCGTCGCGCAGGCGGCGGAGCGTGACGAACAGATCGCCGGCCTCCCGCGGCGTGAGCACGGCGGTCGGCTCGTCCAAGATCAGAATCTTCGCGCCTCGGTAGAGGATCTTCACGATCTCGACGCGCTGCTGCTCGCCCACCGAGAGGTTCTCGACGATCGCGTTCGGGTCCACCTTGAGGCCGTACTCCTTCGACAGGCGCGCCACGTCGGCGCGGGCTTTCGACGCGTCCCACACCCCGGCGAGGCCCGCGGCGCCCGTCGCGGACGGCTCGCAGCCGAGAGCCACGTTCTCGGCGACGGACAGCGGGGACACGAGCATGAAGTGCTGGTGGACCATGCCGATGCCCGCGGCGATCGCGTCCTGGGGGCCGGAGAATTTCTTCGCCTCGCCGCGGATCGAGATGACGCCCTCGTCCGGGCGCGCCATCCCGTAGAGGATCTTCATGAGCGTGGACTTCCCGGCGCCGTTCTCGCCGAGGAGGGCGTGAATGGAGCCGGAGGCCACGCTCAAGGTCGCGCCGTCGTTGGCCGTCACCCGCGGGTAGCGCTTGACGATGCTCGACAGAAGGACCGCAGCCGCCATTTTATTTGGAGGGGACCTTGAGCTTGCCGGTGACGATGAGCGCGCGGGCTTCTTCGGCCTTGGCGTGCGCGGCGGGGGAGATTAGGGCCTTGTTATTGGCGTCGTAGACATAATCCACGCCTTTCTCTTTGAGACCGAGTTCGAGTATGCCTTTGAGGGGCTGCCCGTCTTTTACCGCTTTGATCGTGCGAAACACGGCCTCGTCGACTTGTTTGGTGACGGAGGTGAGGACGAAGCCGGGGGCGTCGTGGTATTGGTCGCTGTCCACGCCCATCGCGAGGATCTTCTTGTCGCGCGTGGCCTCGAAGACGCCGAGACCCGTCGAGCCGGAGGCATGGTAGATCACGTCCGCGCCCTGTCCGATCTGAGACAGAGCGATTTCCTTGCCCTTGGACGGGTCCTTGAACGCCTCCGGCGTCACGCCCGCGTAGGCGGAGAGGACCTTCACCTTCGGAGCGGCCCACATGGCCCCGGCCCTGTAGCCCGCCTCGAACTTATGGATCAGGGGGACGTCCATGCCGCCGACGAAGCCGATGACCTTGGTCTTCGAGGTGAGCGCGGCCACGACGCCGCCGAGGAAGGAGGCTTCCTGCTCGCGGAACTTGAGGGCCACCACGTTCGCGGGCATCGGCTTATTCGCATTGACGGCGTAGTCCACGCAGGCGAAGGGCTTCTTGGGGAAGGCGGCCGCGACGCGGTTCACATCGTCCGTGAAGATGAAGCCGATGCCGATGACAAGGTCGAACTGGCCGCTCGCGAACTGGCGCAGGGCGTTTTCCCGGTCGGCGGCCTCGCTGGGCTCGATGTATTCGTACTCGATGCCGAGCTCTTTCTTGGCGCGTTCGAGACCGCGGAAGGCGGAGTCGTTAAACGACTTGTCGCCTCGTCCGCCGACGTCGAAAACGAGCCCAACCTTCGTGGCTTTGGACGGCAAAGCGAGAGCCGCGACGATGGCGGCGGGAAGCAGGATTTTCATGGAGCGCATCGGGTACTACCCCCTGTACGAGTAAAGGATGCCTTATTCTTGTTGATTTTGTCCTGGCGGTCAACATGACTCAACATCTTCCCGCGAGCGCGTCGATTTCATAAGATGACGGCCATGCTTACGACCGGCGGCAAGCGCAACGTCATCGCGGCCATCCTGCTCGCGGCCCTCGGCTATTTTGTCGACATCTATGATCTGATCCTGTTCAGCATCGTGCGCGTGGTGAGCCTTAAGGACATCGGCGTCGCCTCCGACGATCTGCTCGACACCGGGCTTTTCCTCATCAACATGCAGATGATCGGCATGCTCATCGGCGGGTTGCTGTGGGGTATTCTCGGCGACAAGAAGGGGCGGCTCTCGGTCCTGTTCGGTTCGATTATGATGTACTCGGTGGCCAACATCGCCAACGGCTTCGTCCACTCGGTTGCCGCCTACGCGGTCTGGCGCTTCATCGCGGGCATCGGCCTCGCGGGGGAGCTCGGCGCCGGCATCACGCTCGTCTGCGAGTTGATGCCGAAGCAAACGCGCGGCTACGGCACGATGGTCGTAGCCGGCGTCGGCATCGCGGGCGGCGTCGTGGCCGGGCTCGTGGGCGACTTCTTCGGTTGGCGCAACGCCTATTTCATCGGCGGCGCCATGGGGCTGGCGCTCTTGACGCTTCGCGTCGGCGTCTATGAGTCCGGCATCTTCGACAAGGTCAAGAACTCGACGGTCAAGCGCGGAGACTTCTTCATTCTGTTCTCGACGAAGGACCGCATATTCCGCTACCTGTCCTGCATCGCGCTCGGCGTGCCGGTCTGGTTCGTGATCGGCATTCTCGCGACCTTCGCCCCCGAGTTCGGCACGGCGCTTGAGATGCCCATCCTCCCGACCGGCTCGCATGCGGTGATGTGGCTGTACGCCGGCTGTGCGTTGGGCGATTTCGCGAGCGGCGGCCTGAGCCAGCTTCTGCGCAGCCGCCGGAAGGCCGCTCTGATCTTCGTGGCCGCGACCGCCGTGACCTGCGCCGTGTACCTGAATCTGCACGGGGCCTCTCTTCGCGCGTTCTATCTGACCTGCGGCTTTCTCGGGTTCTTCTCGGGCTACTGGGCCATCTTCGTGACCATCGCCTCGGAGCAGTTCGGCACGAACATCCGCGCCACGGCCACGACGACGGCGCCGAACTTCGTGCGCGGCTCGCTCGTCGCCGTTTCGGCCATGTTCCAGTTTCTTAAACCGGGCCAAGGCATCCTCGGCGCGGCCGGGATCGTCGGCGCGCTCTGCTTCGCCCTGGCGCTCTTGTCGCTGACGGGCTTGCGCGAGACTTTCGGCACGGACCTCGACTACCTCGAAGCGCACCTATAACCAAGGTGTTCGATTTTGGCCCGCGCGAGAAGTCGGCATCGAGCGCTCTCGCCGTGACCCTGAGACCTGGCGGCCTAATTTCGGCTAGGTCCATTGCCCGGGCCCCGCTTCCCCGTTCGCCCCAGCCGCTGTTTCGGTTCTTCCCCTATACTCCTGCAGAGACACACCGAGTTCTACTGCAGAGGAGCCGAATATGATCGTCGTTAAAACCGCCGCGAAAAAGTCCCTGGCCGTGGCCTTGGCCCTGGCGCTTTGCGCTTCCGCGCCGATGAACGCCTGGTCCCAGATCTACGGCGCCTCCTCTCGCATGAGAACAGCCGGCGGTCCTATCGGCGTGTCCGGCGCCGGCACTCAGGTCAAACCGGCGGCGATAGCCGTTGACCTCCCGAGTTTCTCTCTGGACGCGTCGGCGCGCGAGATTGTGTCCGTCGCTGCGACGGCGGCGCCCCTTGCCGTCGAGACGCATCCGGTGATCGGCTTCATCAATGAACTTCTGGCCAAGGGCATCGTGCTGCCCGATACGCTGTCCACCGCCCAGGACGCGGCCACGCTCCTCGCCGCGGCCCAGGCCATGCCCGCGGGCTCGGCTAGCCGGCATATGCTCGAGATGGCCGCCGCTATCAGCGGCGCAAACGGTTCACTTGGTACGGACATGATCTGGGACGGTTCCAATGCACTCCAGGGAAAGTCCGAAGCGACTCAGGACGCGGCCACTCACGCCGTCAAGAAAGTGAGGAAGGCCAAGCCCAAAGACTTCGAGGTGCCTGTCGAGGACTTGCACTATAAGCCTGCGCTTTCTCAGATTCCGGATGATACCGCTTTGATTGCCGAGCTGGACACTCATGTCGTGGGCCAGGACGCGGCGCTTGAGGCGATCAGGTTCGGCCTGAAGATGCCCGGCTCCCAATACAACCTCTTTGTCGCCGGACCGGCCGGCTCCGGCCGCAAAACGGCCTTGCGCCAACTGCTTCCCGAAGTCGCCGCGAACATGTCGACGCCCGGCGACCGCGTGGCCGTGACGAATTTCAAGGACAAGGCGAATCCGCTCATGCTCGACCTCCCGGCGGGCCGCGCCCCGCTGTTCGTGAAGGCCGTGCGCGATTTCGTGGAGACCCTCAAGATCTCCCTGCCCGAGACGCTCGAGTCGGACGTGAGCAAAGAGTTGCCGGAGAAGATCCTCACGCAGGTTCGGGAAGCGAGCGCTAAGCGCGAGAAAGACTTCCAGGACGAGATCAAGGCAATCAATCTCGCCGACGGCAAGTTCACCGTCAAGTTCTTCGCCGAGCCTGCCGACAAGGGCAACGTGATGATCAGCCTCAAGATTATGTACAAGGGCAAGGTCGTCACCGCTGAGAATGCCAAGAAGGACGCCTACACACGCGACGAGATCGCTGCGGCCGCCAAGGAGCGCGACCAAAAATTCCCCGTCGTCGTGGAGAAGTACAAAGCCATGATAGCGCAGGACAACAAGGAGATGAAGTCGGCTCAGGAGAAGATCGGCACGCTTGAGACGAAGATCGCCGAGGTCGTCATTGTCCAGGCCGGACAGCGGCTGAGGGCGGCGATCACGCCTGAGGCCGAGGTTTCACCTGAGATGGCCGAGCTTCGTGCGAAGAGCGCAAAGTGGTCCGCCGACTTCAAGGCGCGCGTCGCCGCCGTCGATGTCGACGGCTTCGGCATCCAATTCGTCTCGAACAAAGAGGGGGTACACGTCGTCTACACGATGGGCGGCGAGGCGCTGACCGAGGCCAAGCTCGCCGAGGCCATGAAGGAGGGCATGACCAAGAATCGCTTCACCGAGATTCAGAAGGATCTCAGCAAGAAGGCCCAGAATCTGGCCACTGAATATAAGGAGAAGGCCAAGGAGTTCGGCCAGGCGCATGAGGCCTTGGCGAAGGTCCAGCCCCCTAAGACTCCGGAGCAGCTCGCGGTCGTTTCTTACGTGGAGGAGCTGCTTAAGTTCGCGTCGTCCCACTACCGGATCTTCATGGGCAAGATCGCCGCGTCGTCCGCGAAGGATGCAGGCATGGATGTCCCCGGTCCCAAGCCTATGGACGCCTCGGACTTCTTCAAGGCGAGCATCCTTTCCAGCAACGGCGGCAGGAAGGGCGCTCCGTTTATGTTTCTCGAGAATCCGACGCTCGACGCGGTCTTCGGCCAGATCGACGACGGCAAGCGCAGTATGATGCTCCCGGGAGTGGGCGGCGTCGAGATCGACGCCCCGGGCGGCCCGACGCTCATCGCCGGCGCGATCTCGCAGGTCGAGGGCGGCATCCTTGCGATGGATTTAATGGACGTGCTGCGCGCTCCGGGCCTGTATCAGGCTTTGATGGCCGCCGTGAACTCCGGCGAAGCGAAGATGGTCGGTGGCGGTCTTGCGAGCCTGCTGAGCGGCAAGTACAAGGTGTATCACGTTCCGAGCACGGTTAAGATCGCGCTGGTCGGTTCTCCGATCCTCCACATGCTGCTCGCGCACCATGACCCTATCTTCGCGGCGAATTTCTCGGTGTTGGCCAACTTCAAGTCCACGCTTGCCGTGAGCGGGGAAGCGGTGGCCGGCTACGTGAAGTTCTTCAATAAGGCCGTGAGGAAGCTCGCTGAGGATCTCAAGATGGAGGCGATGAATCTGAGCCAGGGCGCGATGAGCGCCTTAGTCGAGCATGGCGCGCGCCTAGCCGACTCCAATAAGGAGCTGACCGCGAAATTCGGCGTCCTGTACAGCGTCATTCGCGAGGCCACTTACTGGGCGCGCGCGGCGAGAGTCCCGGTTGTTCGTCGCGAGGACGTCGTCGCCGCGCTGACGGCCAAAAGGGAGCGAGAAGAGGTTCCCCTTCAACGGATGCGCAAATATTATGAGCAGGGCGTTTATGTCGTGCGTACGGAGGGCTCGGTCATAGGACAGGTCAACGGCATGGCCGTTGCGGGCCCGACCGGCGTCGTCCTGCGCACGACGGCAATCGCGTTTGCCGGCAAGACGGGCGTGCGCGCCATCGATCAAATCGCCGGCATGCTCGGTCCGTCGGCGCAGAAGGCGACGGCGAACATCGCCGGAGCTTTGGCCGTTGAAATCGGCGGGATCTTAATGCAGAAAGTCGCGATTAACCTCTCTTACGAGCAGAGCTACGGCGGCGTCGAGGGCGACTCGGCCTCTCAGACGCAGTTCATCGCGGCGCTCTCCGCCCTCTCCGGAGTGCCGGTCAAGCAGAACCTATCCATCACCGGCTCCTTGGATCAGCGGATTGATACGCAGGTTATCGGGGGCGTCAAGGAGAAGATCGAGGCTTTCTTCGCCGTCTGCAAATCCCGCGGCTTGACCGGAGACCAGGGCTCCATCATTCCCCGGACCAACATCGCGTCGCTCCAGTTGAGCGATGAGATCGTATCGGCCGTGCGGGAAGGCAAGTTCCACATCTACGCCGTAGACGACGTGCGTCAGGCCGCCGAACTGCTGACGGGCGTGGCCTACAAGACCCTGATCAAGAAAGCCCGGGAGGGAGCCAAGGCTCTCGCTGCGGGGAAGCTTAGTAGACGGAGCCCCAGTCGCGGTAGGTGACGCGGAACTCGACGCGCCGGTTCCTGGCGCGGCCTGCGTCGGTCGAGTTGTCCGTGAGCGGCATCGAGTAGCCCATGCCTTTGAAGCGGATCGAGGGCGGGGAGACGCCCTGCTTGACGAGGAAGCTTTTCACCGAGCGCGCGCGGCGCTCGCTGAGGTCTAAGTTGTATTCCGCCGTCCCCACGCTGTCGGTGTGCGCCAGGCAGATGATCTTCAATCGCGGGTTTTTTATCAGGAGCTCCGCGACGAGGTTCAAGGTCGGGCCGGATTCGGGCGTGATCGCGTCGCTGTCGAACTCAAACTGGATCTTGGGGAGATCGCCGGTTTCCACCTTCTTCTGGATGCTGGCCAGCGCCTCGCGGGCGCGGCGCTCCTCATCCTCGTTGTCGCGGATGTAGGACTGCCGGTCGTCATCGTTGATGAAGATCGGGGGGGGGGCGGTTTTGCACGCGCAGAGCAGACCGAGGGCGGCGGCGAGGTGTTTCTTCACGCTTGAAGCGTACCCCGCCCGCCCAGCGCGCGCAAGTACGCAATTGTTAAGAGTGCTATAATCGATCCGCGGTCTCAACGGGGCGTAGCTCAATTGGTAGAGCGCCTGGTTTGGGACCAGGAGGTTCCGAGTTCGACCCTCTCCGACGGAGAGCCTTCCCCAAACCCACCCGATAAGACACTTGGCAAGCGCACTGGCGAGTGCGTATCCTCTAGGCTCAAATAACAAGGGGACCCGTTGGCACTCGGACAACCCAAAGGCGTCCGCAACGAGTCCCCAAATTTCCCCATGGGCCCGAGTCCGAGTGCCTGCCTATTATACGCCAACGCCTGTTATAATTTCAAAATGGGCGAACTGACCAAGAAAGACAAGTCATCGTCGGACATCTCAAAAGTAACTGATGGCCTTAATGCCGTTGACGCCCTCAAAGCTGCCGCGAAGGCTATAGCCAACAAGTCCCCAGAGATTCTAACCGGGGTTCTGGCTCATGTGCTTCCGCCTGTCCTTCCGCTGGTTCGATTGTTCCATGCCGGCGCTAAGAATAATTTCCTAAAGCAACTCACGGTGGAGGCGGGGAAGGGGGGATTTCAGCAGGTCCATGCGGCGACTCTTGCGGAAAGCGGTCTAATGTCTCCTACTTCGTTGCCCCCGGTCACTTGAATCAGACATTTCCTCGACGCAACCTGGGCCTGGAATCTCTTGCGCTAGCGGGAATTTTTCTGCTTCATCTTTCCACGGTTTCGATCGTATCGGAGACGAATATTCTTTACTTGGGCGGGGACACCGCGCGGGAGGCGTGGCGCGCCTGGACCCTTTTGAAGCGAGGGGTTCTGCTTCACGACTACGGCGCGCCCTATGAAAGCGACTTCTATTGCTTGGTTTTTATCCCGTTTTTAATTCTCTTTAAGAATACGATCCTCTGCCTGAGAATATCCGGGATGGCAGCCACTACGGCGACCGTTCTAGTCCTGTATGCTTTTATCAGGAGGACTTATGGTCTTTTAGCGGCTTGCTGTTTGGGAAGCATTTACGCAACCTCGCCGCTGCTTCTGGCCCATGCCGCCTTAGGCACGGAGTACGGCATTCCATTGTGGATAGGCGTTTTTCTTCTTTTGGATGCGACCCAGGGCGTCCGGAACATGAAGTGGCTGCCGCTGCTTGCGGCGGGAGTTTTCACCAGTCTCAATGCATATTTCATCCTACCGCTCCTCGGTTATCTTGCATCAAAGGGCAGCGGGAGTAGACTCCGGGCTTCGGTGATCGCGCGAAACCTGTTGAGCTACGCGATTGGATTGGCGCTATTGAGTCCAAAGTTCGCTTCGTGGGGTTCCCCCTACAGTTATTTCGGACCCAGGCCGTGGTTCGTTGAATTCTTCATGATCAACGCCCCCCGCTGGGAACACCCGGGCATCCTCCTGGGAAATATTTGGTCTCAGATGACCTGGAGTCTCGGCTCTTTCCTCACATGGGGCTCCGCGCCGGCACGCCCTTTGAATGCCTGGCTGCCCTATTGTTGGCTGCTGCTATTCATCGTTGGATTTTTATCCGACGCCGGTAGGCGCTGGTGCGTCGCTTTCGCGGCAGGTCTCCTGCTGGCGGCATTATTCCAGTCTCCGACAGGGTTTGGAGCTCGCCACCTGCTCGCCTTTCTGCCGTTTTGCTGGATGATGGCCGCCCCGCTATTTCGAGAATTTCCCAGGCTTGTTCATCGTCTCCCGCTGATGCTTATGACCTTCCTCATCGTGCTTCACCAGCGGCAGATATGCCACAGGTATTCTCTTCATCCATCCCTCGGGGACAGGGTCATCGGAAATTCGCAATTTCTAGAGAAGTTCTTGTCGCAAAATCCCCACAAAGAGATCACGGTAGCCGCCGACAATTCCAATCTGTATTTCGATTTGAAATTTTTCTTTCCGGACAAGACAATCTTCCACCTGGAAACCCCGGCGACTCCCCAGCGGGAACGCATCGGCGTGATATTCGTAGCAAAAGAAAAAGCGCCCACCCATTGGAGCGATCTGCAACGACGCCCCGCATATCTTCTGGGCAAATATAATCTCAGCGGAGGAACATCGTACGATCTTCTGTATGAAAAATAGCCGGAGCGGAGCTTCTATGTCATCTAGGCGCCGAGGACGGCCAGCAGGCGCATCAAGGCTGGCCGGTGGATTTCCCCAAGACTAGACGCTATCAGGATTTCCTCAGCCGCGTCTGTGCCGGGCCCGAAGGGTCCCGGCCCAGCCCCGCGCGTGTTCCCCCCGGACCTTGCAACTGAAGAGGAGGCCTGCCAGGCGGACCCGCGCTCGGAGCAATGGGACGGGCAGGACCGGACGGACAACGACTGGCCCGCGTGAGCGGGTGGCCGGGCCGCGACCTGATGAGTCTTTTTTTGGCGCGGGTCACAGCAAAGACGGAGGGACAGGCTTTCCCCCTTGGGAAATAGAATCTGGATAAATCTCAGAAGAGGGGCTACACTGGGTCAACGTGAGGAGCCACGGAGAAAAGCGGGCCAATTTTACCTACTTCGTTGCGTTGGCAGGATTCTTGAATCTTCTTGAAGGAGGGCTACCAATGGACGCTACACGAAAGCCTCTCCGTATTCGCTATTTGCTGCGTGCTCTTCTGGGTGTCGTTTTCGCAGTGGTCGGGAGTCCATCAACCGTTTCAGCGGATGATAGTTGGAAGAATTATTATGCAATTTGGTCTGATACTCAGGAAAATGGTGTTAGATATTGCAAACAGATGGGATATGATTATATCAATGCCCTTGATTGGAAGTGGGATTCTTACAAGAACAATTTAGATGTAGCTGGCATGAAATTTTACATAGTAAATCCGCAGTTACGATCTGATGCATATCGTTCTATTCCAGATTATAATTCTATTCCTGCTACTTTTGCCGCTGGAGCGGATGTTAATACAACACACGCATATACTCAGTTTCAGAAAGATTGGTACAATCAGCGCATGGTATGGAAAAGCAATGATTCATTTCCAAATAACTTGGCTTCAGGTTGGTTTGCCGGAGCATCAACACAATTTAGCACTATGTGGGATTTTCAGCAGCAGGCGGTTATTGATGAGGTAATCGATATTATATTAAATACTCATATTCCCAGGTACGAAAATTCTGGATTGCCTTTTACGTTTGCAGGTTATCAATGGGACGTACCTCTGCTTACGGGAGATTTCTTTTACTGGAATAGTGGCATGAAACGCGCCACTCTCGCTTATTGGACCGGAATAGACTCCGGTTTAATACATTCGGGCATTACTCATGAATATTCCACTTATTCGGAGGGGCTTGCTGCTTTTTATAAACAGTTAATGGCGAGAACAAGGCAAAAATACCCTGACGCCAAATGGATAATTGATCCTGCCTTAATATATGATGAAACTTATTCCTACGACGAGTGGGTAGCTCGCGTTAAGTCCCGTTCCGACAAAGCCGAGTTGACCCCCGATATGATCATGCAGGAGGATGGAAGTGCAAATCAAACATACAATCTAAAATATATTAATGATGCTAGGAATTTCAATTCAGGATTGAATATTACTAAGGATATGGTTGGCAGTCATCAAAGAGGCGTGGTCAACGAAGATCAAAACCGTGTTATTGCGGCAAACGCGGCTATTAACGGCGCTTGGTACAACTGGTTTGGCAATCACGGCGGTCAGGGGAATATGCCGAGTTTCAGTAAAAATATTACCCTAGTCTACCCCCGCCTCAAGCTCATCCGCCTCATCCCCAACTGGGACAACCTGAAC
>JBBTJN010000093.1:0-6195 GCA_038059415.1 Elusimicrobiota bacterium | reverse complement strand
GGAGCTGCTACGTCGGTAGTAAGGTGCGAAAAATCACCGATTCGTCAGAGCTGACGAGCGCTAGGAAAGACCGGACTGGCGAAAGGCTCGGCGGACGGATCGGTAGACGTCGTCGAACTTCGGCAGGCTTGCCATTTGGGCCGAGAGACGGGTATCCCAGAGTTTCTTGAGGCGAGCTTCTTTCGCCGACAACTCGTCGCGCACATCATCGAGCTTCTTGCCGCGGAAGGCGAGTTTCTCCTCGACGGCACCCTTCAAATGCTCAAGCTCAATATGGGATTGCTCCGTCAGGTGCCAAATGTCGTAGAGGTCGCGGGGTTCGTTTCTGGCGCGGTCCATCAGCGCGACCGCTTTCTCAACGGCGATCTCATCGAGCGCGTACGTGCGGAGATTGGTGCCATCGGGCAGATCCGCATACTCCTCGTAGCCGCGCAGCACTGAGCGGCTTGCGAGCGGGAATATGATCTTTTCCCGGATCGTGATGTCGACCTTGACCTCCTTGCCGGCCGCGGTCGCCGGCAGCGGCCCCTCGTAGCCGAAATAGAAGGTGTGGCTATTGGTGTGGCCGTGGCGGTCCTCACGCGCGTAGCGAAACACAATGCCCGACGCGCTGCGCACCCGGGCAAAGACGGGATCAAGTTCCTTTTGGATCGTCTCAAAGGGGGTCTCTTGGGTGAGGGTGAAATCTAAATCCTCGGAGAACCGGTAGTCCCCGAAGTAGCAGCGTTTAAGAGCGGTCCCGCCCTTAAAGGCGAGCCATTGGCCCAGGCCCTCTTGCGAAAGCGCGACCAGAAACCAGGCCAGGCAGTAATCGCGCTCAAGGACAGTCTCAGGAATACGCCGATCGCCGGACTTGGCCAAACGATTTGAAAGCAAAGAGAGGTTGCGTTGGGGGATCATGTCTAGGTCTGCAAGATGGCGCGGATTTCTTCGGCGGCGACGTTGAGTCGAAGCCGCCACTTGGAAAGGAATTTTCCCTCGGCTGGCAGCATGGGATCAAGTCGGACGTAGGCACGTCCTAAGCTCTCGCGCAGCGACTCCCTGTCGCTTTCGGTGCCGACTTCCAGAATCTCCATCAGATACCCTAGCCGTCCCGTAATGGCGCTGCTGTCCAATCGCAAAGCGTATTCTACCAGCTTGCGCACGTCCATGTCTGATCGCCGCATCCAGAAGCCCTTGGCCACTTCAGTGACGCCTCCGCAGTATTCCGGAGCCCTAAGGCCATCAAGGACGGTTCGCTCGAGGTCGCTGACCATGACCTTTTCTTGCTTATCCACCCAAGCCTCGGTGAAGCCGAAAAATCGGGTCGCTGGACATTTGACGAATCGGAATTCCGTGCCGAAGATACTGTGCTTGCGCATGGCTTTGGGCGAGCTCACGGTGACAACGAGCTGCGGCTGGGTCGTCATGCGGTGGATGTCGAGGGCGGAGGCGTGAGAGACGTAGTAATCTCGACCGCGCATGAGTTCCCGAGCCACTACATAGGGATTGCCGAGATATTCCTTTTCACGACCCATCTCGAATGGGACCAAGTTGAATAGTCCCGGCCGCAGCCTGGCCGCGATTCCGCGGTTGACGAGGGCGCGGATAAAGCTGCGAGCGGATGCGGCCTTCAGGCCGGTAATCTCCATCGCCTCAGGCAGGGTAAACGAGAGGTGGTGACGCTCCTGGAGCGTCATAACGAGTTGAGCAGCCTGTGGCCCCATGGTCTTATAGTTTGTAATCATAGCGTGCTACTATATAGCACACTATACATCTAAAATATAATTAAATCAAGGGCTTAAGCACAAAAGCCTTAATTTTTAAGGGTATTGTGCAGGCCGCCCCAGAACAATTTTGGCGAGGCGCATAACGAATGTGGGAGGCGTATCGCGAGATAGTTCAGCAGTATCCCCGGCTGGCGGCTGAGGAGGAAAGACGCTTGATCGCCGCGGCGCAGACCGGGGCCAAGGAAAGTATCGACGAACTGGTCTTACGGCATATCAGCTTCGTCATGTGGCGGCTGCGCAAGAAAGTGTTTCGCCAGCATCTAGAACGCCACGGCGAGGATATGCTCTCGGCCGCGATCCCGGTCTTGTATCAGAAGGTCAAGACCTTCAATCTGAATTACCGGGATAGAGCGGGGAACCTAAAGCCCGTCAGGTTCGCGTCCTATATTTGGAAGCGGATTGACGGGCTTGCAATCGATCATCTAAGACGGGAAGCTCAAGCAGGAGGAGCTGTATTTGACGACGAATGCCTCGGCGGCCACGATTCGTCTTGACGTAGAGGAGCGGTTAAGGCCGAAGCTTGGCAAGTTGCGCCGCGCGAGTCGCGCCCAGGATTTCCTTTGTACGTCTTCAGCGATTTCGGGAATTTTATTGGCCTGAATTAGTTTGCGGTTTCGACGTCCGTGCCATATTGTACGCATAACGCCGAGCCATCGTCTCGAGCTTGATCTTGGCCCGCCGTTCCAGCACTTCGTCCTTCCTGCCCGCGTAGACGTCGTTCGGGCTCACGTTCTTCAACGCCTCGTGCGGCCGTTCGTTGTACACCTCGCGTTCCTTGAGCGTTCGATTGAAACGCTCAACACGCAGGGCGTACGGGAATTTGACGCCGGCGGCCGGCGCGGGACGACAGCCGACAGTCGCCGACGGGGCCGCGACGATTATTTTTGCCCCTTGCAAGCAAATCAGAGCGTTCCGCGAGGAGCTTGCGGAGTTGTCGAGCTTTTCCCCGTTTCGTTGACACCTCCGGGGAGAAGCGCTAGAATCCATCGAGTTGAACACTCTTATCAGGTCGCTGCTGCCGAAATCGCTGCGCTCTTCCCTCTCCTCCGGAAAAGAAAAACTCCTGACCCGCTCGCTCAAAGCGGCTGCCGCCGAACAAGGCCTCCTGGAACTCGCCGGCCGTCTGCGCGCTTTGGCCGAGAAGGATATGGCCGACCAGTACTCCACCATGAGCATGGATAGCGAGTACCTGCTGACCAAGGTCTCCTGCCAGCAAGCCTTCCAGATCAAACTGGCCTCGCCCGTTCTTCCCGATGGCACCGGCACTGTCGTCGACATCGGGGATTCCTCCGGAGCGCATACCCGCTATCTCCAGGCCCTCAATGCGAACTGCAAGGCTGATTTTCTTTCCGTCAATCTCGATCCCCGAGCGGTGGAGAAAATCCGCGCCAAGGGCCTCAAGGCCCTACAGGCACGGGCGGAGGAACTGTGCGCCCACGGCGTCGACGCCGACGTGTTCCTGCTCTTCGAGACCCTGGAACATCTGCCCGATCCCTTCGGCTTTCTTCACAACCTGTCATCGAAGACGCGCTGCCACCGTCTCGTGCTGACGGTCCCCTATGTCCGGCGTAGCCGCCTGGGTCTGCACCACATCAGGGAAGGGCTGAAGGAACGGAGAACGGCCGAGCGCGTTCACCTTCTTGAGTTATGCCCCGAGGACCTGCGCCTGCTCTTCGCCCATACCGGCTGGAAAGTGGAAAAGGAAGACGTCTATCTCCAGTATCCCCTCCGTTCGCCTCTGCGCGCCACGCGCGCGCTGTGGACGCGCTGGGACTTCGAGGGCTTCTATGGCGCCGTGCTGTCGCGCGACGACACCTGGTCCTCACTGTACGGCAGCTGGGACTCACCGGCCCCTTTCAACTGTTCCTGAGAGTTTACTAGAATGTTCGAAGATTGAACATCCAAGGCGCCCGCCGCCGCCGCCGAATCGCCGTCGTCACCGGTTCGCCCGCCGAATACGGACTGCTTTGCCCGATTCTTTCCCTCATCCAGGCCGACCCCGCGCTCACCCTCCAGCTCATCGTGTCCGGCTCGCACCTCTCCGCGGCCCACGGGCTCACCGTCTCCGGGATCAAGGCCGACGGCTTCCCTATCGCAGCCAAGGTGCCCATGCCCCTCCAGGACAGCCCTCTCGGCGTGGCCTCGGCCATGGCCGCCGGGCTGACTGGGTTCGCCCGCGCCTTCTCGCGCCTGAAGCCCGATCTCGTCGTCGTGCTCGGCGACCGCTACGAAATACTGACCGCAGCCTCCGTGGCGCTGCCGTTCAACCTACCCGTCGCCCATCTTCACGGCGGGGAAACGACCGAGGGCGTCTGGGACGAACAGGTCCGTCATGCCGTCACCAAGCTCAGCCATCTCCATTTCTGCGCCGCCAAGCCGTACGCGCGCCGGCTTCGCCGGCTGGGCGAGAACCCGCGGCGAATCTTCTGCTTCGGCTCTCCGGGGCTAGACCGCATCCGCTGCGTCGCGCGCCTGTCGCGCACGGAACTGGAACGAAGCCTCGGTCTGACCTTGCGCCGTCCGCTCATCCTGGTGACCTACCAGCCCGAAACACACGCAGCCTCCGCGGGACTACAGGGCTTCGAGGCCGTCCTCACGGCGTTGGCGCGCAGCGGCGCCACCTGCGTCTTCAACTACCCCAACGCCGACCTTGGTCGAAGCGCCTTGGCCTCCCGACTCAAGGCCTTCGTGCGTTCCCATCCCGGACGCGCCAAGGCCTTTCCTTCACTCGGCTCGAGCCGCTACCTCAGCCTCATGGCGCAGGCGGACGCGATGATGGGAAATTCCTCGAGCGGCCTGCTCGAGGCGCCCTACTTCTCCTTGCCCGCCGTCAACGTGGGCGACCGGCAGAAAGGCCGCCTGCGCTCGGCCAACGTCATCGACGTGCCCCGGCCGAACCCCGCGAACGTCGCGCGCGCCCTGCGCCGCGCGCTCTCGCCCTCGTTTCGCCGCGGCCTCGGCGTCCCGGCTGAGTCGCGCGGGCCCAGTCCGACCCGGCGCATCGTCCAGATCCTCAGAACGATCCCGTTAAAAAATCTGACGCTCAAACATTTCCATGACTGCTGAAAACAAAATCGTCATCGCGGGCGCCGGCGGCCACGCCAAGGTCGTGGCCGACATCATCGAGCAGAAAGGCCTGTTCATCATCGCGGGCGCGACCGATCCGCGCCCCGACGACGCGGCCGTCGGCCTCACTCTCCTCGGCGACGATTCCGTCCTGCCGTCTTTGCTTGCTTCCGGCGTCGCCCACGCCGCCGTCGGCCTCGGCGGCGCGAGCGACCCCAAGGCCCGAGGCGCTCTTTTCGCCCGGCTCAAAGCGCTCGGATTCCGCCTGCCGGCCCTGGTCCACCCCTGGGCGGTCGTCGCCGATTGCGCCGCGCTCGGCGACGGCTGTCAGGTGATGGCCGGCGCCGTCGTCAATCCCGGCGTCAAGGCCGCCGCCAATTGCGTCGTCAACACGGGCGCCGTCGTCGAGCATGATTGCGTACTGGAAGAGGGCGCCTTCATCGGACCCGGCGCCGTGCTCGGCGGCGCGGCGACCGTCGGCGCGGGTGCGTTCATCGGGCTCGGTGCCTCGGTGCTTCCCGGCGTGCGCATCGGCGCGGGCGCCGTCGTTGGCGCCGGCGCCGTCGTGCTCAAGGACGTGCCGGCGGGGAAAACGGCGGTCGGCGTCCCCGCGGTCGTCCGGGAGGACGCATGACGACCCCGCCAAAAGCCGGACTCGACTACCGCAAGCTCATCCTGCCGCCCACGGCCAGCGTCAAGCAGGCTATCGAGGTCATGACCGAGCACGTGAGCAACATCGTGCTCGTGGCCGGCAAGGACCTCAAGCTCAAGGGCATCGTCGTCGACTCCGATATCCGTAAAGGCATCCTAAGCGGCCACGATCTCGAAGCTCCGCTTTCGAAGGTGATGAACCCCGCCCCCGCGACCTTGCCCTCCACTATGAGCCGAGAGGCCCTCACGCGCTTCTTCACGGCCACCCCGCGCGCCAACATGCCCCTCGTCGACAAGCAGGGCCGCGTCCGCGGCCTGGCGCGGCTGTCCGAGCACCTGTCGCAGAAGCGGGAGCGCCCGAACTGGGTCGTGCTCCTGGTGGGCGGCACCGGCGAGCGCCTGCGCCCGCTGACGGAGAAGCAGCCCAAGCCCCTGCTGCACGTCGGCGATAAGCCCCTGCTCGAAACGATCATCGAACAGTTCCTCGCCGCGGGCTTGAGCCGCTTCGTGCTCGCCGTCAACCACCACGCCGACCAGATCCGCGCGCATTTCGGAGACGGCAGCCGGTTCCACGCCGAGATCCGCTACGTTCAGGAAACCAAGCGCCTGGGCACCGCGGGGCCGCTCTCCTTGCTCCCCCCCGGCTATCAGGACCCGCTGATCGTCATGAACGGCGACCTGCTCACCAAGATCGATCTCAAGAGCCTCC
>JBBTJN010000092.1:0-10692 GCA_038059415.1 Elusimicrobiota bacterium | reverse complement strand
GACCTTCGCCCGGGCTTCCTTGAACACCATGTCAGTTCTCCTTCAGCTTGAGGCGTCCGACGGCGGGCGCCAAGATCACGCCCTGCTTGCGGGCGCACTCGTTGAGCAGGTCGCGCGCGAGCACACCCGTCGTCTGCGACGAGACGAAGCGGTCGAAGACGGAGTAGTCGTCTCCGCCGATCGTCAGGAAATCCACGGTGGCGATCGAATAGGTCTTCGCGTCTTCGAGCGGCGCGCCGCCGACGGTGATCGAAGCGAGGCGCTCTCCGGCGGGCTTCAGCCGGTCATACTCGATGCTCGCGCCGGAGATCTGGGCGATCTTCGCCATGCCGACGCCGTAGTCGAATACCGCGCGCAGGTCGGAGCCCCTCATATTCAACTTGACCAAGGCGTTGTCGAACGGCATCACGCTGTAGATCGAGCGCAAAGTCACCGGCCCGGCGGGGATCTCGGCGCGGATGCCGCCGCCGTTTTGAAGGGCGGTGTCGGTGCCCAGAGTTTCCCGATAACAGTCCGTCATCCAGTCGCCGAGGGCGTTCTCCCGGTCGGGCTCGCGGGCCATCAATGCGGGCGCCGTCGCGATGACGGTCTCGAAAACTTTTCCGATGGCTTCCACGCGCTTGGCGACGATCGCCTTCACGAACGGATCCTCGCCGACGCGGTCGGGCCACAACTCGAGAAGCTCATCCGACGAGGCGACCACCTTCTTCGTCACGGGATCGATCTCCAGCACGGCCCGCCCGGCCTTGACTAGATAGGCCCCAGCCTGCACTATCAAGGTCCCGTTCTCGCCGCGGATCGCGCGGTTGAGAAATGTATGAGAGTGGCCGCCGACGATGAGGTCGATGCCGGGGACCTCTCGCGCGAGCGTCTGGTCCCCCTCGAACTTCTGGTTCTCCCCCTCAAAGCCCAGATGGGTAACCGCAATGATCACGGTCGCGCCGGCTCTCTTCAGAGCCTTGATCTCCTCGCGCGCGACGTCCACCTCGCGCCGGAAGTTGAGGCCCGCGATGTTCTTCGGGAAGGCGAGGCGGCGCATGCTGGATGTGGTTAAGCCGAAGATCCCGATCTTGACGCCCGCGACCTCCTTGACGATCCGCGGCTGGACCCAGGCGACGAGCTTGCCGTCGTCGCCGTAAGTGTTGGCCGAGAGCACGGGCATCTTCATCTTGCCGATCAGCGCGCGCAGGTCGTCGGCGCCAGCGTCGTATTCGTGGTTGCCGACGACGATCGCGTCGTAGCCGATCGCGTTGAACACGTCGGCGACGGCCTCTCCCTTGGTCAGGTTGCCCTCGGGGGTCCCTTGCCACCAGTCGCCCGCGTCGAGTACGAGTTTGGGGCCGGTCTCCTTGCCGATGAGCGCGGCGAGCGCGGCGCCGCCGCCGATCGGACGGTTCGTCTGGAACTTGTCCGGTCGGGACATGATCCAGCCGTGCACGTCGTTGGTGTGATAGATGCGAACCTTGATCGTCTCCGCGGCGAAGGCGCGCGCTCCGAACGTCAACACCGCGATCAAGATGAAACGGAGAATCTTCATCCGATGAGCCCTCCAGTCAGCGCGTCGCAGGCCTGCTGCATAGCCTCGGCGGCGTTGGACAGGCGAGAGGACACGGCCTCGCGCTTCAGCGCGTTCATCAGAGAAAATTCTTCCCGCGCGTCCGAGCGCGTGAGACGGCACAGACGTTCCGCCTCGCCCGCCCATTTCTTCGCGAGGAGCAGCGCGTCCACGCGACTCTTTTTGCGGCTCGCCGCGGCGACGGCAAGTTCCACGGACGCCTCGCGCACGGCCTCGGCGATCTTGAGCAGGCCGTCGTCCGACTCCACGCTAAATCGCGCGGATTCTGAAACGGCCTGCGTCGTGTGTTCGACGGCCTCGCGAAGCGCTATGGAGACGTCGGCGGCGTCGGCCTTGGCGAAGCCGCGAAAGGTCTTATGGGCGATCACGGCGGCTTCACGCCAGCCCAAAGCACGCAAGCGCGCGGTGCGCGCGGCCGACAGAGCCGACGGCACCGGGTGGCGAAACCAGGCTGCGGCGGCCGTTGCCGCCTCCACAAGCGTTTCCGTCTGGCCTTTCAGGCTTTCCGCCGCGCTTCTCCGCATCAAGGGACGATTCTATTAAATTTTCTCGAGCGTCGACAGCAGGCAGCGCACGCCGCCGCGGTCCGCCTCGGGAATCGTCTCAGAAACGAGGCGCAGGCCCGAGCTCTCGAAGCGCTCGCGCAACGAACGTCGGCGCGCCAGTTCCTTGTCGCCGGAAAAGCCATGCGCGAGCAGCAGGCGCCCGCCGGGATTGAGCCACGACGCGATCCGGGAGAACAGCACTGAAAATTCCTCCCCGACGCCGGGGCGGTCGAGATAATACAAGACATCTCCGAGAACAACGACGTCGAAAGGGCCGGCGGCGTCGGGCTCCCAGGTCAGCAGGTCGGCCTCGATGAAGACGGCTTGGGGCGCGCGCTTTCTGGCCCGGGCGAGGGCGACGACCGAGATATCAACGGCTAAGACGCGGGACGAACGTCTAACCAACTTCTCGGTAAAATGTCCCTCGGCGCAGCCGACCTCGAGGACCGGACCGAGAGGCCCGGACCCGAGGGCTTCGTCCATCGCAACGAGGCGGGCACCCTCGTAGGGCGTGGTCGCGTAGGAAAACGGATCCTCGCGTCTGCGAAACTGGCGGTTCATCTTGCGGCGGGTCTTATAGGCCTGCCAGGATAGCCGCACCATCGACCAAAAGGTCACCGCGTCCTCTTGGAGCCGAGAAGGTCTCTGAGTCTCTCCGCGTCGCGCAATGACGCCCGGTGGGAGAGTGCGACATAGGCAGGAATGTCGGCACTCGCGGCGGCGATTGTGGCCATATTGTCCACACTTAGCGCCCCCATACGCGCAACGATCGGACGCATATACAAGAACACCCCTTTGCGGGGTGGCGACTGGCGAAGCGGATCGAAGGCCCGGATCAGACCGAGCTCCCCGCACACCTTGTCTCCAAGGGTGGCCCATTCTCCGCCCCGGGGATGCCAGACGAAGGTCATCTTGCCGCGCGCGGCCTTCTTGAAGAAACTGTATATGTCGCGCAGCCGGTCGGAACCGGGCTGGAAGGACGGCGGGGACTCGAACACCACAATCTTGGCACCTAGGGTCTCGGCCGCCGCCTTTGTGGCCATCCAGGCCTCATGGACCTCCAGACTTTCGCGGAAGGACCCGCATAGGACCTGACGATTCCTGGGGAACTTGCGGGCGGAGGCAGGAAAGCCCCGGTCCTCCGGGCCATGGGTGATCGTCCGAAGGGCCTGAAGGGCAGCCTCCCCTTCCTCGGGAATGTCCGCGCGCCAGGAGGCCAAGGTTTCGAGCCTGGGTAGGCCCTTGCCGGTGTCGGTCTCCACGAAGGACAACGACCGCCAGTATCGGTCCCGCCCGATGGGGTAACCGGTGCATCCGACCTTAATCATGATGACCGGCCGGGCCCAAGGGTCCGGCACAGACGCTGCGGTGGAAGACCTTGCAGCATCTAGAAGAGATCGAATTCCGACTCGCGCCGGAGGCGCTGAATGGTCGTCGGCAGGCGCCGGGACCAGCGCAGGCAATACCAAGCCAAAGCGACGCAGGAAAGGCCGTACACGAGCTCGAAAAGCGCGAAACGGCTCCACTGGGCGCGCGAAACAAAGGCCCAGGCCTTGGGAGCGTATATATTGGCCTCTGGCTCGCCCCCCAGGAGGTCATAGACCCCCTTGACAGCGGCCAGTCCTCCCCACCCGGCAAAAAACGCCGCGGTGAGACGAGCCAGACCTTTGATCTTGATCGTCTCGTGCGCCGGTTGCGCCGACTCGCGTTTATCTCTCATAAACGAGAGACGCGCCGATCAGCGCTTCGAGAACTGGAAGCGCTTGCGGGCCTTCGGCTGACCGGGCTTCTTGCGCTCGACCATGCGGGGGTCGCGGGTCAAGAAGCCGGCGGCACGAAGAGTCTTCTTGTGCTTCTCGTCGAGCTTGACGAGGGCACGGGAGATCGCGTGGCGCGCCGCTCCGGCCTGGCCGGAGATGCCGCCTCCGTTCACCTTGAGGATATAATCGTGGCTCTTGGCGGCTTCGATGATCGCGATCGGCTCGGTGACGTCGCGAACCTGGTGAGGAAGGCCGTGGAAGTATATCTCGACGGGCTTCTTGTTGACGGTCACCTTACCGTCTCCCTGCGGCAGCAGGCGACACTGCGCGACGGAGGTTTTGCGGCGACCTGTGGCCCAAATCGCTTCGGTTTTGCTCATGGTTTCCTTACTTGGCCTTCGGCGGATTGGCCGCCGAATGCGGATGTTTGTCTCCGACGTAGATCTTGAGGCGAACCATCTGCTTGCGGGCGAGGCGGTTCTTGGGAAGCATGCGGCGCACGGCAAGCATCATGATCCGCCGGGGATCGCGGTCCATCTGGCGCTTCATCGGCATGACCCGGGCGCCACCGGCGAAGCCGGAGTGCGAGAAGTAGGACTTTTGGTCGATTTTATTGCCGGTCAGCTTGACCTGCTTGCAGTTCGTCACGACGACGAAATCGCCGCAGTCCACGTAATCGGTGTAAGTGACCTTGCCTTTTCCACGAAGTAGATCGGCGGCCTTTGTCGCGATGCGCCCGAGAACGAGGCCCTTCGCGTCGATATGATGCCAGCGGCGGGAAATCGCCGCTTGGTGGGGAGGATGCATATAGCTGTTCTGAGGCATGATGAATGCTACCAAATTCCCCGACGTAGAACAAGGGGCGCGACGTTCATTTGGTAATAGCCGGCGCCGGATTCATTCCAGACGCCGGAGGCCGTCTCGTGCCGAAGGTCTCTCCGTTCGGCGATTTCCAGTATACCTCAAGATTGAGCTCGGCGCGGGTATAAACTGTGACCCCGGCGGGGGTCAACCGGCCGTCCCCATCGAAGAGGCGCCTGCCGTCCCAGTCCGTGAACTTCAGCGCCCACTTAGCCCCGGCGCCCTTGGATTCGAAATAGTCAATGGCGTCTTGAGTGACATGAAAGAGGTACTTCTCATAGCCTTCCCTCGTGAGCAGGCGCCGGGCAGACGCCGGGCCGCGGCGGACGACGGTCCAAGGGCGCGTGCCGCCGAACTTTTTCCTTAAATAAACGAGAGCCTCAGCCTCGGACGTCCGAATCTGGCCGAGCAACTGGGCGTCGGCCGGCGCCCAGGCCCGCTGGTCCGGAGCCAGGATGCGGCGCTCCCACATCTCAGTGAGGATCGCGGCACGGTCCTGCGTCGCGATGGCCGGCTCTGCGGCCACAGGCGCATGACCGCCAAGTTCCCCTGCCCGGGCCGAGGCGGCCAGCAGCAGCAGGAGCATCCGCTTCACTTGGCGGAGAGAATGCGCGGCAGGACCACGCCGACCTGGCCCATGTACTTGCCCTTGCGGTCGGAATAGGACGTCTCGCAAAGCTGATCGCCCCCGAAGAACAACAACTGGGCGATTCCCTCATTCGAGTAAATCTTCGCCGGTAGCGGCGTCGTGTTCGAAATCTCGATCGTCAGGTAGCCTTCCCAGCCCGGCTCGAGCGGCGTCACGTTGACGATGATGCCACAGCGGGCGTAGGTGGACTTGCCGAGGCAGACGGCAAGCACCTCGCGCGGAATCTTGAATTTTTCGACGGAGCGGGCCAGCGCAAACGAGTTCGGCGGCACGACGCACTCCGGAGCCTTGATGTCGACGAAAGCCTTCGCGTCGAATTTCTTGGGGTCCACGACCGTGCCGTGCACGTTCGTGAAAATCTTATATTCGTCGGCGACGCGGATGTCGTAGCCATACGAGGACAGACCGTAAGAGATCTTGTCCTTGCCATCCTGATGCTCGACGAATGGGTCGATCATCTTCGTGGTCCGGGACATCTCTCGAATCCAAATATCGGACTTGATCATCGCATGCTCCTCCGTCGGGATGAGTTGATTATAGCTCTTGTCCGCCAATCCGAAAAGGCTTCCGTCAGGGCAGACGGTCGGCGACAATTTGACCGGAAAGGCAGGCCGACTCGATCGTGGCGGGCAAGCCGGTGCGGGTCCAGTCGCCGGCGAAGGAGAAGCCGGGCATGCCGGTTCCGGGCTCGGGGCGCTTGACCTCGGAGCCGACGGTGGGCGAGAGGGTCGCAAAAGGTTCTTTGACCACCTTGGAAGCGAGAATGCCGGACTTGGAAAAATCCGGGAGGCAAGCGGCAAGATCGCGCGTTGCGACGCTCATGATTTTCTCGGGCGAATAGCCGACCTGCCGGTGGGCGCCCGAGATGACAACGGCGAGCGTCTGCCCGCTTTCTTTCATGCCTTGAATCAGCGTTTTGTTAAAGACCCACTGGGTTTCCGTGCCGAGCATCCCCAAAAACCGCTCGGTCATCACGGGACGATCGAGCTTTAAGGTCGCGCCGACGATCGGCGCGGGCGTCAAGGTCTCCCAGGAACCGCGCAGCGCCCCGGGCAGGCCGAGTTTCTTGAGATCCCACGGCGGCAAAGTCGAAACGACATGGCTTGCCTCGAAACGCGAGTCCATGTCCGTCTTGACCCCGCGCACGCGCCCGCCTTCCTCGATCAGGCTCGCGGCCTTCGCATTCGAGATCACACGCCCGCCGCGCGCCTCGATGTAGTCGCGCGCCGCGTCGGTGTACAGCTCGGAGAGCCCGGTCTTGGCCAGCGCGAAGCGCGAGGACTCGCGGCCGGTGAAGAACATCGCGCGCAGGGCCTGAATGAAGCCCGCGGCGGAGGCGATCTCGGGCCTGTCGTTTAAGATGCCGATCGCGGCAGGGTCAAAGAAGCGGGTCTGGAAATTAGACGAGATGCCCAGCGAGGTGAGCCACTGCCGCACGGTCATGGCCTCGATCGCCGCGGGAACGGGGCCGCTCTTCATCGATTTGAGAGACCGGTCGAACGCCGGCAGCGCCGCCTTTTCTCCGAAAGACACCCCCCTCAGGCCGAGAAGACCGGCGGCCAGATGCAACGGCGCGGGCAACCACGAAGGGCAAGACAACCGGTCACGCTTGCCCCCCGCCTCGGAGTAATCAACCACGACATCGTGATAAATGTCGAGCCGATCTTCGGTCCCAATCGCCTTAAGAAATTTACGTGTCGCAAAATAGCAGCCCATGAACAGGTGTTGACCATTGTCTATCCCGAGGCCGTTCTCATTGAAGGAGCAGGCCCGACCGCCGAGATGCGGTTTTTTGTCAAGGACAAGGATCTTTTTGCCTTTCTCAGCGAGCGCCACGGCGCAGGACAGCCCGGCGAAGCCCCCGCCGAGAACGATTATATCGGGTTTCTCAGATTCCATGGCAATAGAGCCAGGCCCGGAGTCCGAGCGCCGCCTTGCGCCAGCCCGGGAGGCTCGTCTTCTGGAAGAGAACCCGAAACTCGCGCTCCTTGATCTCGTCGAGCAGGCCCTCGTAGACATGGGCCATGACCTCGGCGGGCAGAAGGTCCGGGCGGTCGCGCAAATCAACGAGGCTGCGCGCGCGCGCGTAGTAGCCCTTCGCGCGCTTGTACTGGCCGAGCATCAGGCGGTCGAAGGCGGCGCCGTGATCACGAAGAACCAGCCGGTCGATGGAATAGCCGGCCGCGCGGATGTCCGCGAGCGGCAGATAGACCCGTCCGATTTCGAGATCGGCGCCCACGTCGCGGATGATGTTCGTCAACTGAAAGGCGTAGCCGAACGTCGTCGCGAACTCATACATGGCCTCACGGCTCGTATAGGCCCAGCCAAAGATGTGTATGCACATGATGCCGACGGAGGAGGCCACGCCGCGCATGTAGCTCTCGAGATCGGTGATGGTCTCGTAACGTGCGCCGTCGAGGTCCATAGCGCAGCCGCGGATCATCTCCAGAAACGGCTCCTTCGCAATTTTATAGTCGGCGACCGCCCTAAGCAGCGCGCGAGAGACTTCGTGCCCGGGCTTCCCTTCATAAAGACGCTCGATCTCTTCGCGCCAAAAATCGAGTCGGCGACGCGCCTCGTCCCTCGGAAGCCCCTCGTCGACAATGTCGTCGATCATGCGGCAATAACCATAGACGGCGGAGAGGGCCTCACGCTTGGCCTTCGGTAGAAGCAGGAAGCCCAGGAAGAAGTTCGACTTCCTCTCGGCTTGGGGCGGCGCGGAGGTCATGTGCCGATGAGGGCGCGCGCGACCAGCGGAATCCACTCCCGCTTCTTCAGGGTCGGACGCGTGCGGATGGTGTCGAAGTCGATCCTGCGAATCAATTTGAGTATCTGCATGCCGCCGTACCAGGTCAGGCGGATCTCGAGGGAGAGCGGCCAGCGCAGCTTCTCCGGCAGGGGCTTGCCCTGCTCCAACAGCGCGCGGGCTCGGGAGACCTCGAACTTCATCAGGCTCTTGAAACGCTCGTTGCAGACGCCCATGCGCAGGTCGGCCTCGGAGTAGCCGTGCGCCTTGAAGTCCTCTGCGGGGATGTAGACGCGGTTCTTCTTGAGATCGACGGAAATATCCTGCCAGAAATTGGCGAGTTGGAGACCGGTGCAGATCGCGTCGGAATATCGGAACAGCTCCGGGTCCTTGTAGCCGTGGATCATGAGGACGATGCGGCCGACGGGGTTGGCCGAGCGGCGGCAGTAGTCCATGATCTCGTCAAAGGTCGCGTAACCGCTCTTTTCCGTGTCCTGGAGAAAGGCGGAGAGGAGATCGTCGAAGGGCTCTTTGGGAAGCTCCAACTCCTGGAACGTCGCGCCGAGCGCGAGGAAGACGGGATGCGTCGGCGGGCGCTTGCCCACATCGGCCAGCATTGAGCGCCAGTTGAGCAGGCACTCTCGTCGCTTGCCCTCATACTCGGGCTCATCGGACATGTCGTCGGCAATGCGCGCGAACGCGTACAGCACGGCAACGTGCTTGCGCAGACGCTTGGGCAGGAGCAGCGACGCGACCGGGAAGTTTTCGTAATGCCCGTCCGCCAAGTCCTGGCAGAAGCGGTAGGCCCCAGCGACGTCGTTGCGATCCGTGAGCTTCGCTTCGTAGGCCTTGAGCGTGCCCGCCATTTATTTTCTGCCTACGCCGATGCGCGTGCGGCCGTCGGCGGGCTTCGCGGCCATGCGCTTTACGGGGTTGTTCGACCACACGAACTCGAACTCGCCGCAACGGACGCGGTCTCCGGACTTCACGCCCGCCTTCTTGAGGGCGCGGTCGACACCAATGCGTTTGAGCGTGTGCTGATAGCGGTTGATCGCCTCGGGCAGGCTGACGTCGAGCATCGCCGAGGCGCGCTCGACAAACTTTCCGCGCAGGACGAAGTGGCCGCCGCCGAGGTTCTCGACAACGAAGCCCTGCTCGACCTTGTGTATCGAGTCGTCGACCGTCTTCTCCGCAAAGTGAAGGGGGCCCTCGTGCTTGGCGAGCTCCGTGATGATCTTGTCGAGGATAACGTCCACGCCGTCTCCGGTCGCGACCGAGACGGCGAGGATGCCCCGATGCTTCTTCTTCATCTTCTTCAGAACAGCAGCGCTCTCAGCCAGGTCCATCTTGTTGAGGACAAGAAGCTTGGGCTTGGCCGCGAGCTTGGGATTGTAGCGCTTGAGCTCCTTCTCGATCGTCTTGATCCCGGCCTCCGGGTCCTCGCCCATATAGCCGGCGGGGTCGATCAGGTGGATCAACAGGCGACAGCGTTCGACGTGCTTGAGAAACTTCACGCCGAGCCCCTTACCTTCGGCCGCGCCCTCAATGAGTCCCGGGATGTCGGCCACGACGAAGCTGACGTGCTTGTGGTAGGCGACGCCGAGATTCGGCGACAAGGTGGTGAACGGATAATTGGCTATCTTCGGGCGGGCGTTGGAAACGCGCGAGACGAAGCTCGACTTGCCGGCGTTCGGGTAGCCGACGAGGCCGACATCCGCGAGAAGCTTAAGCTCCATATCGAGCGTGGTCCTCTCTCCAGGTCCGCCCTTCTCGGCCAATCGAGGCGCGTTGTTGAGGCGGGTCTTGAAGGACCAGTTCCCGCGGCCGCCGCGGCCGCCCTCGCCGGCGCGCCAGGTCTGGCCGTCCTTGTGCAGGTCGGCGACGAGCACGCCTGCGCGATAGATGAGCGTGCCGACAGGAACCGGGATTGTGACGTCCTCGCCCCGGAGACCGTGCTTGTGGGAGCCCTTGCCGTGACCGCCGCGGCCCGCAGTCACGTGCGGGCGGAAGTGCAGGTCCATCAAGGTGGTCAGGCGCGAGGCCGCCGTGAAGAATACATCCCCGCCGCGACCGCCGTCGCCGCCGTTGGGTCCGCCCCACTCCATGTATTTTTCGTGCTTGAACGAGAGACAGCCGTCCCCGCCGTCACCGGCGGCGACAAAACACCGGACTTTATCGATGAAACTCATTGGTCTCTCTGGAAGAAAACCGGGGGGCGGCACTTCCGCGCGTTATTGCGCGGTCGCCGCCCCCACAGGAAGCGGGAGCTTACTTTGCGGCTGCGGCCGCTTTCGCGTGCATCTTCGCCGTAACGTTTCTCGCGTCGCCGGCGGGGTACACGGACGCGCGCTTCTTGTCCTTGTACGCCCACTCGAATGTCACGACGCCGTTGATCTTAGCGAACAGCGTGTCGTCCTTGCCGCGGCCAACGTTGAGGCCGGGGAGGATCTTGGTGCCGCGCTGACGCATGATGACCATGCCCGCCGTGACGACTTCTCCACCGTAGCGCTTGACGCCGAGGCGTTGACCATGCGAGTCCCGGCCGTTTGAGGATG
>JBBTJN010000091.1:0-8913 GCA_038059415.1 Elusimicrobiota bacterium | reverse complement strand
CGGCCCGTAAGGGACTTTCACCCTCTAGAACAACCTCATGCCTGGCGTACAGAAAGGCCGGCGCTCCTCACGAGCGTCGGCCTTTCGCTTATTTGGCGGAAAAACGCTAGAATCCCTTCGTGAGCGCAAAGCCCTACCTATCGGCCCTGATCCCGGTCTACAACGAAGAAGAGAACCTCGCCATGCTCGGCGAAGAGGTTTCCTCCGCTCTCAACATGCTCGGCAAGCCCTACGAGGTCATCCTTATCGACGACGGATCGAAGGACCGATCCTTTGAATGTCTCCTCAACCTCGTTAAAAAATACCCCGGATTCAAGACCGTGCGCCTGGGGCGCAACGCGGGCCAGACCGCCGCGATGCTCGCCGGCATCCATCACGCCTCGGGCGAACTGATCGTATGCCTCGACGCCGACATGCAGAACGACGCGCGCGACATTCCGAAGCTGATCGCGAAGCTCGACGAGGGGTACGACTGCGTCAGCGGCTGGCGCAAGGAACGGCAGGACCGCTTTCTCGACCGCAGGCTTCCGTCCATTATCGCCAATGGGTTTATCTCGATGGTGACGGGCGTGCGGCTGCACGACTACGGCTGCACGCTCAAGCTCTACAAGGCCGAGTATCTGAAGCCGCTGCGCCTCTACGGCGAGATGCACCGCTTCGTGCCGGCGCTCGTGGGCTTCCTCGGCGCGAAAGTCGCCGAGGTTCCCGTGAACCATCGCTCTCGTACGCGCGGCGTCTCGAAATACGGCATCTCGCGCACCTTCAAGGTGCTGCTCGACCTGATGACCGTAAAATTCATGGACTCCTACCTCGGCAAGCCGATCTACCTGTTCGGCGGGGGGGGGGTCGGCATGGGCCTGCTCGGCGCGGCCTTCATGGCCGATACTCTGTACAAGAAATTCTACCTCGGCATATTCGTCAAGGACCAGCCCCTCTTTCAGGTCGCCATCTTCTGCCTGCTCATCGGCTTCCAGATGGTGCTCATCGGCCTCCTGGCTGAGATACTCGTGCGCATCTACTACGATCTCAAGGATATGCGGCCCTACTTCGTCCGCGAAACCGCCGGTTTAGACGCCTGACGCGGTCCTCGCCTCATTCCACGGCACCCTAAATTAGCTATGCTCTCGCCTTGGGGAAATTATTGGCGGCGTTGATCATCGTGGGAACGCTCGGTTGGCTCGGACCCATGTGCGCGAAGCTTCCGGACAATGTCTCAACCGTCTCCATCCCGGTTGCGATCCCGGACCTCGCTCCGGTCGTAACCGCCGTGAGGGCTCCAGCGCCTGCGCCCGTCGCCGCGCCGCCAGAGCCCGCGCCGGCGCACCCGCCGCTCACCGTGGAGACATACCGCTTGAAGAAGATGTTTCCGATGGAGAACGACAAATACATCGTGTCTGTCCTCCGCGAGAACAAGGCCGAGGCGTCCGCCATCGACGTAACGATGACCTTGTCCGCGCGCGTGAAAAGAGAGACCGTCGAATACGTCGAAAGCGGCCCCGGCCAGACCCTCGAGGCGGGCGCCACCTCTTACTTCGGCCTCAGGGTTTCGACCGTCGTGTTCGACGAGATTCTCGACGCCCCCGAGGAGGCCGGAACCGAGATCGAGTGGTCCGTCTCGTACCGCTTCCAGGACGACGCTCCGGACGAACGGCGCTGCTTCCGACTGCAGGCCTTGCCCCGGCGCCGTGAACCTGAGGGAATCTCCTGGCTCAACCTCGGCAAGTCGCACGAGTGCGCCACCCCAACCCGATAGCGTCCTTTGGGGTTCAACTCCTCGAGAAGGTGAATGATGTACGATAACGGCATGATCTCGGCGTTCTGTTTTCCGCTCAAGGACGTGAAGGAAAACGGCCGGATGGCCGTAAACGCCAAAACCGGGCCGGAGGCTTTTCCGGACGCCCTCAGCGAAGGCTCTTTGATCGGGCCCATCGCGCTTGAGGGGATGATCCTCGCAGTGGACGACGAGGCCGCGTTCACGGGCACGGCGAAGGGGCAATGGAGGTTCGAGTGCACGCGCTGCCTCAAGTCCCTCGAGCAGAACTGGAGCTCCCAGATAGAGGCGATGGCGCCCATCGACGGCGGCCTGATGGACCTCACCGATGAGGTGCGCCAGTCCATTGCACTCGCCCAACCGATGAAGGTTTTGTGCAAACCCGACTGCGGAGGCCTCTGCGAGATCTGTCAAAAAAACCTCAATGAAGGGACCTGCGGCCATCCCGAGGGCGGCGATGGAGACGGCGTCCCGGGCGGACACTTCACCGATACTCGCAAGCCCCGATTGACCCCTCGGCCTAAGAAAGGCTAAAATCACGCTTCTCCGCAAACAGAGGAATACCATGCCCAATCCGAAACGTAAACACACGAGATCCCGCCGCGACAGCCGCCGCTCCGCCAACTGGAAGCTCGAGGCGGTGCCTCTGAGCAAGGACAAGGACGGCCGATGGCACCGCCCGCACACGATCAGCCCCGAGGGTTACTACAACGGCGTGCTCGTGCGCCCGCCGAAGACCAAGAAGAAGAACTCGTCACCCGAAGGCGGCGGGGAAGGGAAGTAGAAAGACTTTTGACCAACCTCGCGTGAGGATAGCGCTCGACGCCGTCGGCGGCGACTTAGGACTGACCCCCCATATCGATGGGGCGATCCAGGCCGTGAACGCGTTCGGCGTCGAGGTGCTTCTTGCGGGACCGGCTGAAAAGATTCGCGCAGAGCTCTCCGCGCGAGGAATCGCCGAAGGCGACCCCCGGTTCGAGGTCGTCGATGCGGCGCAGCGCGTAGGCACGGATGAGGATCCGACGTCCGCCTGCCGGACGAAGCCCAACGCGTCCGTCATGGTCGCGGCGAAAGCCGCGGCCGAAGGCAGGGCCGCCGGCTTCGTCTCGGCGGGCAATTCCGGCGCGACCATGGTCGCAGCACTCATCCATTTCAAGCGCGTACCCGGAGTCCTGCGCCCAGCGATCGCCTGCCCCATTGCGACCGCGAAGGGCGTCACCATTCTGCTCGACGCCGGAGCGAACGTGGACTGTAAGCCATGGCATCTCGTGCAGTTCGCGATAATGGGAACCTTGCTCGCGCGCCACGTCTACGGCATCGCCCAGCCGACCGTGGGCCTGCTCTCCATAGGAGAGAAGTCGGGGAAGAGCAACGATCTTGCCAAAGAGGCCTTTCCGTTGCTTAGCAACGCAGGAGTGAACTTCTTTGGCTGCGTCGAAGGACGAGACGTCCCGGCCGGCAGGACCGATGTCGTCGTCTGCGATGGGTTTGTCGGCAACGTGATGATCAAGACGATGGAAGGCACCGCCCTGACTATGATGGCGCGGCTCAAAACCGAGCTGATGTCATCCTGGCGATACCGCCTGCCGCTGCTCTTTTTGCGAGGGCCTTTTTCACGTCTGAAGCGCACAATGAGCTGCGATGTATACGGCGGTGCACCCTTGATCGGAGTCAACGGTGTCGCCATCGTGAGCCGCGGCTCATCTAACGCGCGCGCAATCGCCAATGCCCTGCGCGCCGCGGTCAAGATCGCCGAGGCCGGTTTATCGAAAGAATTGAAGCAAGTCGTGGCCGCAATGGCCGCGCCCGAGAGGGAAATATCTCTATGACCACCAACACGACGCTGCGCCCCGTCCCCGCGACGGGCATTCGACTCAAGGACAAGGTCGCTATCATTACCGGCTCCGCTCAGGGCATCGGCTACACCACCGCCGAGCTCTTCGCCGCCGAGGGCGCGCAGGTCGTCATCGTGGACGTCAACGCTGAGTTGGCGGCCAAGTCGGCCGTGGCAATCGCCGCCGGCGACGCCGGCAGGACGCTTGGCCTAGCCTGCGACGTGACCAAATACGACCAATGCGAGGCAGTCGTGAAGGCCTCCGTGGAAAAATTCGGTAAAATTGATATATTGGTTAACAATGCGGGGATCACCAAGGACAATCTGATGATGCGGATGTCTGAGGCGGATTGGGACCTCGTGCTGAACGTGAACCTGAAGGGCGGGTTCAACTTCATTAAGGCCAGCATCCGGATGATGATGAAGGCCCACTATGGCCGCATCGTAAATATCGCGTCCGTCATCGGGCAGGAAGGCAACGCGGGGCAGGCGAACTATTCGGCGTCGAAAGGGGGTCTGATTTCTCTGACGAAATCGGTTGCGCGCGAGTTCGCCTCCCGCAACATCACGGCGAATGCGGTCGCACCCGGCTTCATCAAGACGCGGATGACGGATGTCGTCCCCGAGGAAATGAAGGCGAAGCTCCTTGATAAAATCGTACTCGGACGCATGGGCGACCCGGCGGAAGTCGCCCAGGCGGTTCTATTTTTATCGTCGGACGAAGCATCGTACATCACCGGCCACGTGCTGAACGTGAACGGTGGCGGATACATGTAAAAAAGGCGCAAGGAGACCAGACACCATGGCTGATGCCAACATCGCGGACCGCGTAAAGCAAATCATCGTCGAGCAGCTCGGCGTGGACGCCGCAGAAGTGACCCCCACGGCGCACTTCGTCAATGACCTCGGCGCGGACTCGCTGGACACCGTCGAACTCGTCATGGCGCTCGAAGAGGAGTTTGACACCGAGATCCCTGACGAACAGGCCGAGAAGATACAGACGGTCGGCCAGGCGATCGACTACATCTCGACCCACGCCAAGAAGTAAGGAGGACGCTCCGATGCCTAGACCTCTCGAAGAGGTCATCGGCTATCGGTTCATGGACGCAGGACTGCTCAAACAGGCGCTGTCACACAAGTCATTCGCCAGCGAGAGCGGGTCCGACGTCTGTAATGAGCGCTTGGAGTTCCTCGGCGACAGCGTGCTGGCTGCGGTCGTCGCGCACGCGGTCTACGCGGGGTATCCGGACGAGCCCGAAGGAACCCTCTCCAAGAAGAAGTCTCTGCTTGTGTCTCGACCGAGCCTCGCCTCATGGGGCGAGACGTTGGATATAGGCGCTTATCTGCACCTCGGAGTCGGAGAGGAATCCTCCGGCGGACGGACGCGGCAAAGCCTGCTCGCCAATGCGGTGGAGGCGCTGATCGGTGCGATCTATCTCGACGGAGGATACGAATCGTCCGCCAAGTTCATTCGCGCGTGGTACGCCGAACAGCACGCAAGCCTGCTCGAAACGGATCACAAGAGCAAGTTGCAAGAAATATTACAGAAGCGGCACAAGTCGCCGCCGACTTACGAAATGATATCTTCGTCCGGTCCGGATCACGACAAGGTGTTCCAGATTCTGGTCAGGCTCGGACAAAGAGAGCTCGGGCGAGGCGCCGGCAAGAGCAAGAAGGAAGCGGAGCAGGCCGCGGCCTACGACGCGCTCAATAAGATGGACAGGAGGAGGGATTTATGAACACGCTTTACGATCTGACCGAGCAGCAGAATGAGATCAAGGATTTGGCGTGGCAGATCGCCTTGCGCGATATTAAACCTGCGCGAGAATCCCTTGATGAACAGGAGAAGTTCCCCTGGGACATCGTCAAGAAGATGGCCGCAGCCGACCTTTACTCCGTTTACCTGCCCGAGGCCTACGGCGGCATGGGCGGCGGTTTGATGGAACAGGTCCTCGTCATCGAGCAACTCTCCCGCGCTTGCGGCGGCATCGCGCTCGCGTTCGCGGCCTCCGGCCTCGGCGTGCTTCCGATCCTGCTCCTCGGCAACGCCGAGCAACGTGCGCGCTTCATCCCCGACCTCGCCTCCGGCAAGAAACTCGCGGCCTTCTCAATTACCGAGGCCAACGCCGGCTCCGACGCGACCGCCACGCAATGCGCCGCCAAGCTTGATGGAGAGCACTATATTCTCAACGGCTCGAAGACATTCGTCTCCAACGGAGAGGTCGCGGAAACCTATGTCGTGTTCGCGACCACGAATCGCTCACGCGGAGCGCGCGGCGTCACCGCCTTCGTCGTCGAGAAAGGAACGCCCGGCTTCGGCTTCGGCAAGAAAGAGCACAAGATGGGCATCCGCGCCAATCCAACCTACCAGCTCGACTTCACGAACTGCCGCGTCCCGGTGAGCAACCGCCTTTACAAGGAAGGCTACGGCCTGTTCACGGCGCAGACGACCTTCGACTGCTCCCGCCCCGGCGTGGCGGCGCAGGCTCTCGGCATCGCAACAGGAGCGCTCGATGAGACCCTATCCTATATCCGGCAGCGCCGCCAGTTTGGCCAGCCGATCTCGAGCTTCCAGGCGATCCAGCACATGATGGCCAACTGCGCGACGCAGATCGAGATGAGCCGCGCGCTGCTCTACACCACCTCGAAGGCGATGGACAAGTACATGCTGCCGATCTACAAGAAGGCGATCAACGAGAACACGATCGTCTACGACGTCCTGCAGGCTGGCGACGGCAAGCGCTGGACGAAGGAATCTGCAATGTGCAAGCTCGCGTGTTCCGACACCGCGATGTTTGTCACCAACGAGTGCGTCCAGATGTGCGGCGGCATCGGGTATATGAGAGATTTCCCGGTCGAAAAATACATGCGCGACGCGAAGATCACCCAGATTTACGAGGGAACCAACCAGATCCAGCGCAACGAGATCGCCGCGATGATGATAAAGGAACTTGCCTCGATCACCAAGTCCGAAGCGGTCTCCTCCTAAGCGGCTATGTCTTAGTCGGCTTTGTCGGCGGAGATCAGGCCCATGTCGATGCCCTTGACTACGGCTTCGGTCCGGTTCGTCACGCTCATCTTCTGGAACATGCTGTTGAGGTGATTCTTGATCGTTTTGACGCTGCACATGAACGATGCCGCGATCTCCTTGTTTGACTGGCCCTGGCCAAGGTTAGAGAGAACCTTGATCTCGGTCTTGGTCAGCGCAACGAGAGAGGCCTCGGAATTCGACGAGCCCATCTGGCGCAGGCCATCGATGAGCTTGCTCATCACGGGCTGGGGAATCATCACGCCCTGGTTCGCGAAAGTCTTCAGAGCGTTGACGAGATCGGAGGCGGGAAGCATCTTCGACAGGTACCCGTTCGCCCCGGCCTGGATTGCTTCCATCACGTGCGCCTCGTCCTCATAAGAGGAGAGGATCAACACGTTCGTCATCGGGCAATCCTTGTGGATCTGTCGCGTCGCCTCGATGCCGTCCATGTGGGGGAGCTTGATATCGAGGAGAATCACATTCGGCTTCAGCTTCTTGACGAGACGCAGCGCCTCACGCCCATCAGCGGCTTCGCCGACGACGGCGATGTTCTTCTCGTTGCCGAGAAGGTCCTTGATGCCCTCGCGAAACAGGGTCTGGTCATCGGCGATGACGACGGTGATCTTCTTTGCTGCGGCGGTCTTCTTACCCATGCCTTCATAGTACACAATTTAGACATGCGTTGTCGCCAAAGGGATGATTGTGGTAGAATGCCCGCCTTACGGCGCCGTAGCTCAGTGGTAGAGCGGACGTTTCATAAGCGTCATGTCGGAAGTTCGATCCTTCCCGGCGCCATGATTTGGAATACGCGTGAGACGCCCGAACGTTGATCTAAGTCAATGTCTAGGCATGTTATATCTGTTTAAATCCGTTATCTTCCGAGCGGCATAAGACGCGAATTAAGGAGAAATACATGGCAGAAGCCCTCGTCGTTGCCAGCAAGGTCAAGAAGCTCGTCAAGGAAGCAGGACTGCGTACCGGCGGGGATTACATCGACGCCCTGTCCGCGAAGATCGAAGCGGCGGTCAAGTCTTCGATCCAGAAGGTCCAGGCCGAAGGCAAGAAAAAGACGCTCGGCGTTGAAGACCTCGCCTAAGGATTAGGCTATGCTCTCGTTCAGGGACTTTATGGAGTCCGCTCTCTACGACCCTGAACTGGGTTATTACTCAGTCCGCGAGAAGGCCGCGGATTTTTACACTGCTCCGGAACTGCATGGCGCCTTTGGGGCTGTGTTGGCCGACAGGATGGCTCTCCTGTTGGGGCGTGTCGCATCCCTCCGTCCCGCCGGACCCCTGTTTCTCGTCGAGGCCGGCTGCGGTGACGGAACTTTATCATGCCAGGTCGCAAGGCGCCTGCGCGAAAAATATCCCGCGCTGGCGTCCCGCCTTTCCTTCGTCCTCGTCGAACGAGGACGCAAGGACCTGACGACCGCCGTGCGCCGGCTCACCGCGTTTGGCGTGCCCGTAACGGCGCATACGCGGATCGCGGATGTCCCGAGATTTTCCGGCGTGCTCTACTCCAATGAGCTCCTCGACTCTCTTCCCGTGCATCTGCTCGAGGGCCGCGATGGAAAGGTCTTCGAAGTTTTCGTCGATGCCGCCGGCCGCGAGGTCTGCGGACCGCTGTCTTGTCCCGAGCTTGAAGCGCCCGCCGCGACGATGAAAGGCGTCCTCCAGGATGGCGAGCGCCACGCCGTCGGTCTTGAAGCTAAATCCTGGATCGCGACGACCGCGAGCCGCGTCGAGGAAGGCTTTATCCTCTCCATCGACTACGGCAAGCGCTTCGTTCCGGGCGCCGCCAATCCGCCGCGAGCGTTCCACCGCCACGCCGTCGAGACCGAGTTGACCAGGGAGCCCGGCGCCCAAGACCTCACCGCTTCCGTGGACTTCGAGGCGCTGATCAGCGCGGGATATTGCGCGAACCTCGCCCTCGAGTCTTACGAGAGCCTGTCTGAATTTTTGATCGACGGCGGCCTGCTCAACTGGCTCGAGGCCACCGCCGGCGACGACTCCGCAGCCTACCGTGAGCGCGCCAAACTCAAGACCCTCATCCACCCGGAGGGAATGGGAGAGGTCTTCAAAGTTCTTACACAGCGGAAAATGGAATGATGAGCGCCTACGCCGTCGTCTACGCATTCGTCGTCGTCGCCGTCGCGTTCGCCGCGGTGACCCTCGGCGCGGCCAAGGTCCTGCGCGCGAGCGTCCCGTACGCCCGCAAGGAAAGCACCTACGAGTGCGGCATTCCCGCGGTCGGCTCGACCGAGGTCAAGCTCAACAT
>JBBTJN010000090.1:0-24431 GCA_038059415.1 Elusimicrobiota bacterium | reverse complement strand
GACTACCGACGGCGGGAAGGGTGGTCGCTTTACGGGTTTACGGAACTACTGCGTCATTACCCGCCATGAGTGAACGCGTCCCGCGTGAGCTGCTGTTCGGCAACCCGGAGAAGGCCTCTCCAAAGATCTCCCCGAACGGGAAGCTCTGGGCCTATCTCGCGCCGGACGAGGACGTGCTCAACATCTGGGTCGGCCCCGAGGGCGGCCCCGCTCAGCCGCTCACGAAAGATCGCGGCCGCGGCATACGCGTTTTCCTGTGGGCCGAGGATGAACGCTCGATTCTCTACCTGCAGGACGCGAACGGCGACGAGAATTGGCATCTCTACCAGACCAGCCTCGAGACCGGCGCCACCCGCGACCTGACGCCTTATCCGGGCGTGCAGGCGCAGATCGTCGCGACCGAGCCGCGCTTCCCAGACGAGATCCTGGTCGCACTCAACGACCGCGACCCGAAGCTTCACGATGTGTGGCGTCTCAACCTTAAAACCGGGGAGCGCGAGCTCGAGGCGACGAACCCCGGCGACGCGATCGGCTGGCTGACGGACCTCAATTTCAAGATCGGCCTGCACAAGGCGATGACCCCGGACGGCGGCACGCTCCTGCGCGTCAAGGACGGGGCGGGTTGGCGCGACTTCCTGAAATGCGGACCCGACGACCAACTCGGGGCGCATGGCTTTTCACCCGACGGCGAGAACATATACATCGAGTCGAACGTGGACCGCGACACGACCGCGCTGTTCGCAACGCCGATCGCGGGCGGGCCCGGCAAGGTTCTTGCCGAGCACCCGGAATCCGACCTTGGCGCCGTTCTGATCCATCCGCGCGACTATCACGCGGAGGCGGCCGCCTTCGAAGTGGATCGCGTGCATTGGCAGGTCCTCGAGCCGGGGCTCAAGACCGATTTCGCCGCGATGGCCGCCCTCAACGGCGAGGTCTCGATCGTCAGCCGCAACGACGCGGACACCGTCTGGTACATCCTCGTCAATAAACCCGACCGCTCCCCCGCCTTCCTGCGCTGGGACCGCGTCACGCGCATCGCCTCCCCCCTCTTCGTCGCGCGCCCGAAGCTCGAGGGGTACAAGCTCGCACCGATGGCGCCCGTGAAGTTCGCGGCGCGAGACGGCCTGACGGTGCGCGGCTGCCTCACCACGCCCTTGGAGCGAGCCCCGAAGCATCTTCCTCTCGTGCTCCTCGTCCACGGCGGCCCCTGGGTGCGCGACCGCTGGAGCTTCCACCCCGAGGCGCAGTGGCTGGCGAGCCTCGGCTTCGCCGCGCTCCAGCTCAACTACCGCGGCTCCGCCGGCTTCGGCAAGCGCCACCTGCACGCGGGCGACCGGGAGTGGGGCGCCAAGATGCAGGACGACCTTACCGACGGCGTGAAATGGGCGGTCGAGAAAGGCATCGCCGACCCCGCACGCGTCGCCATTTATGGCGGTTCTTATGGAGGGTACGCCGCGCTCGCGGGCGCCGCGTTCACGCCCGGCGTCTACCGGTGCGCCGTCGACGTCGTCGGACCCTCGAACCTGATCACGCTCATTGAATCGATCCCGCCCTACTGGGAACCCATGAAGCGAATATTCGATCTGCGCGTCGGCTCGGTGAATACCGAAAAAGAGTTCTTAAAGTCGCGATCCCCTTTGTTCCATGTCGACAAGATCGACATTCCTCTCCTGATCGCCCAAGGCGCCCACGATCCGCGCGTGAAGCAGGCGGAATCGGAGCAGATCGTCGCGGCGCTGCGCGCCGAGGGCAAGCCCGTCGAGTACCTGCTGTATCCCGATGAGGGCCACGGTTTCGCCAAGCCCGCCAACCGACTTGACTTCTACGCCAAAGCCGAGGCGTTTCTCGCCAAACATCTCGCCTGACTGTTTGCGCGGGCAGGCGCTCGCCGAGACCTTTAGACCGGAAACTATCTGGGTCCTACGCTTGGCTCCCTCTAGGCCCATCGGCACTGGAAGCCTCCCTGGGAACCACCTATGATGAGAGCATGATCACCTTCTCGCTTCGCCGGGCCGGGCTGGCTGTCGCCGTCATTGCCTCTCTTTCCATCCGGGCCGCCGCTCAGGGCGACGAGGATTTTGTCAACGCGCTCGGCAAAATCCCCTTTGGGAGCCAGCGCGGGGAAAGCCCCCAGAAGCCCCCCGCGCTCCCGTTCGAAGCGCCGAGGGCGCCCGCCGAGGTCTGGACGAAGGTCCTCGATGTCATGAAGGCCGCCGGAACGCACACGCCCGGACACGGACGGAGACCGGACATCTTCGCGATCACGGACGTGTCGGGCGACATAAAGGCGGATCATGTGAAGCGGGTCTTCACCGTCCTGGGCACGCTCGACAAGGGCGGACTATTCGAAGCGAGGTCCGCCATGTTCGTCCTCCAGGAGTTCCACCTCGATGCGAAGGACGGCAATTGGCACATCGATCAATGGATGGTGTCGACCGACATTTACGGCGAAGTGAAGCAGACCGTACACTTACCCGCGATCGTGACCCCCGACGGCGAGCCGCTGCGCGGCTCCCCCAGGGAGCCGAACAACGAACCGCAACCGACACCGGACAATTCCGAGATTCAGACGCAATTCGACGCGATGCTCAAATACTGGGCCGAGCGCAAGCCGGAAGGAGCCTGACCATGAAATTATCCCCGCTGGCTCTCGCGCTGACGCTCGCCGTCCCCGCCTCCGCCTCGTCCTACGATGATTTCGCGTCCTCGCTATCCAACAACCTGATCGGCCAGGCGAAGGCCTACAAGGGCTCTTTCAAGAAGCCGACGACGCAAGAAACCGACTCCGGCGACCCGCGTTTGCTTGCGCAAAAATATCTAATAGACATGATCCGGCGAGTGGAGCCCTCGGTCGTGTATCTCAGGATGACGATCCCCGATGAGAATATCGGGACCAAGACCCAAACTGGGGATTGCACCGGCTTTTTTACCGACGCGCAGCAGGCGCTCGGCCGGCAGAGCATCATCACGACCAACTCCCACTGCGTCGAGAGGTTGGCCGTCGGAGCGGAGATCGAGGTCGGGCTCTATGAGGACGACGACAACAACCCCGTGATGACGAAGGGGAAGATCCTCGCCTACGGCAACAGCGATCAGGGCAAGGACATCGCCTTCGTCGAACTGCTCGACACGAGCCTCAACCGCCCCCCCCTGCCGCTCTGGTCGGATCTTGACCGCGGCGAGACCGTCGTCGCCATCGGCAACCCTCTCGGCTTTAAATTCACGGTCTCCCAAGGCATCATCAGCGCTCTCGATCGCGAACACATCGAGGGGAGACTCCTCAACGATATGAACCAGTCGGACGTCGCCGTCAACCCCGGCAACTCCGGCGGCCCGCTGTTTAATATGTGGGGCAGCGTCGTCGGCATCAACACGGAAATCATGACTAAGTCCGGCGGCTTCGAGGGCATCAGCTTGTCCGTGCCCTCGTCCCACATCACGCTCGCGATGCAGCAATACAAACGGACAGGGAATCTCAAGGTGGGCGCGCTACAGGTGATGCTCTCGGTTTCACCGCTGACGCATCTGACGGTGACCGGGGTCGTCCCCGGCGGCGCCGCCGAGGCGGCAAAGCTGCAGACCGGAGACCGGATCGTCTCGGTGACTTCATTGGTGGATTCAATCAACCTCGACAGTATGTCGCCCAAGGACGCGATAAAGGCCGTCACTGTCTATGCGAAATATCACTCCCCGGGCGAGCAGATCGCGGTGAGCGTCAAGCGCAACGGCGTGCACATCACGCTGTTGCTGACGCTCGGCGAAGCGAAGCCGATCTCCCCAAAATGGGCGCCGATCCCACCCAAGAAAACCAGTTCCGAACTGGCCAGTTTCGAGCTTTAAGATCTCTCGCCGCCGCGGCGCCCGGTAATCTGTAAAATAGACGGGTGAAGACAAAACCCAGCGTACTCCCTCTCTTTCGGTGCCTGACTTCCGTTCCCACCGCGCCGTTACGCGAGATATCGGTCTCAAAGAAAGCCCTCGAATGGATCAGCGCGAACCTCGGAGCGCGCGTCAAGGTCCGCCGCAATCGCGGCGGCGTGATCGTTTCGTACCGCGGAGCGGGCGAGGGTCCGTCTCTGTGCCTGGCGGCCCACCTCGACCATCCCGCGTTCGACCTGCTCCAGGTCACGAAAACCGGCGCCACGGCGCGACTGCGCGGCGGCCTGCCTCCGCACCTGCTTGCGGGCGCCGCCGTCGAGGCGTTCGCCGCCGTACCCAAGGATAACCGCCCGCTTGCGCGCGGCGTGATCGGCCCGCGCCCCAAGAAGGACGGCGGCCTGTGGACGATCAAGTGGAATGAGACCGCGAAACCGAGCGCCCAGCTCGATTTCGCGGTGCTCGCCTTGCCCGCCTGCGAGGTGACGGACGGCTGGCTTCTCTCGCGCTCGGTCGACGACCTGCTCGGCTGCGCGATCGCCCTCGAGGCGATGCGGCGGATATCGCAAGCGCGCGCGAAGGTGAACCTGACCGTCCTGCTCAACCGCGCCGAGGAGGTCGGATTCGTGGGCGCGCTCGACATGATCCGCTCGGGAAAACTGTCCGCGCACGACTCCTATCTGTCGATTGAGTCCTCACGCGAGCTGCCGGGCTCGAAACCGGGCTCGGGGCCCACGATCCGCCTTGGCGACAGGGCAACCATCTTCGATGCTAATTTGACCGCTTTGCTCGACGACGCGGGCAAGATTTTACGCAAACGCGGCACAAAGGTCCAGCGCCTGCGCCTGACGGGCGGCACTTGCGAAGCGACCGCCTATCAAGCCTTCGGCTACGAGGCCGGCGGCGTGGCCGTGCCTCTCGTCAATTATCACAACGGCTGGGGAGCGGACGCGGTGTCGCCCGAGAAGGTGAGGCTGTCGGACGTGGAGGGATGCGTCAGGCTCCTCGTCGAGGCGTCAAAGCTGTTCGGCGCGAAGGACCTGCGCGGCGCCCTGCGGACGCGGCTCGCGAGGCGTCACGACGGCGAGAAGCGCGGGCTCCGGGGGCGAACATGAAGCTCATAAGCTGTTTCGGCCTCAATGATCCGATCTCGAGCTTGAGCCACATCTCGGCCGCGCTCGGCGCCTTGAGCGGCACGTTCTTCCTGTACAAGAAGGGCCGCGGCGACGCTCTGCGCACCTCGTCGCTCATGATCTTCAGCGCCTCGCTGCTGTTTCTGTTCTCGATGAGCGGCGTGTATCACGGCCTGCCGCCCGGGCCCTGGCGCACCTTTTTCCGGCGACTCGACTACGCCGGCATCTGGATCGTCATCGCGGGCTCAGCCACGCCCGTGCATATGCTGCTCCTCCAAGGCCGCTGGCGCTGGGGCCTGACCGCGCTATTCTGGAGCGTGGCGATCACATGTCTCGTGATCATCGACGTCTATTTCACCCAATTGCCGTATTGGGCGATCGTCGGGGCCTACATCGGCGTCTCTTCTCTCGGCGGCATCACATACACCCACATCACCGCGCGCTATGGCTGGAAGGAGTCCTCTCTGCTGTTCCTTGGAGGCATCGCCTACATCGCCGGCGCGCTCATCGACTATCTCGACGGCCCCACGGTCTTCACGGGCTGGCTCGGCGCGCACGAGCTGTTCCATTTCCTCGTCATCGTCGGCGCGGCCCTGCACTGGAGCTTCATCTTCAACTGGGCGGGGCGCCGGGACCGCATCAAGCGGACGCATTGTATATAATGACGTTGTGCGCCAGATGCCTCTCTCGGGCCGGACCATCGTCGTTACGCGCCCGCGCAACAAATCAGGCGGCGCAGCCGCCGCCTTGGCCAACCGCGGCGCCCGCGTCATCTGCGCGCCGCTCATTCAGGTCGTCCCGCCAAAATCATGGAAGTCGTTGGATCGAGCGCTCACCAATCTTCATCGTTACGAAGCCGTCGCCTTTACCAGCGTCAACGCCGTTGATTTCTTCTTCCTACGCTGCCGAAAACTCCTCGGCCGAAAGCCGGTCCCACCTCGTGTCCTCGCGGCCGTCGGCCGCGCAACGGCAGACGCCGTCGCCGCAAATGGCTGGCGTTGTTCCGTCATGCCTGAAGACGCGCGCGCCGCGGGCCTAGCGCGAATTCTGCGCGTCTCTCGCGGCGGTCGCGTTCTCATTCCCAGCGCCGAGCGCGGCCTCGATGTCCTTGCGAAGTCGTTACGCGCGGCGGGCGCCCGCGTCACCGTCGCCGTCGCGTACCGCACCGTTGCCGATGCCCTGGGTCGCCGCACGCTGCGTCGTGCCCTCGCGTTGGGCGCCGACGCCGTCACCTTCGCCTCCGGCTCCGCCGCCGTCCTCGGCGCTCACGATGTCGCATTGTCCGGCGCCGCCGCGATCTCCATCGGACCGACTACCGCGGCCGCTCTCCGCTCTCAGGGCGTCGTTCCCGCCGCCGTCGCCAAGCGTCCCGACCCCGAGTCGTTCGCCGAGGCCGTCGTGTCCGCGTTACGGGACCGCCCATGACTCGCGCTTCGCTCCTCAAGACGACCTTGCTCCGGGCGGGACAAGTCCTCAGCCGACATTTCGGCAAGGTCTCCTACAAACAAAAGCGCCGGGCCGACCTCCTCACGATCGCGGATCTCGAAAGCCAGAAGACGATCCTCGACGCGATCCGGCGCGCGTTCCCGGGCGATGATTTCAAGGCCGAGGAAGACGAGGTCAAGCTGACTGGCGCGGACTATCTCTGGATCATCGACCCTCTCGACGGCACGACGAACTACGCGCATGGATACCCGGCGTTTTGCGTGTCCATAGGAGTCCTAAAAAAAGGCGAAGCGTTTCTGGGAGGCGTCTACGACCCCTTTCGTAAGGAACTGTTTCTGGCCCGGAAAGGCAGGGGAACGACTTTGAACGGCAATGAATTGAGGGTCTCGCGCACGCGCCGCATAACGGACTCGCTCCTTATCACCGGCTTCGCGTATGATCGCGCCGAGCGAGCCGACTTTTATCTCGCGCGATTCAAAGCCTTCATGACGCGTTGTCACGATGTACGGCGTTCAGGTTCGGCCGCCCTCGACATGGCGTGGATCGCGGCCGGACGCGCGGACGGATTTTGGGAGTACGAATTGAATCCCTGGGACGTCGCGGCCGGCCTCCTGCTGGTCCAGGAGGCGGGGGGCCGCGTTACGGATTTTAACGGGAAGCAATGGAACGGCTGGAACTTAATGGGCAAACGCACGCTCGCCACTAACGGACGCGTCCACGCCGAGATGCTGGCGATCCTTCGCAGAATCCGATAAATGATGCCCGCCGTGCCCTGGCGGACACCATTGCAGCGCGCTCGCGTTCTCCTCTAATTGCTAGACTCGCGCAGATGCGCCCCCCCGCAATTCATCAAAAATACACCGCGCAAGTCCGGAGCCTGAGCGCTCTCGCGCCGGCCTGGGTGTGGCTTGCGGCGCTTCTGCCCCGATGCGTGCTTTGCGTCCTCGCCTGGAATGACCCTCAGCGCTTCCTGCGCGCGGATGCCGTCGGCTATCTCGCTTTGGCTCGGAACATCGTTCTCCATGGCGCATTCTCCTCTCTGGGCGCGCCCTCTTTTACGCCCGATACCTTCCGCACTCCGGGCTACCCCGTCTTTCTGGCGCCTTTCATCGCGGTCTTTCCCAATCCCATTCTGCCTATCGCGGCGGCCCAATGTTTTCTCTCGGCGCTCAATGCCGCCCTGATTTGGCGCTGGCTTAACGACGCCTGGGGCCGGCGCGCGGCCGCAGTGGGATCCATGGCCGTGGCTTTGGATTTGGTCACCATCTTCCATGCCCCGATCCTCATCAGCGAGACTCTTTTCTTGTTGTTGATGACCCTGGCGACCGTCCAGACGTGGCGTTCCCTTTCGCGCGCCGGTCCGTTGGGGGCGTCATTTTGCGGCCTCCTGTGGGGGGCCAGCGCCATGGTTCGACCGATTTCTCTTTATCTGCCTATTTTTCTAGGCTGGATATGGAGACGCGACAGGAAGGCGCTGGCCGTATTTTTCCTCTGCGCCTATCTTCTTCCGGGTCTGTGGGTGCTCCGCAACTGGGAGGCTACCGGAGTGCCCGCCTTCACCTCGGTCGGCGGGATGGCTCTGATCCGTTACACGGCCGCGGGCGTGGAATCTTTGCGCACGGGACGCAGTTCCACTGAGTATGACGTGGAATTGCGCCAAAATGTCGACCGGCTGCATCCTGGCGGCTATGACAACGACGCGGAGCAAGGCCGGTACTACCAACAGGCCGCGGTGAAAATTCTCGCTTCTCATCCGCTCTTGTTGGCGCGCTTCTGCGCGATGGGAACGGTCAAGATATTGGGAGGAACGGGTCTGGAAATGTTGCTGGAATGGACGGGGACCAGGTATTCCTCAGACGGGGCTTTTAGGCCTCGGGTGACCGGACAGGGAACTTTGGCTCTACTGCGGGCGCATCCGTCGCTCATTCCCCTTCAGGCGGGCTACATGGCCGCGCTGATGGCTCTCTATTTGGCGGCGTTGGCCGGCTGGCGTCGCTTGTGGATCAACGGCAAGAAAGCGCAGGCCGTATTCTTGACTGTCTGTACCCTGTATCTATTGGGACTTTCCAGCACCCAGGGCTATTACCGCTATCGCATTCCCATGATGCCTTTCCTGGGCGCCGGAGCGGCCGCATTCATGGCGCCCGTCCGCCGCCCCGATGCGAATATTTCGGCACTTTCTTGATAATGCCGCCCGGCCCTGTTACACTCCTCGAAAGACCACGCCATGGCGAAAGCTCTTCTCATTAATCCTTCCTACCGGGACAGTTATGGGTCGGCGAAGTCCGCGATCACGGATCCTGTTTTTCCAACTCTCAGTCTGCTGACCATCGCGGCCATGGCCGAGAAGCACGGTCATGAGGTTCAAATACTCGACTTGAGCTATCTCCAGTACGACTATCGCGTGGTCCAGGACGCCATCGCGCAATTCAAGCCGGACGTGATCGGCGTGAGCGCGACCACTCCCTTGATGAACCAGGCCCGCGACATCAGCGTGCTTGTTAAATCGATCTCCGATAAGATTCTCGTCGTGGCCGGCGGCGCGCACGTCTCCGCCTTGCCGGCGGAGAGTCTGCGGGAGTCCCTGCTCGATATGGTCATCGTAGGAGAGGGAGACCGCACCTTCCCCGAGATTATGGATGGGCGCAAGTCCTCCGACATTCTGGGCATCCATTATCGCGACGGCGACCGCATCCTAGCCACCGCCCCGCGGCCTTTCGTGGAGAACCTAGACGATCTCCCCATGCCGGCCTGGCATCTCTACAACAGCGAGAACTACAAGTACCGGATCAGCCGTCTTCTGGCTAAGCGGCCGCCTTTGGCCATGTCCGAGTTTTCGCGGGGCTGCGTGTTCAAATGCGATTTCTGCGCCAGCAAGAACACGATGGCCCTGGGCTACCGCAAGAAGTCGCCGCAGCGCTGCGCGGAGGAAGTCCGAGTGATGGCCAAATTCGGCTACCGGGAATTCGCTTTGGCCGACGATATCTTCACCTCCGACCCGGCCTGGGCCAAACAAGTTAGCCAAGCCCTCATCGAGACCGGCATCGACATGGCTTGGACCTGCACCAACGGAATCCGCGTCGAATCTGCCGACGCCGAACTTTTCCGAGTCATGCGCGCAGCGGGGTGCTACCGCGTCTCCTTCGGCTTCGAGTCGGGCAACGACGCGGTCCTCAAGGCCTTCGGCAAGGGCGGGAAAGCATCCATCGAAAAAGGCTGCGAAGCCGTCAAGTTAGCTCGCGGGGCCGGCATCGATACCAATGGCTATTTCATGCTGGGACTTTCGCCCGATACCGAGAGCACCATGACGGATACCATCGAGTACGCGCGCAAGCAGTCGCTGGACATGATGAAGTTCGGCATCTCCATCGCCTTTCCCGGCACGCCCATGTTCAAGGAGTATCGACAGAAGGGCTTGGTGCGCTCTTACAACTGGGACGAATACTTTATCTATACCACCAAGGCCCTCTTCGCGCACCCCAATTTGAGCTTCGACAAGGTCACGGAGTTCGCCGGGAAGGCTTACTGGCGCGCCGTCCTGACTAATCCCGCGTTCATCCTAAGAAGGCTGTGGCGCGGCATCAAGACCGGCGAATTTTTATGGGACGTCTACTACTTTGTCCGATTCACTTTCGCGCCACCCGTCAACGCCCGGGCTCATACGGCGGTCTATTTCGCCAAGGACCGCTGGCCCAAATACGATTTCAAAAAGAACAAGATCACCTTTTACCCGCCGCGTCCCGCCAACAACAAACTCACTGAAGAAGATAGGCAAGGCGTTGAAATCTAGCCGCGTCCGCCGATATAATCACTCGAGCGCGGCGGGGTTGACGTCCAGGAAGTCTCGGAAGGCCAAGCCGAGCTTGTTGGGCAGATCGAAGTCGCAGGCGGGATTGGGATGGAGCATGCTTTCAAGGCTGTCACTGCGAAATCCAAACGTGACGCCGAAGGCCTCCACGGAGCGCAGGCCCCGCAGGCCCAGTCGGCTTGGAATGGAAACAGTCCTCAGCGTGCGGCCCTGATTGCGCGCGATGGTGCGCAGGATGTCGATAAAGTCGATCTGCCGGTGGTGAGCCGCGGTGACCGGAGCCGGGACTTCTTTCCAGTCGATGGATTTTTCCACGGCGCGGGCGACATCCTCCACATGGGCCAGCACCATGGGCTGGCGGCCACCGTCGAAGACGGGCAGGACGGGCAGCCGCGCAATTCTGCAGAGAGCCCCGAACATCCCTCGGCCGGGTTCTCCATAGGTCAGTCCGGGACGAATCGTCACGCCGCCGAACTCCGCCGCCATTGCCTCCACCAGCAGTTTCCCCCTGCCGTAAAGAGAAGCGCAGCCCTGGAAAGCGCTGACCGAGGAGATAAAAACGATGCGGCGCACTCCCGCTTCTCTCGCCGCCGCGAAAAGCTTCTTGGAGCCCAGCACATTGGCGCGCTCAACACCTTCCCAGCCCAGCGCCTTGAAGTCGTAGGCGCAGTGGACGAGGGCGTCGACTCCCTCGAGGCCCCTCGGGTCGACATCCTCTCCCAGAATAAACGGGAACTTGAGAGTGCGGCGGCCTTTCTCCCGCAGAACCTTTTCGCAGCGCGAGCCGATGTAGCCGCCGGCGCCTGTGACGGCGCAGAGAAGGCTCATGCGGCGACCGTCCAGGCGATGCGGTGCGCGTTGGCCATGGCTGTGTAGGTGAAAGTCGTCGCGGCCAAGGCGGGCAAGACCGAGGAGTCGACAATGTGCACGCCTGGAAGTCCGGGGAGGCGGCCAAGGATGTCGGTCTCGAAACCTCCCGGATTCTCACGCATGGGAAAGGTTCCTCCGATGTGGTTTCCCTCTCCAGGGATACCGAGCGCGAGCATCGGCGCCAAAGGCAGAACGCCCAGGCGGCGCCCATTGGCTGCGAGCTTGAACAGCACACGCCGGATCGCGGTCCGGGTGCGCGGCTGGTCGCGCGCATGAAGGCTTAGAGCGCAAGCCTCTCCCGACGGTGCGGGCAGGGCTTTAAGCTCGATGGGTTCGGCTTCGTCGGAGTGGAGATAGCCCTGTAGAAAGAGCAGGCGGCCTTCAAAGAGGCTGCGGGTCAATCCGCGCAAAGGCCCCAGCGGACGGATCGCTCTCTCCAACCTCTGGCGGATGAATTCATCGTAGGTGTATATCTGAAGATGCACCGCGCGCGGGCTGATCTTCGGGTCGAGAATATCCAGGTAGATTTGGGCGAGGGTGTGCAGCCGCTCCCGCGAGACGCCCGCAGTATTTTCCAAGGCCAGGAGAGGAAGCAGAAAATAGGGTTGGAATTGCAGGCGGAAAGGGCGGCCGTAGGCCACAAGGGAATCGATCACCAAGCGCGCCGTCGAGATCGGGCCGCAGGCGAGAAAAACGCGCTCCCCAATGAAGGAGATATTCCCATCATCATTGAGGCTGCGGCAAATCACCCGCGCTCTCGCGCCGGAGCTTTCCACCCGAACGGCCTTGAGCCCCGGACGGTACGTGAAGTTCGGCCGTTTCATGAGCGATTCCAGAAGCTGGGTCGCCGTCCAAACGGCGGAATAGGGGCAGCCCGAGAGGCATAGACCGACGTACCGGCAAGCGTGGTCCTCGCCCTCGGTGCGCAAGGCCAACCGCGAGCGGCCGAATCGAATGCCCGCGGCCTCAAGCGTGCCCGTGTTGGCTTTCAGACGCGCCAGAAGCGCCTCGGCTTGGCGACTGGGACGGGCCGGCTCGGCGGGTGGCGCATGAAATGGGAAAAGAGACTCCAGCTCGTCGCGAGCGCCCGCGATCTTCATCGCTCGCGCGGCCTGGGCGTAATGCGGCCGCATCTGTTCGTAGGAAATGGGCCAGCCTTCGAAGTCTTGAGGAAGGTTCGGCAGGACCGAGCCTCCCCAGAGATTGGTCAGGCCCCCCTGGGCGAAAGATTGCAGGCACTTGCTCCCGTCCTGGATGATTTGAGCCATTTCCCCCTTGGCATAAGGAAAATCAGAACCGTAGGCCAGCTTGATGGGAATATCCGTGCCCTCGGAGGCGGAGGATCCGCGAATGAAATCCACCGAGGCCGCATCCCAGCTCTCGGGCGGCAGCGCGGCCAGTCGTGAGACCGCGGCTTGGCGCTCCGGCTCCAACTGCACTCCGGCGTCGATGAGGGTGACAGCGGCACCGCGGTCAAGGAGGGCTTGGGCCGCGATGACGCCGCAAGGACCGGAGCCGACCACGTAATGCATGCCGCTGCATGGTATCAACTTTGCGAATTAGCTACAATCCAACTTCAGCATGCGCGACATCTCCATATCGGTCGTGATCCCGGCCTATAACGAGGGCGCGGCCGTCGGGCCGGTGGTCGACGGCATCCGCCGGACATTGAGCGGCTTGGTCACGAAGTTCGAGATCATCGTGATCGACGACGGCTCCAAGGACGGCACTGCGCAGGCGGCGCGCGGCGCCTGCGCGAACGTCATCTGCCATCCCATCAATCGCGGTTACGGACAGTCACTTGAAACCGGAATCGCCGCCGCTCGACACGATTGGATTCTCATGATGGACGCGGACGGCTCTTATCCCGTCGGCGAGGCGGCCAAGCTCCTGGAGTTCGCTCCGAATTTCGATCTGGTCATCGGCACGCGGACCGGAGTCTATTTTTGGGGCTCTCCGATGCAGACTTTCCTGCGCTGGGTCTATTTGCGCATAGCCAGCTTTATCGTGGGAGAAAGCATTCCGGACGCCAACTCCGGTATGCGGTTGGTACGCCGTGTCATGGCGGCCCAAGCCAAAGGACCGGTACGATGTCTGGGCTTTTCCCATTCGACCACGATGACCCTCTCCTTCCTGCAGGATGGCCGCTTCGTGAAGTTCGTGCCGATCGAATTCTCGCATCGGGTGGGAAAGTCGAAAGTCCGCCCTCTTCGCGATATTCTGCGCACCCTTCAGCTCATGTTGTTGGTCATGATCGCTTACAACCCCACCAAACTTTTCATCACCATCGCCTGCCTGCCCGCCACCGCGGCCTTGGCGCTGGCCGTCGGCTATATGCTGGGACACGGCGAGACGTGGATTGTCTCCTCGACGCTCTTGGCGCTGGGGGCGCTTGCGTGCTTTGCGACCGGCTGCTTGCTCGAGGCCCTGCGGATGGTCCGCTCGGGCTACATTCGCGGGTGAGCGACGTTTAGGTTCTCCCTGCGCCGCGCATATTCATGCGATCATCCGGCGGTGAGTCGCCTCACCGGCCCACAGACACGCAAAGGCGAGAAATAGACCGGCGGGCACATCGACGAGGTAGTGCCAACCGAGAAGGACCGTCGAGGCGACCGCGAAGACATTGAGGGCTCCCAGGGCCCATAACACTTTTTTTCTCGGCAGAGCGGCGTAAGTCGCGAGAACCGACCAACAGACGTGAAACGACGGGAAAGCGATCAGGCCGCCGAGCAAAGTGGTGACCGGTTGGAAATGATGGACCTGCTCAAATTTAATCTGCGTCAGGCGCTGGACCGGCAGGAAGTCGGGGCTTTGGAAAATTCCAGCCGGCCCCGAACTCGGAAAGAAATAGTAAATGAGACTGCCCGCGATGGAGGAGTAGACGATCCCGTAAAGGAATACGCGCAATCGCCTCCGGTCGTGGGCGAGCGCCGCGACAAAGGGCGCCACCACGAGCTGAAGCTCGATCGAGTTGTAGCAGAGGTTGAGAAACGCCCTCAGCATCGGCCGCTGAGAGACCCCATGCAAGACCGCGACCGTGTCCCATCCGAGTCGCGCGTCCCAACTCGCAAGCATAGGGTCGATCCGGGGGAAGGGCGAGTACTGGATGCCCGTCGTGAGCACGCCCATGACTGCCACCGTCAGCGCGTAGAAGGCGAGATTGACGAACACGAACGACACATGAGACGAGCGTTCCCTCACCCAATGCCCGAAGATCGCGCAGTCGAGCGCCACGAACGCCAGCCACCAGCACTCACGCGGGAAGTAGCTGATCCCCGTATAATGGAAGCACGCTGCGTTGACGACGAGCAAGGCGACGGCCGCCAGCAGGGCCGCCAGAAGCCAGCCGGCCAGCCACCGGTCCTCACGGGAAAAAATCACCCACGCAGTGTAGCGCAATCATCTTGGATTTGGCAAAATGGCCTCATGAAAACCATCCTCTCTCTTTGCGCCGTTCTTGCCCTCTTCGCATCGTCCGCGCAGGCCAACCCGTTTGCCGACTTCCAGTCCCGCGTCCAGGCCGATCTCATCAAGCCTTTCGCCCTCGACCTCGGCGGCATCCTCGGCGGGGACTGCGCCCACACCGGCCGCACCCTTGGTATGCCCGGCTTTTGGGCCGGCGTCGTCGGCTCCCTGCAGACTCATCCGGACAAGGATGACCGCATCCTCAGTGACGCGGGAGTGAAGGCCTTCGGTGTTCCCATGGTCGAAGTCGGCGTCGGCCTTCCCTTTAAGTTCGACGTCATCGTCCATGGCATCAAGGCCTACGACGCCGTGATCTTCGGCGGCGGCCTGCGCTACGGCCTGTACCGCACCGGCCTGGTCACCACCTTCCTGCCCAACGTCTCGATCTCGGCGTTCGGCGACAAGGTCGACTACAAGTACTTCAACGCAACCCACGGCGCCCTCAACGCGGTCGCGACATGGAACCTGCCGATCGTCAAACCGTTCTTTCTCGCGGGCTACGACATGACCAAGGTGACCGTCGGCTCGGCCGTCGCCACCGGCGTGAGCGGACTGTCGGCAACCGCTCTCGGCTCGCGCTTCTCAGCCGGCGTGGACGTCCATCCGCTCCCTCTGATCAGCTTGCGAGGCGCGTATACTTTGCGCCACGGCGTGCCGGGTTTCGACTTCGGACTCGGCGTCCAATTCTAAGATGACGATCTACACGCGCACCGGCGACAACGGCGAGACCGGCCTGTTCGGCGGAAAACGCGTGCCCAAGAGCCATCCGCGCGTGGCGGCCTATGGAGAAGTCGATGAGCTCAACAGCGCGCTCGGCCTCGCGCGCGCGTTGTTCCGTGAGGACCCGGCGCTCGCCTCGGTGGACCAGGGCTTGGCGCGCATTCAGGCCGAATGCTTCGTCATCGGCGCCGTGCTCGCCACGCCCGCCGACAAGCTCGGGAAACTCACGCCCCCCCCCGATGCGGGCCTCCCCGCCGACGCCCCGAAGCGCCTCGAGGCGGAGATTGATGCCTGGGACAAGACTCTGCCCCCGCTTAAGACCTTCATCCTTCCCGGCGGCGGACGCGCAGGCGCCTCACTGCATCTGGCGCGCGCCATAAGCCGCCGCGCGGAGCGCGCAGTCGTCAATTTTTCCGCCCAAGAATCCATCCCGGGAGGCGTGGTCGCCTACCTTAATCGCTTGTCAACGTGGCTGTTTGTCGCGGCAAGGTTTGTCAACAGGGAAACGGGACACGCCGAGACGCCGTGGACGGGTTCAAAGAAATGAACGCGGTTGTCGTCAAGAGCGTCGTGCACGATTACCCCGCCAAACGGAAGACTGTCGCTCGCCGAGCGCTCAACGACGTGTCTTTTTCCGTCGCTGAAGGTGAATTGTTCGGCTTGTTGGGGCCGAACGGCGGCGGGAAAAGCACTTTATTCCGAATCCTCGCCACCTCGTTTGCCCCGACAAGCGGGTCGGTCTCGATCCTCGGCCGTGATTTAATCGCCAATCCCGAGTCGGTGCGTCCGTTTCTCGGCGTCGTGTTCCAGTATCCGAGCCTCGACAACAGATTGACCGTGCGCGAAAACCTCGTCCATGGCGGACGGCTTTACGGACTGTCCGGACCGACCTTAACGGCGCGCATCGACGAAATGCTCGGCCATTATCGCCTGAGCGCCCGCGCGAGCGACCTCTGCGGCGCCTTGTCCGGGGGGCTGCGCCGCCGGACCGAGTTGGCCAAGAGTCTTCTCCACAAGCCTAAAGTCATTCTTCTCGATGAGCCCTCGACCGGCCTCGACCCCGCCGCCCGCCAAGATCTGTGGGAGCACCTGATGACCCTCAAAGCCGAAGGGGCCACGATCCTGACGACCACTCACCTGATGGACGAGGGCGACCGCTGCGACCGCGTTGCCATCCTCGATCAGGGCAAGATCGTGGCCATCGGCACGCCGACGGCGCTCAAGGCCGAGATCGGCGGCGACGTCATCACGATCGAAACCAACGACGCATCGGGCCTGCGCGACGAGATCACCAAGCGCTTTGGCGTCACGCCGCAGGCATTCGGCGGCCAGCTTCGCCTCGAGCGCGCCTCGGGCCACGCCTTCATCCCCCAACTCGTCGAGGCCTTCCCCGGGCGCCTGCGCACGGTGAGCCTCTCGCGTCCGAGCCTTGAGGACGCTTTCCTGCACCACGCGGGACGACGCTTCTCGGACTCCCACGAGGAGGCCCAAAAAAAATGACCGCCCTGATGACGCTCTGGGAGCGCGACATCATCCGCTTTTTTCGCGACAAGCCGCGCGTGATCGGCGGCCTCGTGCCGCCGATCGTGTTCTGGTTCCTGATAGGCACCGGCCTCGGCACGTCCGTGCGCGTGCCCGGCGCGCCCGAGGACCTGAGTTTCCTCCAGTATTTTTATGCGGGGACGTTGGTTCTCATCGTGTTGTTCACCTCGATCTTCGCGACGATCTCGATCATCGAGGACCGCCGCGAAGGCTTCCTTCAGGCCGTTCTCGTGGCCCCGGTCTCGCGCCTGTCCATCGTGCTCGGCAAGGTGATGGGCGCCTCGACGGTCGGACTGGCCCAGGGCCTCGCCTTCCTCCTGCTGGCCGGGGCCGCGGGACTGCACCCCGGTTTCCACGGCTACGCCCTGGCTTTCGCCGTCCTGACGCTTGCCTCGGTCGGTCTGACGGGCCTCGGCTTCTGCATCGCCTGGGTGCTCGACTCGTCGCAGGGCTTTCACGCCGTCATGAACCTGTTTCTAATACCGATGTGGATGCTGTCGGGCGCGCTGTTCCCCGCGGCCGCCGCGCCGCGCTTCCTGCGGGCGGTCATCGCGCTCAATCCGGTGGCCTACTCGGTCACCGGCCTCCAGCGCGCCCTGCTGCCCTCCGTCGTCGCGCAAGATTCGGCCTCGATGGGCGCCTGCCTCGCGATCCTTGCCGCTTTCGCGGCACTCATGCTCACGCTCAGCGTCTTCGTCGCCTCGCGCCGGACCCACGACATCTAGCGTGAGTTGACCGCTGAAGGTTACAGGTCCTGGAGCGATTCGACAGCAGCTCCTATGGCGATGTTGAGATCCTTCTCGGTGTGCGCGTAGGAGACGAAGGCCGCCTCCCACTGCGCCGGCGGCAGATAGACGCCGCGCTTGAGCATGCCGTGGAAGTAGCGCCCGTACGCGGCCTTATCGGCCTTCATGGCCGAGGCGTAGTCGGTCACCTCGCCCTCGCGGAAAAAGGGCGTGAACATCGAGCCGCACGATTGAATGCGCAGCGGCACGCCAGCGCGCAGCGACGCGCGCCGCAGTCCCTCGCACATGTACTCCGCGAGCTGAGCCATCCGCTTGTACGGAGACTCAAAACGCAGCAGGTCGAGCATCGCCGTGCCCGCCGCGACCGCTACGGGGTTTCCGGAGAGAGTGCCTGCCTGATAAGCCGGGCCCTCGGGCGCGATCATCGACATCACATCGCGGCGGCCGCCATAGGCGGCCAGGGGCAGGCCGCCGCCGATGATCTTGCCGAGAACCGTCAGGTCGGGCTTGATGCCGCACATGGTCTGGACGCCGCCGTAACAGACGCGAAAGCCAGTGATGACCTCGTCAAACACAAGCAATGTCTTTTCTCGCTCAGTGATCCGACGCAATCCCTTCAAAAAGCCCTTGGCCGGGAGCACCACGCCCATGTTCGCAGGAATGGGCTCGACGAAAAGCGCCGCGATTTTACCCTTGTACTTCTTGAACGCGGCCTCGACGGCGGGAAGATCATTAAACGGCACGACGATCGTGGTGGCGGCCACGGCCTTCGACACGCCCGCGGAGTCAGGAATGCCCAACGTCGTGGCCCCCGAGCCGGCGGCAACGAGCAGACTGTCGAAGTGTCCGTGGTAGCAACCCGAGAACTTAATGATCAGGTCACGCTTGGTCAACGCGCGCGCCGCGCGAGCGGCGCTCATCCCCGCTTCGGTACCCGAGCTGGTCATGCGCAATAGCTCGATCGACGGGAAAGCCTTTTTGATGCGCTCGGCCAGGGCCACTTCGGCCTGGGTCGCGGCGCCGAACGTCGAGCCGCGGGCCATTGCCTCCTGGGCCGCCTTGACGAGTTCGCGCCGGGCGTGGCCGAACATCAGCGGCCCCCAGGATAGGCAGAAGTCGATGTAGGACCTGGCGTCGTCGGCGTTGAGATAGGCGCCGGAACCGGAGTGTACGAACAAGGGCGTGCCTCCGACCGATTTGAAGGCGCGCACCGGGGAGTTGACGCCGCCGACGAGCGACTTGCGGGCGCGAGCAAATATCTTCTCCATGCTGTCAGGGCGGTATTTTTTCAGGCGAGCCATTCGGCGGCCTCCAGGGCGTAGTAGGTCAAAATGAAATCGGCGCCGGCGCGCTTAATGCACATGAGCGACTCGAGCGCCATTTTCTTCTCGTCAATCCATCCGTTGGCGGCCGCGGCCTTGATCATCGCGAACTCGCCCGACACCTGATAGGCCGAGGTGGGCAGGCCAAAGCGCGTCTTGACGGCCTTGAGCACGTCGAGATAAGGCAAAGCGGGCTTGACCATCACCATATCGGCGCCCTCTTCGACGTCGAGCGCGACCTCGCGCATCGCCTCGTTGAAGTTGGCCGGGTCCATCTGATAGCCGGAGCGGTCGCCGAAGCTGGGCGGGCTCTGCGCGGCTTCGCGGAAAGGTCCGTAATAGGCGCTCGCGTATTTGGCGGCGTAGGCAAGGATCGGGGTGTCGTCGTATCCGGACGCGTCGAGCGATTCCCGGATCGCGGCGACCTGGCCGTCCATCATGCCCGAGGGTGCGATGATGTCGAAGCCGGCCTTCGCTTGCGAGGCGGCGGTCTTGGCGGCAAGCGCCAAGGTCGGGTCGTTGAGCACCTTGCCGTCCTTGACGATGCCGCAATGACCATGATCGGTGTACTCGCAGAAGCATAGGTCCGCGATCAGCAGGAGATTCGGATATTTGTCCTTGATCATCCTCGCGGCCCTCTGCACGATGCCGTTGTCTGAATAGGCTTGCGAAGCTTTAGCGTCCTTCCTGTCGGGAATGCCGAAGAGAATGATGCCTGCAATGCCGGCGTTGATCGCGTCGCCGGCGGCCTTCACCGCCATGTCCACGGAGTATTGGAAGTGCCCGGGCATCGAGGAGATCGACCGCTTCTCCCCCTGTCCGGGACGGATGAACAACGGAAGAATGAAGTCCTTGGCGGACAGATTGGTCTCGCGGATCAGGGCGCGAAGCGTGGGAGTGGAGCGCAGGCGGCGCGGGCGCATGGTGGGAAGGATCATAAGCCTCATTTTACATCATGTCGGCGCGAGAAAATATCATCCCCGATCGATCTCGGACACGCGCAGCAATCCTCTGCCTTACACCTATCACGACCTGCGCTATCTGCCCGCCATGGACGGAGGGGACATGGGATCGGTGGAGTGGGTCCACCCCTTGTTCGTGCCGCTCCTAGGCGCCTACCGCTGGGACTGCTGCTGATCCGAAGACCTGGGCAGGATGTGCGGCGATACCTCATGGCGGGCACGGCTGCGGGGTTGACCGTCGGCTTTCACGCCTCGGGACGCCACCTCGAGGCTCTATCCTGCTACGATCATATCCTGAAGCTCAAGGACGTTCCGTCAAATGTTCTCGCCGACACCCTCTCCGCGCGCGCCAACGCCCTCGCTTCTTTGGGGAGAATGGATGAGCCAACCCAACTGTTCCCGCAAACGGTCAGCGAAGCGCGTTGAGGCCATCTTCGATTACGGCAAGACGCTCGGTGACGGTCATCGTCGAGGGTTTGGTCTGGAGTTTCAGGCCGATCAGCGGGCAGCCCGGCGCCTCGCGGAGAGCGGTCTTCGCGACCGCGGGCGTGAGCAGCGACTCGGGACACCTCGTAGAGAAAGGGGCATGAGAGTCGCGCCACTCCCCGTACTCGGGGTGAGCGGGAGTCGTGCCCGAGAAGAAAAGGCCGCCAAGCAACTCGGCCTGGGTCGCGCGGCGCAGATGCTCGAGCGGGCCCTCGACCGAACGCGTCTCGAGCGCGGAGCGGCCCCAGTTGATCGCGACGCCGATCGGCGTTTCTCCATCGGAGAGCTTGGTCGCCGCGACGTCGTCTTCGATTCTTAGGAAGCCCTTATCGGGTGCCCGGCCGGGCATGGCGGCGTCGCAATGCTCGACGAGGAGCCGTGCGCCCTGCCAGTCGCGCCCGCGCAGGTCGGTCAACGAATCGGCGAAGTCCGCGAGCGAGGACTTGGCGCCCGAGCCGCCCAGGCGAGGCGCCGAATGCACTAAGACGGCGCGCACGGCGCGGCGGCCGAGCGCGCGGTGGAGCTTCTCGACGGCAAGGCGCGCTGATTCCATAAAATCGAGGGCGTACTTGCGACCGCCGGGGTCGGCGCTGGCCAGGCCGAAATGCTTATCGTCGTTCAGCCGGGCCATGGTGCCGGGTAGAGTCGTCAGGACGATGGTCCAGTCCGGGCGGATTTGGCTGATGAGCCAGCCCTCGTCGCGCCGGTGCAGCTCACCAAAGAAGGGCTGCTCAAGGCCGGCGACATCCATGGCCGCAATGCCCGCATAGAGAGCGGCTTCGGCGGTTTCATCCAAGGAGGCGCAGGCGGCATAGGCACCGACATGAGTCTTCACCAAGCCATCGTATAACTATTGTCGTCCCGCGCCTAGGCCTTTTGCCAGGTGACGCGCACGCTGCACGCTGGCTTAATGCCATAATGAAGGCATGAGAGGACGCGGACGCGGCGGGCATCGGAGCCGGAAAGGCGGCAATCGAGGCGGCGGGAAGGGTTCCGGAAAGGAAGCTTTCCTTTCAGGCAAGCTCCAGCATAAGGGACGCTTCGGCTTCCTGATCTCCGAGGTCGCCGGCACGGCGGACGCATACATCAGCGGCCCCACTCTCAGCCTCGCCATGGACGGGGACCGGGTGAAGGTCCGCCTTGGCGGCGAGCGCGACGGCAAGCGCATGGGCGAGATCGTGGAGGTTTTGACCCGCGCACGCACGACCGCGATCGGTTTTCTGCGCAAGGCCGGTCAATCCTGGGTCGTCGCGCCCGAAGGCGGCGATGAGTCCGCAGCCCTACTCGTTCTCGGCTTCGCGCCCGGCGCGGGCGAGCCTGAGCCCGGTGTCCTCGTCGCGCTCAAGATCGAGCGCTGGCCGGCTGTGAACATCCCCGCGGCGGGCACCGTCACCAAAATTCTCGGCAATGCATCCGAACCCGCCGTGCGCCTGAGCGCCACGCTCGCTTCAAAGGAGATCGACACCGCCTTCCCTCATGCCGTTGAAAGCGAGGCCGAGCGCATGGGGCTTGATCCGACGCCTGAGCAGTGGGCCGGACGCAAAGAGCTGTTCCACCTCCCGGTGTTCACCATCGACGGCGCCGACGCGAAGGACTTCGACGACGCCGTCTCCCTTGAGGAACTGCCCGGCGGATCCTGGCGGCTCGGCGTGCACATCGCCGCCGTCGCCGAGTACGTCAAGCGCGACTCGGCCATCGACGCCGAGGCGGCCAAGCGCGCGACGAGCGTGTACCTGCCCGGGCGCGTGATCCCGATGCTGCCGCCGAAACTTTCCGATCAGTTATGTTCGCTGCGGCCGGACGTGCCGCGTCTGAGCGTCACCTGCTGGCTCGAGCTCGACGCGCGCGGCGTACCCGGGAAAGTCGAGGTCCAGGAAACGGTTATCCGGTCATGCCGGCGCTTTACGTATGAAGAAGTGCAGGACGTCGTCGACGGGAAACCTGTCGAGCATGTCACGCCTGAGGTGAAGGCCGTCATCTTGAAGATGGGAGCCCTCGCCAAGATGCTCACGAAAGTGCGCATGCGTCGCGGCGCGCTCGACTTCATGACGACCGAGTACTACGTCAAAATGGACGAGAAAGGTCTGCCGTTGATTGTTCTCAAGCGACCCCGTCTCGATAGTCATCGACTTATCGAAGAGTTCATGGTCGCAGCCAACGAGGCCGTCGCCCGCGCTTTATCGAAGTCCAAGACCCCTTTCATTCACCGCCTCCACGAGACGCCCGATCCCGTGCGCCTACAGGCGCTTCAGGAGGAGATGGGCCAGCTCGGCATCATCGCCAAGACCTCGCTCGTGGCGCACCCCGTCGAGGGCCTGCAAAGCCTGCTGGCCGCTGCGGTCGGCCATCCCTTCGAGGAGACCGTCAACATCCAGGTCATCCGCAGCCTGAAGCAGGCGCGCTACTCCGCCGAGGCGGGCGGACACTTCGGCCTCGCGTCGAAGGATTACTGTCACTTCACTTCGCCGATCCGCCGCTACCCCGACCTCGTCGTGCATCGCGCCGTCAAAGGCCTGATCAAGGGCGACAAGACGAGTCACGTGTCCGGCATCGATCTGGAAGGCCTCGCCGTGCACTGCTCCGAGCGCGAGCGCGGCGCCGCCGAGGCCGAGCGCAAGGCCGTGGACATGGCCCGCGCCGCGATCCTGGGCCGCTGCGTGGGCCAGGAGTTCGACGGCGTCGTCATCAACGTGACCACGGCGGGGGCCTTTGTGTCCTTGCCTGAGTCGGGCGCTGCCGGCCTGTGGCGCGGCGCCAACGCGACGATCGGCCAAAAACTCAAAGTGAAGTTGACGGGCGTCGACGAGGTCCTCGGCCGCATCGAACTCGAGCCAGTCAAGGACTCCCTTCCCAACCAGATCCGCGTCACGTCCTGGCAGAACAAGAATAAGTCCGCTAAGCCGTTCTCCCGGCAAAACAAATACAAGCGCCGCCGCTAGTTTTTGGCGTCAGGCCCGACACCAGGGTGACTCGAGTCAAGAGTTCCTGAAATGTCGTCGTAACAGGCCTCGGGCATACTCCCGATGTCGGCGCCCCCCGACAAGGAGCACCCCGAGAATGAACTTCATGATGGTCGCCGCCGTCGGCCAAGGAATCAATCCCGCTCCTCCATCGCAAGAGGGCCTGCTGTTTTGCCTATTTCTGGCAATCGCTGGAATGATGCTGCTAAGCGCCGCCGCGCTGATGGTCCGTCGCGAGGCGCCTAGAGACTCCGTGCGCTACGCGCGCTCACGCCGCCACACGAACGGTCTTTAGGTCTTTGACTGGCATTCACGGGGAAACTATCCTAGGATGGGCGGGTCTCATTCAGCTGGAGGATTCACCCATGAATCAATTATTCGCCCTTCTGCTGTCGCTTGCTTGCGCGGTGCCCGCCTCCGCCCTGGAAGTCACCGTTTACAACTCGAATCTCGGCCTGATCAAGGACGGTGAGACTGTGGTGACCTACACCGTCAAGTATTCCTGGTAGGGCCCGCGTGGCCTTGTCGCGCAACTGCTGGCTCTAGTTCCGTCAATTTTGTTACCATCACCAGGGAATTATTGACAGGGGGGAGGATACATTGCCATACAAGTACGATCAAGAAAAGATGACCACAGGCATCGACAGCCTCGATGAGCAGCATCGCAGGCTTTTCGACATGATCAATGAAATCGAGCGCTTGGTGCTGGTGCCGGCTTCCGACCAGAATGACAAGATAGCGTCGCTCATCGCCGAACTCTGCAGTTACGTGAAGAACCACTTCGCGCATGAGGAGGGGCTGATGGAAAAGCACAAGTGCTCGACCGCGCAGGTCAACAAGCTCGCCCATGAGCGCTTCAATACGCAGATCAGCACGTGGGTCGGGCGCTGGCAGACGTCCAAGGACTCCAAGATCGTCGACGAGATGGGAGCTTTCCTCGGGCAGTGGCTCTCCGGTCACATTTGCACGATAGATGTCGGTCTGCGGCGCTGCCTCCCGCCCTCCAAGACCTAGCGCGAGGAGAGGCGCCGCGAACGCTTCCCGCCGTCCTCGCGCAATTCAGCCGGCGTTAACTGGCACTCGCACCTTTCGATT
>JBBTJN010000089.1:0-21601 GCA_038059415.1 Elusimicrobiota bacterium | reverse complement strand
TTGTCGAAGGTGATGGTAAACGAGTCCTTGTTGAGCGTGAAGTTCGAGTCCGTTCCGTCGCTTGAGGGGCCCACGTTGGCCGGCACGGCCACGTCGCGCGCGCGCACCTGCACGAGGTACTGCCGGCCCACCACGAGAACCCCGTTAAGCCCCGTGACCGTCGCCGACCAACTCCCCGCCGAGCCCGAGTCGGCGGCAAACCAGCCCGCGTTGCCGTCAAGGCTGAAGGTCAGCGCGCCGGAATTATCCCAGTACAAATTGGTGACCCGGTCCATGATCCTCAGCTCCACGCCATTTCCCGGCGAGATGGGACCCAGCCCCGCCGAGACGCCCGGCCCGTCGTAGGCCGTTCCCAAAATGGGGCTTAGCGCCGACATCGTAGCGCCCGGGGGCAGGCCGTTGAAGGTCGCCACCGCCGCCGTCGGCTTGGTCACGTCATAGAGGAACGAGGTCTGCGCGTGCGAGGTGTAGTTCTCCACGTTGCCCGCGTAATCGGTGGTCTTCGATCTCACCAGGTAGCGCAGTCCCGACGTCAGCGGCGGCGGGGCCGTGGCGAAGCTCCACGTCCCCGAGGCGTAACCCACGTAGTTGGCGCTGACGAAGACCTCCACGCCCACGGAGCCGTACCCGGAGCCGTCCCAGTAGCTGGTCGTGGGGCCTATCACCCGGCCCAGCGACACCCCCACGCCCGTCAGCGGGGTCAGCAGCCCGGGACTGCTCGCCGTGCCCGTGATGCTCGCCGCGGCCGAGAGCACCGCGTTGGCATTGGGGAAAGTGACCGTCGACACCGGCAAGGCCGTCACATAGGTGAAGGTGTTGGAACTCGTCGCCGGCGTCATGGCCGACAGGTTGTTGGCGCTGTCGCTTGCTTTGACGACGACGAGGTATCTGCCATTGGGCGTGTAGGGATCGGCGGGCGGCGTGAAGGTCCAGTTCGCCGTGGTCCCGCCCGCGCCGAAGAAGGCCGGGCAGGCGGCGGTAAACGTGTTGGCCGCCGAGTCGTAGCACAGGTTGCCGCCGCCGAGCTGCTGAATGGAAAGCGTCACCGTCGACACCTGCGAGGCCAGCAGCGGCGCGCCGGGATCGACGTCCAGCGCCGTGCCTGAGATGGTAAAGAGCGCGTTCTTAAACGTCCCGTTGGCCGGATCGACGATGGCGGCGGCGGGCGCTGCGTTGTCGAAGAGGAAACTCGCGTCTTGGACGCGCTCATTGGGCGTGGGCAGGGCGTTGTCGCTGGTCTTAATGCGCGCCAGGTAAGTCTTGCCGTTGGTCAACGTGATCCCGGCCAGGCTTAAAGTCCAGTTGTCCGTGCCCGTCGCGGCCAGGTAGTTCTCGGACGCGTTGGTAAAGGCGCCGGCGTTCCACCACGAACCCGCCGAGCCCGCCGGGAAGGCCGAGGTGCCCGAAGACAAGGCCACGGCCACCGCCGCCACGCCCGCGGGCGCGTCGACCGCGGTGCCCGCAAACGAGGTGTTGTCCTTGAAGTAGGCCACCGCCGGCGCCGTCACCGCGGCGGTGGGCAAGCCGCTATCGTAGGTCAAGACCGCCGAGGAAAGCGCCACCTGGACGTTGCCGGCGAGGTCGGTGGCCGAGGACGTGACGACGTACGAGTTGGCCTGGGTCCAGGGCTGGGGCGAGAAGGTGAAGTCCCAAGGATTATTCGAGCCCGAGGCCTTAAACCAGCCCGTCACGCCGCAGGGCCCGTCGAAGAGCTTGCTTGACGAGCTGTAGCAGTTGTTCGGCCCGGCGATGCTCGTGTTCTTAATATTGAGGGCCACCGTCGAGAGACCGACCGCGTCGAAGGCCCCGCCGTTGATCGTCGCCAGCGTGTTGTAGAACTTCGTGTCCAGCGGCAAGGCGATGCTCGAAGTCGGCGGCGTGTTGTCGAAGGTGATGGTCGCGCCGCGCACATTATAAAAGGCCTCTTGGTTGGTGGCCACATCCACGCTCCGTGAGGTGATGTAGTAAGAGGTCCCGCTGGTCAAATCGCCGGAGGCGCTATCGGGGCGGCCCGTGCGCGACCATGGCGAAATGCCGGTCGCCAAGAAAGCGAAGGGGGCAGCCTGGTTGAAGGAGGCGCCGCCCCACCACAGATTATCCGAGTTTCTGCGTATCGCCATCGAAACCGTATTGACCCCGGAACCGGTGCCCACGTCCGTGGAAGTTCCCGTGATGGTGGCGAGGCTGTTGATCACGCTGGAGTTGACGGGCAGGCCGACGAAGCTCTGGGCCGCGACCGTGTCATAGAGGAAGGTCTGGGTCGAAGTCACCGTGTCGAAGTTGCCGGCATTGTCGCGGGCCTTGGCTTCCACGCGATAAGTCGTCTCGTTGGTGAAGGTGAAGGTAGCGTGCCAGACCGTCCAATTGGAGAGCGTGGCGCTCGAAACGTACCAGGCCGTCTCGGCCGACGCAGGCGGGATAGTGAAGCTCTGGAGGTTGTTGTCCCAGTACTGGTCCGCGCCTTGATTGTAGAAGCGCACCCAGACGGAATCGAGCGCCATATTATCGCTCGCCGTCCCCGTGATCTGCGTGAGGGAGTTCTGGGCGACGCTCGCCGCGGGCAAAGTGACGGCGGTCCCTGGCACGGCCTCATCAAAGGTGAACGTCGAGCCGGCCCCGGCCGCCTCGGGGCTTTGCGTCCGGTTTGAGGCCCAGTCTTCGGCTGTGGCCACGACTCGGTAGATGTTGGAACTGACGATCTTGCCCGCCGGCACGGCGGTCGACCAGGCAACGGAAGCCACGTTCTGCACGCTGGTCGTGGCCACCTGCGTCCAGGCGGCCCCCGGTGGGGCGCCGGGAGTAGGCACCTCGTAAAGACCCGTGCTCCAGTTATACCAACCGATAGAGCCGCTTGAACCGGCGGTGTGCTCCACGGCCAAATAAACGATCTTGACTCCCGAGATGCCGACCCCCGGATCGGTAGTCGCGCCGGAGAACGCGGGCAGGACCTTGACGGTCGCCCCGTTGGCGGGTGTCGTCACGGTATTGGTCGGCCGGCTGATGTCGTACTTGAACTGCTGCGTCTGCCCGACCCCGGACGTGGCGGGATTGGTCACGTTGTTGACCCAGTTGCCGGCGGCGTCACGAGCCCGCGCGAAGATCTTGTAGGTGCCGCCGTCGGCGAACGCGCCCCCCGCCCACTCGGCGGGTTGATAGACCCAATTGCCGCCGGAGACGTACACCTGCGTGGTCCAGAACACGGCCGCTTGCGTCGTATCGAATAAACGCGTCGAGTCGTTCCACCAAATGTTCTCAGTGACTCCCGAGGAGATCGCCAACCACACCTGCGTCACGCCCGAGGCGTTGGCGCCGGGATCGGCGACGCTGCCCCAGGTGTAAGTGCTCAGCCGAGTCGACTCCGCATTGTTTGAATAGGCAGGAGGCGACGGGGGGCTTGCCGGAAAACTGATCGACAGGGTCGGGGCCAAGGTATCGTACCTGAAGGTCCAGTCGCCGGCCCCGGGCGCCGCGCGCACGTTGCCCGCGAGGTCCGTCACCCGCAGATAGATCTTGTGCTCCTGGTTGTCGGCAAAGGCGCCGGCCAGGTCGGCGTAATTCCAGGAGACGTTGCCGCCGACGCCCGAGAGGGTCGCCGTCGAATAGTGGTCGTTGAGCGCCGTCCAGGAAGAGCCGGTCCAGTCCTCGTCCGGCCCGCCTGCCGTTCTCTGAAGACGGACCTCGACCTTGCTTAATCCCGCAAGGTCGGCGTTGGCCGTGCCGGAGATGCCGGTCAAAGAGCCGACCGCGGCGGCGCTGGGCTGCAGAAGGAGAACGGAAGGCGCGGTGTCGTCTACGACGAAGTCGCGGATGTCGACGCCGAGCGTTGCCGGCGCGCTGACATTTCCCGAGGCCGTCCCGTCGGCCAGGAACGAGGCGTCCTCAGCCCGAACCTCGATGAGGTACTGCGTATCAGTCGCCCGCCAGGACGGCTGCACGATCGACTGCCAGTTGTTGTTGGTAGTCGCAAACCAGCCGGAGTTGCTCACGCCCGTCCCGGAGGAGAACTGCGTTCCCTGCCAGTACCAGGTGTCGGCGCCGCTTATGTAGGAAATGCGGATATCGACCCGGCGAATCCCGGAGTTCCACGGTCCGTTTGGATCCACCGGCGCCGGTCCCGTGAAGGGGTTGCCCACGCCGCCGACCTGAGAGCCGCGGTACTTGCCCGCAGCACCCGCGGCAAGGTGCACCGGGAAGCCCACGGCGGCCGTCGGCGGCGTGTTGTCATAGATGAAGCTGCGCGAAGAAATCCCCGCCGTAAACGCGCTTTGCTCGTTGTGCGCCGCGTCGATGGCCTTGGACAGCATCACGTACCAGGTGTTGCCGTAGGCGAGAAGGGCGGTGTTGAGACTGGCGTCAGAGAAGGCCCAGTTGGCGCCGGCGTCCGAGGAGGTCCCCACCCAAAAGGGGCAGGGCAAAGTAAAGGAATTGTTCCCGGGGTTGAAGCACTGGCCCGTGAGCAACGATTGCACCGAGAAACTCGTATGGAACATCGAGAAATTATCCAAAGCCGTTCCCGAGACGGAGGGCAAAGACCGCAGGGGCGAGGAGGCGCTGGGCACCGTGATCGTCGCTGTCCCGACGGTTATGTCCCAGGTGAAGGGCTTGGAGACCGTGACGGCGTTGCCGGCCGCATCCCTGGCGATGAGTTGAGCCGTGTAGGTTCGGTTGGCTTCATATGCCGTCTTGTCGGTAAAGCTCGCGTGGGTGACGGCGAAGTTGTTGGCGGGCAATCCGGTGATGTTGGGCGCCAGGCACGTCGCGTCGGCGGCGCTGACGCAGTCGATGGCCGAGACGACGAAGGTGGAGACGGCCGTGCTCCAATATTGAAGGTCGACGCCTTCGACGCGACGCAAGCGGAAGAATACGCTTTTTGCCGCCCCGCTGAGAGCGTCGGCGTCATCGACGGCGGTGCCGGACAAGGAAGGCAGGCTGTTCTTGTACGTCACGTCGGGCAGGAGCACGTCGCCGGACGGAGCTCCGTTGTCGATATAAAATTCGCGGGGACCCTGAGGCGTCGCCTCGTTGGGCGTGCCCAGCGCCTGAGACTCGATCTGATAGCGGTTCAGGCTTGTCCAAGAGGCCGAAAAAATGGAGAAGGTCCAGTTCGGCGCCGCATAGGAGGCGGCGACGAAACTGTTGAAAACGGTCGTCGAGCGCCATAGCCCCAGAGCCGAGTCCCAGGCCAGGTGATCGGCGGGGTTCGTGATATCCTTGAGCCGGACCTGCACGCTCGCGGCCTGGGCATTCGCCGTGCCGGACAAGGCCGCCAATGAGGCCTGGAAGTGCGGGGTCAGGGCGTTGGGCTTGACGATAGTGGAAACCGGCAGGGGCACGCTGAAGGTGAACTGGACGCGACTGGTGTTGGCTGCGGCGGCGTTGGGACGAGCCTCGAGGTTCTCGGCCTTGTCGGAAGCGGCCGAAAGAACCTCATAAGTGGTGGCCGTCTGCCAAGCGGGCGTCGAGGTTCCGGTCGCGTACCAATTGACCGGGGAGCCGTTATCCGTGCTGGCCTCGACCCAATAGTTGGAGGCCGGGCCGGGGGCGTCCGGAGGCGCGAGGGCGTCGGGAAGATCGAAGGCCTTGGTGCTCTTGTTCCACCAGAACGCCGGGGCGGTCATCTTATAGTAAGCGAGATAAACGCGCGAAATCCCCGCCGCCCCGCTGTCGAGCGCTGTTCCCGACACCTGCGGCAAAGATGAGATGTTGCCGCCGTGAACCGGGACAGTGACCCGCGATAGCGGGTTGGCGAAGTCAGCGGAGAAAGTGTTCGTCGTCAGGACGACTTGCTGGTTATTGGCTGAGTCGCGCGCGCGGGAGGTGACACCGTAGGTGCGCAGGCTCGTCAGTGCGCTGGGAGGCAGAGAGTAGCTCCAAGTCCCCGACGAGGCGCCCACGAAGGCGGCTGTCGACCAGATCGGAACCGATGAGTCCACCCAGGTGACGCCGTTCCACCAGGTCGTGGGAAAAGTCAGGTCCTGAAGGGCGATCGTAACGCTTGACGGGGCGATGCCGGCGTCGTAGCCCGGGCAGGAGGACGCCGTGCAGAATCCGTCGACGGCAATTCCCGACATGAGCACCGTCCCCGCTCCCGCGAAGCCGTCGTTGGCGGGGAACTGCACGGAGGCCACCGGCGTGGAGAGGTCCACGATGAAGGCGCCCGATCCCTCCGAAGCTTCGACATTGGTCGCCGCGTCGCGCGCGCGGGAGAATACGCCGTACTGGCAGCCGCTATCCCAACTGTTAGTGAAGCCAATCGACCATATGGGAGCGGAAAAGGCGGGGCTAAAGCTGGGAGGACTGGGCTCGACGCCGGTCACCCAGGTCGTGCCGTTCCACCACGATGCGACGCCGGCGCCGCATTGCTTTGATAGGTTCAGGAGCACCTGGTCGACGCCGGCCCCGGTGCCCGTATTGGCGACATCGGTATAGGCGGTGCCTGAAATCGACCCCAGCGCGGCGACATTCTGAATCCTCGCCCCGGGGGCCGGGTTGGTCAGGAGCGAGACGGGGGGGGCGTTGTCATAGGTGAAGCTCAGAGCCGTCGTCCCGTCGGCATTCCTGTTGGCGTCGAGTTGCGAGGTGCAGCAACCCGCGTTCGGATGCGTCGAGATATTGAGGGCGTTGTCGGTGGCCCGCAACCAAAGCGTATAGGGCGTATTGTCGTTGAGCGTCGGCCAGGCCTTGCTCCATTGGTTCGTCCCGCTCATGAGGACCCAGTTGCCGTAGCCTCCGGGAGGCGCGTCGAAGACGCTTCCCGTCCCGCTCCAGTAACTGTTGAGTATCCTATTTTTGAACAGGGCCTCCACCTTTTGGACGCCGGAGTTGCCGCGGACGGCGTCGTCGGCGGTGCCGGCCAAAGCGGTCAAAGCGGCGGCGTTATAGGCTTGACCGGCGATCGGGAAAGTCGAGTTGACCACGGGGTCTTGATCGTCAAAGCGAAACGCCGAACCGGCCCCCGCGGCCTCTGGTCCCTGCGTCAAGTTCGAGGCCCAGTCCTCGGCCGTGGCGACGACCCGGTAGGTGTTGGAACTGACGATCATTCCCGCCGGCACGGCGGTCGACCAATCAACGGAAGCCAAGTTCTGCACGCTGGTCGTGGCCACCTGCGTCCAGGCCGCTGAGGGAGGATTTCCGGGAGCGCCGATATCGAAGAGGCCCGAGCTCCAGTTATACCAGCCGATGATCCCGGATCCCGCCGTGTGTTCCACGGCCAGGTAGACGGTCTTGACCCCCGAGACGCCGGTCCCGGGATCGGCGGTCGTGCCGGAGAACTGGGTCAGCGTCTTGACATTGGAGCCGTTGGCGGGTGTTGACACGGTATTGGTCGGCCGGCTGATGTCGTATTTGAACTGTTGCGTCTGCCCTGCCGCGGACGCGGCGGGAGCGGTCACGTCGTTGACCCAGTTGCCGGCCGCGTCTCGCGCGCGCGTGAATATCTTGTAAGTGACGCCGTCGGAGAAGGCCGTCGCGGCCCACTCCGCCGGGGCGTAGCTCCAGTCTCCTCCCGAAATATAGACCTGCGTGGACCAGTAAACGCCGGCCTGGTTGACGCTAAAAGAGCGCGTGGCGTCGCTCCACCAGACATTTTCAGAGAGTCCGGAGGACACCGCCACCCACACCTCCCGAGGGCTCGACTGCAAGGGGCCGGCGTCCGACACCGTCCCGGAGGCCAGCGTAATAAGGCGCGTCGAGGCGGGGGAGGCGGCGTTGTTGGAGTAGAAGGGAGGGCTCGGCGGCCCCGAAGGAACGCTGATCGCCAGGGCCGGGGGCGTCGCGTCGTAGGTGAAGGCGAACACGGTGGGGACCGTTTCGATGTTGCCGGCGTTGTCGGTCACTCTTGAATAGATGAAGTACCTCCGGTGGTCGGCAAAAGCTCCGGAAAGAACGTCCAACCGCGCTCCCGGGAACTCCCAGGCGCCGCCTGTCGCCGTCGCCGTGCTCCAGGTCTCGCTGAAGACGTAGGCGGCGCCGTTCCACCAAGGTCCGGTGGCATTGTTGGTCGTGATCTTGACCTCGACGACGGAGATGCCGGAGAGAGCGGCGTCGGCCGTGCCCGTGATCGAGGAGACGGCATTGGCGAATATGCCGTTGGTCGGCCAGGTCATCGTGGAGATCGGGGGAGTGCCGTCAACGATGAAGGTGCGATAAGGAGCGTAGGCGCTGGCGTTGCGATCTGCCGCCCCGCCGGGAGTGCGGGCATCGTCGCGAACCAGCGCCCGAACGCGGAAGGTCTGGTCGCCGCGGATTTGCCAGGAGTTGGAGTCAAAGGGCGCGATCGGGTCATCGGTGGGAAGAGGCACCAAGCGCCAGATGGTCGTGCCCCCGGACAGCTCGCGCGAACGCGAGATGACGGAGGGGGTGTTCAACGTCCAGGCCGTGCCGGTGAAATAATAAGTGTCAGAGCCCTGAAGGTGGGACAGTTCGATGTCGACATCATCGTTGCCCGTCACCAAAAAGCCCGCGCTGGATTTGCCGGCGGCCGAGGGCTCCTCGCGCGCCGTGCCGGTCAGGCTCGTCAAAGTGGAGGGGAGCCAATTCGTCGCTTCCCCTGGAACGGTGACGGCTATGGTGGGGGCGGTCTTATCGATGATAAATGTGCGCGAGGAGGCGGGCACCGCGTAGACCGTCTGCTGGTTGCCGGCAAAGTCACGGGCGCGTACGCGTATGTTGTACATCTCGCCGGAGATATAGCTGGCGTCAAGGCCGGCATGCGCATAGGACCAGGAACTGGTATGAACGATCGCCGAGAGCCAGGAGGTGGCCTCGTTGGAGTTCGCAAACCCGGGCGGAGACTCCCGGTAATACTGGGAGGCCGAGCTGCCGGTCAACTGCTGGATCGACACTTCCACGACCTGCACGCCGGAAGGCTCCGTTATGCCGGTCCCGTCGCTGAGGTTGGGGTCCGGATCCGCATACGTCCCCGAGCTCAGAGCCAGGCTGCGCACGGCGAAATCCGGTTGGGGAACGTTCATCGAGGCGGTGGGCAAGCCGAAGTCGTAGCGGAACACCTGGTCCGGCGTCACCATCTGATTGCCGGCCTTATCTTCGATCTGAAACACGACCTTATACTGGAGGCCGTCGCCGAACACCGTGTCGGCGGCCAACGCCGGGTCGCTGTAAGAGAAGAGATTGCCTCCCAGGAAGGCGGCGGGCAGGACCGCGTTCGAGGAGAAGAATACGGTCCCGTTCCACTGCTTGCTGTCCGAGGACCGAATAATCTTGAATTTGGCGGTGGACAAGACGAGCTGGCCGAGGCCTACATCGGCCGCCGTGCCCGAAAGGGTCGTCAGCTGAGCGGCCCGGTGTCCAGGCAAGTTCGGCAAGGTGACCGCGACATTCGGCGGCTCGCCGTCGATGAAGAAGAACTTCTCATCGTGCGGCGCCGTCTCCACCACGGTCGTCTGCACGGCCCGCGACTCGCACTTGAAGCGGTTGGTTCCCGCCGGCCAGATGCCGGTCACGTCCCGGCTCCAGCTCATGTCGCTGACGCCATGGAAGGCGCAGGTGGAGTCGCCGACGACGAAGTTCGTCGGCGTACAGCCGACCAGGACCGTCACGGTCGACACCCAGGTCGTCCCCCCCATCCAGACCAAGTTCGGCTCGGCCGTGACATTGGTGATGCGGACCTGGGCCGTGGTCGCGTCGGCAAGCGTACCCAGGATCCCCGTCAAGGCGCCGGCCCCGGACGGCTTATAATGGGGCTCGCCGGCCGGCGGCACCGTCACCAAGGACTCGGGCGGCGGCTGTGAGAAATCGAAATAGATGAACTTCGAGGGGCTGCCGGCCGGCGTGGCCAAGCCCCCGGCGGCCTTAAGGGACGGGTCGGCGCCGAGTCCGGGGAAAGACGTCTTGTTGGTGGCGGAGTCAACGGCCATGGCGAAGATTTGGTAGGCGTTGCCGGTGACAAAGGTGGGCGTCGAGTTGCCGGTCAGGCTGAAGTCGGCGCCCGCCAAGGTCGCCGTCACTAGGGAAACCTCGGGCGGGGTGACGCCCGAGACGTTGAAGAGGCCGGTCGTCGGATCCCACCACTGTTCGGTGCCCGCTCCCGAGCCCGTGACCTTTCGATAAGCGACGCGGACGCGGTTAAGGATGCCCGGAGACGCGTCGGACGCCGTGCCCGCTACGATGGAGATGCTGTTAATCGGCGTGGCACCCGGCGCCGTAACCGAGGAACTGGGCGGCTGATTGTCGAAGATGAAAGTGTTCGTGAAAAACACGTTCTGTATATTGCCGGCCGAGTCGGTGGCGCGTCCCCGGAAGCGGTAGGTTTCTCCGTTGGCCAGGTTCGAGCCGAGCAAGACGTCGGCAAAAACGCCGTTGGGATAGGTCCAGGTGAAGGTGCCGCCGGTGGGAGGTCCGGATGCCGGCGACTCCCATGACGTACGCCACAAATCACCGCCGGCCCACGCCGAACCGTTCCAGCGGAAGCCGTCTACGCCCCGCTCGATCTGGACTTCCACCTTGACGATTTTGCCGGGAGGCGGCTGGGTCGGGCTCGGATCAGTGACGGTTCCCGAGAGGGTGGGCAAGCTGTTGACGCGCAGGTCGCCCGCGGGGTAGACCGGAGTGGCCACGGGCTTGAGGCCGTCGAAATGGACGGTGACCGTTTCGATGGCGGTCTCCCAGTTCGTCGCGTTGTCCTGCGCGCGGACCATCACCTGATAGCTGGTCCCCTCGGTCAGGTCGGCGTTGAGGAGGAAGGTGCTTTGGCTCTGCGCTCCGCCCACCCACGTCGCGTAGTAGCCGGAACTATCCGAGCCCACGGCGCAGGCGGCAACCACCGGAGCCGTCGTGTTCCAGCCCGAACCGCCGATGCGCCAGCACGCCCCGTCCGTGTTGCGGCGGATCTTGATGAGAACCTGATTGATGCCCGAGAAGCCGGGGTCGGTCTGAGTCCAGGTGAGGCTCGGCAGCTCGGAAGCGTCCTTAATCTGAGCGCCGTCGAGAGGAACGGATATCGCCGACAGCGGCGGCTCGTTGTCGTAGCTGAAGGTGCGCGTGCTCCAGCCCACTTGGTAGTTGCCGGCGCTGTCGCGCGCGCGGAAATAGAGCGTATAGGTGCTGCCCGAGGCCCAACTGACCCCGGTCACATGCCAGTTTGAGGAGCTCACGTGCACCGTCGACTGCGCCACCTGCCACTGCACGACGGCGTTGTTGGGGTTGCACGCGTTTCCAGTCAAGCCGAAGGAGGCCCCGTCCCAGCAGTTGCCCGCGTTGTTCTTGAGCACGTAGTCCACCCGGTCGGCGCCCGAGGTGCCCGGCGTGGGATCCTCCGCGGTGCCTTCAACGACGGGCGGAACATTGACGAAGGCGCCGTCGGCCGGCGTGGGGGCGACCAAAGTCGATATGGGCTTTTCGTCGTCGTATTTGAAGTAGCCCACGAAGATGGGCGCGGCGTTGGCCGGGTTCCCATCGGAACCGTCGATAGGGCCGTTGTTGCCGTGGTAATTTTCGGCCCCGTCTTTGGCATAGACGGCCACGCGATACGTGATGCCGATGTTCCAAGGAACACCCGCGACCACCCGCGACCAGCTGTTGCCGATGGGAGCGACGGACACGTAGCGGTAGGAGTTGCCTGCGCCGGGCGCGCCCGCAACGAAAGCTCCTCCCGAGTCCATGAACTGGCCGTTGGCCGTGTTCTTGATCTGCACGAAGATCGTCTTGGGATCGAGGACATCGCTGACGTTGTCGGTGATCGTGCCCGTGACCGAGGAAACGAAGTTGAGCCACTCGGCGTTGGCCGCCACCGGGTCCATCACGGGCGAGGCGACGGCCACGCTCGGCGGGGTGTCGTCGTAGATAAACGATATTTCGGAGGAGTTGCCGGTCTGATTGAGACCGTCGGTGGCCCGGGCCTGTATCCGGTACTTGGCACCGTCGGCCCATATGGGCATCCTAAGACTCGTCCCGGCGGTGAGACTGAGGCTCTCTATGGGGCTCAAGGCCGGCCATTGCATGACCGGCGAACCCGCCGCATCGGTGGACAGCCATATCGTGCCGGCCAGGGCCGACCAGGAGGAGCCCGTCCAGCAGAAATCATCTCCCGTGCCGCCGGTACCGTTGGTGTCGCAGGCGAAGACCTCGGCGCTCCTGAGCTGGCTGAGCGTGTCGGCGAAACTCAAGTCGATGCTGGTCGCCGCCAAGGCATTGAGCGCCACCCCGCCCGGCGGCGCGGTCACGCTGATGGTTTCGGGCGGCGCTTTGTCGATCGTGACGGTGATCGAAGAGACGGGCATCGACCAGCCCATGTCCCCGGTGCGGGCGCGGGCGGTGATCGAATAGCTGCTGGCGTGCACCTGGTTGGCCACCCCCCAGGCGTAACTCCAAGAAGCCGTGCCCCCGCCGTCGGCATCGCGCCAATGATTCTCGGACTGCGGCGGAGAAAACCCCGTGTTGGGATTGGCGAAAGCTCCCCCGCTCCAGACAAAGTTGTCCGACATGCGCGTAATCCTGATCTGCGTGGTCAGCAATGAGGTCTGCGCGCCGGCCGGCAGGAACCCCGCCGTGCCCCGCATCGAGGCGAAGCCCGTGGAATACTGGACGCCGGCGACCAGGACGAAACTCGAAACGGAAAGCGAGGGGCCGATGGCCGGCACGGGCGAGATGATGGTCACCGTCGGCACGGTGACGATGAAAGTCGAGGTCAGGACCGATGAGAACTGGCCATCCGGGTTAAAGACGGTGACGTTGCGCAAGCCGTTGGCCGCGTTGGTCGATATCCTCAGGTTGGCCTGGAAGGAATCATTTGAAATCCATGTGATCGAATCCACCGCAACGCCGCCTCCCGACACGGCCACCGAGGCCGTCCGGACGCTCCAGTTTTGGAAGTTGGCCCCCTGCACGACCAAGGCCCGCGTCGGACGCAAAGTGCCCTCCGCTATAAGGGGAGCGATGCCCCCGGAAGCCACGGCGGCTCCCGGCACATACAGCCCGTAAAGACTGGGCACGGCCACCGCCACCGTCGCCACCGAGATCGGCGTCGTTCTCTGACCGTCCGGGTTGCCGAGCAGGAAGTAGTAGCTGGCGGCGCCATTGAGAGCGTAGCTGCTGACCTGGACGACCACGTCGATGCTGCTCTGACCCGGCACGGCGCTCGGCGCGATGGTGAAACCGTAACCGACGGCCGTGGATATCTCCGTCGTCGGATAACGAAAGAAGCCGCTGGCGGTAAGTTGCGGCGCGGAGGAGAGATAAATGGCGGTTCGAGTCGACGTCCAATCCTGGAAGTTGCTGCCCGTAATTCTCAGCGTGAACGTACTGCCGCGGAGCACCTCGGTGGGATCGATCATGTACGCCGTGCCCGTGGAGGGAGCGGGAATGGTGAAGGTGGCGACGGCCACGGACGCGGGGATGGACTGGCCGTCGGGGTTGATGATCTTGATGTCGTAAGGCCCGCCGGAGAAGGTCGGCGAGGGGGTGACGGTGATGTTGAGGACCACCTGCTGTGAACTGGCGAACGCGCTGTAATCGCCGGAGTTGATCAAGACGTCGGGGCTGGGGACTCCGCCTTCAAGGAACTGAACGGTCGTCCATGTGGCGGGGGCGACCCCCGTCCAAGCGGCGTTGGTCCACTTCTGCATATTAACGCCGCGGATGACATAGTCGTAGGTCTGGGCCGTCAGGTAATGCTTCGGGGCGTCCTCATAAGTGTTCACTATCGCCGGCGCGGGCACGGAGAACGTCGCGATGGAGACGGCGCTCTCCAAGCCGTCGGGGTTGGACAGCAGGAAGTAGTAGCTGGTGTTGCCGTTGATGGCGAAGGTGCTGACCGCGATGGGAACGACGATCTGGCTTAGGCCCGGCGTGGCACTCGGCGTCACGGTCAAGCCGTAGGCCGCGGCCGTGGAGATCTCATTCGTCGGGTAGAGGAAGTAGCCGGTCGCGGGCGCCGCCACCGCGGTCAAAAGCGGGGAAGACGACAGATAGATGCTGGTCTGCGTCGAGGTCCAGTTCTGGAAATAGCTTCCATTGAGCACGACGCTGAAAGTGCTCGAACGGAGAACTTCCTTATAATCGACCGCGTAAGCCGTGCCCGTGGACGGCGAAAACACCGTGAAGGTCGAGGTTAAAAGATTCGACATCTGGCCATCCGGGTTGGTGAGACGGAGATTGTAGTTCGGGTTGAGACCTCCAAGCGTGTTGCCCATGATCAGCGTGGCCCGGATTTGATTGGGAGACACGTAGGTCACCGAGCTCAAGCTGATGCCCGGATTGCCGGTGATTGCGACGGTCACCGTCGAAATGGCCGGCCAGGCTGCCATGCTGCTGCCGTTGATGACGTAGTCGAAGGTCGAGGAGGTCAGGTAGTGGGCGGGCGAGTCTATGTAGACACTGGTCATCGTGGGCGCGTATACAGTGAAGGTACCTATGTCGACGCTGGTGAGCTGTCCGTCCGGGTTCTGGACTTGGATGTCGAAGTGGGGGCTGAGAGTCGAGTTGCTGATGTTGAACCCGGCTCCCCCGCCGAAATTGCTGCCGACGGTGATCGTCGCGGTCAACTTCGTCTTCGTGACGGTGTTGACGACGGCGGTCACCGCGGAGGGCGACTGGGGATTAATCGCCGTCGCGCCCGCCCCTGTGTTGTAGCCGACCAAGACCTTGACGCCCACGCCGTAATCCGCGCCGTTGTCGTCGCCGAAATTGGTGCCGACAACATCCACCGTGACGGTGTTGCTGTTGGACGGCGCGGTTGACGGCGAGAACCCGGTGAGCGTCGGCGCCGAGTTCGTGTAAATCGTGCCGAAGTAGGCGTCGAATGTCCCCAAAGTCGTCGAATAGGAACTGAACAGGACTCGCGGCGGAGTCGGCGGGTAGCTCACGTTGGTAACACTCGGCCAAATCTGCTGCGAATTGCCGAGAGAATTATTGCCGGCGCCGTTCCACGCCAACCCGGAAGCCGCAGGCGTGATGTTTAAAGTCCAGACCGCCGCGGGAAGCGTGGTCCCCCTCAAGTAGTTCACGACGAGATAATTGGCGTCGTTGGCGGCCGTGCCGACGACGACGATGTAAGCGGTCGTGCCGCCGTAGAGGCCGATACTGGGATTGCCGTACGGGCTACTCGAGGTGGCGATGACGGCATTGGTCCCGGCGCCCTTGTTGTAGCTCGTGTAGAAATAGTTGATGGATTTCCGGGCGTTGATGGCGAAGTAGCCCGTGGAGGCGCCGACGTAATAGGCGCCGCTCGCGGTACCCGTGGCCACATAGTTGCTAGACGCATCGATGTCCACAGCGTTGGCCGCGATGACCACGGATCGCGCGATGTTGGGGCAGAGGTAGGGGTTATTGGGGGTAGGGAAAGTCGTCGCGTCCCAGTAATCGACGTTCCACGCGCCATTGGTGCCGTCTTTGTACAAGACCGCGAAGCGGCCCTGTCCAACGGCGTCCATCTGGGTGACGACGGGCCACAGACCAAAGGCGGCGTTGGCCGCGTACTGGCCGCCGATCACGCTGGAGGTCAGGGTGTCGGGGTCAATTTCGGCGATGAGGTAGCCCTCGCGCGCCAAAGTGCTGTGGGCGTGCATGGCAACGTACAGCTTCAGCGGGCTGCCCGTCGTGCTGAGCATGGCGGTCAGCGACAGCTGAGCGCGCGCGCCGATGCCCGTGACGGTGGCGGCGGCGGCGTTGTTCCTCACGCAATTGCACGCGGCGTTGTTGCCGCCGATGGACTTCGTCATCACGCGGCTTGCGGGTGGGTTAAAGGTCGGCAGGCCGGAGGTGGTCAGCGTCGCGCTCGCGATGTAGATCGTCGCGGCGAGTCCCACGGTGACCGGCGTTGTATCGGAAATCACGACGTAAACGGCCGAGGTTTTGGCTACGTAGAACATCGCGGGGTAGTTGCCGTCGCTCGCCGAGTTGACGTCGGTGGGGAACACCAAGGACCGGCTCCCGTTCCAGGTTAGGCCGTCCGCGGAGTACGTGATGTACGACCTCCCGGCGGTGACGTCGTAGTGAAGCGCCCAAATTCCGTAGCCGTTCTCCACGATGCTGCGGCCGGCCGGATGGTAGCTGTAGGCATCGCCGCCGTCGTTGGTGATGGATGTCTGAGCCGACGCTGGGGCGGACGCGAGCAGCCCCGCAGCCGCCAGAGCGAGGACGGTCCAGCGCAGGGGGTTACGGCTCATTGGCGATGCCCCTCCCCCGGCCAAAGGACGCCAAAACGCCCCAAACCAGCCGCCTCATGGAGCGCCTCCCAGCTTGCGCAGCCCGCCCTCAAGAACCTGCCGGACCAGAACGTCCTTCTCCCCCGCCAGCGCCGTTCGCAGCCGGCCGCCCGCCTGCGCGCCCCCGGCCACGGCGATCGCCTGCGCTGCCTCGATGCGCACGGCCGGGTCTGCGGCGGAGAGGAGCGGAACCGCCTGCGCCCCCACCTGTTGGCCCCGGCGGGCAAGCGCGAAGAGGGCCGCCGCCTGAACGCCCGGCTCCGGACGTTGCACCGCCTTCTGGAGGCTGGCCAGCGAAATCTCATCTTCGGACCACTGCAAGGCGCGGCAAGCCTCGGCCGCGTCAGCCTCGCGCGCGGTCGTCGCCAAGGCCAGATCAGCCACGGCCTCCGGGCCGCCGATGCGTCCCAAGGCCTCGCGCGCCAGAGAGCGCTCGCCCGCGTCCGCCGAGGCGGCCATGGCCTTAAGTCGCCGTACCGCCCCCCCCGAACGCCTCAGGCCCAGAGACCGAATCGCCGCATAGCGCACCTTCTTGTCGGAATCGGCCAACCCCGCCTCAAGAGCGACGAGTCCAGCCGGATCGGCCGAGCGACCGAGCGCCACGGCCGCCTTCAACCGCGTATTCGGGTCGCGGTGCTTGATATCCGCGCGCCAGTCGCCGGCATTCACCGGCCCCAACAATGCGGCGCACGCCAAAAAGAGCACCGCACTAAGCAATGCCCTGTTTCGCGCGCGCGCGTGATAGGAAGACGCAAGCCTCCCACGGATGGTCATTTGACCCTCTATAGTGCGGTTATTCGGCTGAGGCCGGGTGTCGGAAATGTGTCCTGCACGGGGCCCTGCAACTCACTCGACGCTGTCTCTTAATCCTTTTTCCGCCGAAGGCGGAAAAAAGGGGGTTGGAGCCCGGCTTAACAGCGGAGAATTTCGATGGAGCTTTGGCGGGAACGGGAAAGCGTCAGGCGAGTTTCGCCACGACAACAAAACGAGACGGCCGTGGCCGCGCAGGCCGACATGAGCAGCCACAGGACCGCGAACTTGGGCCCCCCTCCCGGCAGGCCGGGCAGAAGCTCCGGCGGCACGAAACCGGTCGAAGCGAGGCGAAAGGCGGCCGCGGCCTCGGCCAGGAGTTCCAGCGCCGACAAGACGGCGCGGGCCTTGGGCAAGGAGCTGGTGAAAGCGTTCTCGGCCGCGCGGGCCACCGTCACGCCCTTCAGGTCGGCCAGGACTTTCTCACCGGTGACGGGGCGAGCCAGGGAATCTCGGACATCGAGGCCCCATCGGTTTTCCACGGCGACCCGCGGATCGACCCCTTGCGCGTCAAGACCGACCGCGGTTTCCGCGCGGCCGGCCGGCGCCAACAGCGCCAGGGCCAAAAACAGGCCCGGCCCCACCGACCATCGAACCCCTCTGTCCCGTCGATGGAAAGTTGAGGCCGAGCGAAATTGCAGACTCACGCCATGTCTTAGCATGTTTGGTTTCGGTAGCCAGGCGACCTCACGACACTTCGAGGCCCTTCGCTTTGCGCCCCGCCCTCGCGAACGGTTTGCCGGTTTGTCGCTCCAACGTTCGACCATCGGAGTATAGCAGGCGCCGTTCTATTGTCAAGACCCATGGCCCCGACGATCGCATTTCTCGAGGAGAAAAACAACTCTATAGCCGCCTCGCGCGCATCAAGAGTCATGGGGCTCAGCTCCAAAGGCGCCTCGCGTCGCGCACGATCGTCTGCTCGCGGCTCTGCCCGACGGAGACGATCGCGACCGGCACGCCGAGCATCTTCTCTACGGCGATCACGTACTCGCGCGCGCCGCGCGGCAGATCGGAAAACTTTCTCGCCCTGCCTAGGTCGCCGGAGAAGCCCGGGTAGGCCTCGTAGATCGGCTCGACGTCGAGCTGCTCCCGACGGGACACCGGAAAGTCGGCGATGCGCTTTTTGCGGCCGAGCCTGTAGGCAACGCATATCTTGATCGGATGCACGCCCGAGAGCGTGTCGAGCTTGGTCATCGTCATCGCGGTCATGCCGTTCATGCGGACGGCGGCCCGAAGCTGGGGGATGTCGAGCCACCCGATACGCCGGGCCCGGCCCGTCGTAGTCCCGAACTCCTTGCCGACCTCGCGGATGTAGTGTCCGACGTGGCCCTCCACCTCGGTCGGGAAGGGCCCCAGCCCCACGCGCGTCGTGTAGGCCTTGGTGACGCCCATGACGGCCGTGATCGCCGTCGGGCCGATTCCCGCGCCCGCGCAGGCGCCGCCCGCGACGGGGTTGGAGGAGGTGACGAAAGGGTAGGTGCCATGGTCCAGATCGAGCATCGAGCCCTGGGCGCTCTCGAGAAGCAGACGCTTCTTCTTCTTGCGCGCGTCGTCGAGCAGCTTCGAGCAGTCGGTCGCGAATGGGGCCAGGAAGCGGCGCAGGCGGTCGTAGTCCTTGAAGACCTCATCCTCGATAACGCGCAGAGGCTTGACCTTGGCGAGCTCGACCGCGCGGACCTTGAGGTTGCGGCGCACGAGCTCGCGAAAGGACTCGGCATCGAGGTAGTCGGCGATGCGGATGCCGATGCGGGCGACCTTATCTTCATAGCAGGGACCGATGCCGCGCTTGGTGGTGCCGATGCCCCGCCCCCCCTCTTCTCGCAGGGTGTCGACGTAGATGTGATACGGCAGGATGACATGGGCGGCGAGGCTGATAAAAAGACGCCCCCGCACCTTGACGCCCCGCCCCTCGAGGATCTTCACCTCTTTGACGAAGGCGTTAGGGTCGATAACAACCCCGTTGCCTATTATGCTCTTGCATCCCGTGGCCAAAATGCCCGACGGGGTCAGGTGCAGGGCATACTTCTGTCCGCCGAACACCACGGTGTGCCCCGCGTTGTTGCCGCCCTGATAGCGCACGACCCAATCCGCGTCCTTGCCCAAAAAATGAACGATCTTCCCCTTCCCTTCATCGCCCCACTGGGCGCCCACGACCACAAGTGCCGGCATGAAATCTCCTTATCCCTTAAAAAATCGACGCCACCACGAACCGTCGGCGCGGCCGTGAAAGGTTCCGCGTGCGGCCTTAAAACGCTTCTCCCCGGTCACGACCGCGTCGCCCGCCACTCCTATGGCGAAGCGCACCCGCGTGAGCGTGCCCGCCGGGCTCGTCTCGATCGCCTCGACTGGAACCTCGATGGGCACCGGGCCGGACGCCGTCAGCCCGCCGAACAGACGGGCCAGATACTGCGCGATGTCGCGCCCGTCGATGATCCGCGCGAACACCATGTCTCCCGCATGCAATTCGGCGGCGGGCAAGCCCCCGGGGTCTTCCTCGAGGGTAATCTTCAAAACGAGCAAATCCACCTCGGACGGCACGTCCAATAACGGCTTGCCGCGACGAACGGCCGGCGCCGGCATCTTGCGCAGGGACTGGAACTGGCCAAGGTCGAGGATATCCTTTTTCAGGCGCAAGCTCAAACCTTGATCGCGGAAATGAGCGCGCAGCGGGGCCGTCAACTCCACAGTGGCCTCGTCCCCGCCCGCCGTGCGCAGAAGATTGAATACCCCAGGCTCCACCGCGCGAAAATGCGCGGCGAGCCTCTGCTCGACCTCGAGGCTCTCGGCGGGCAGGCTCCCATCCCATAGGCGACATCCATACAGATGCTTTTCGAAGGAGAACCAGTCCTCGTCAAGCCCGACGGCGCAGACCGCGGGGTCGTAGGACATGACGGCGCGGGCGCGCAAGACCTTGCGATTCTTTAGGTTCAGCACGACCAGAAAAAGACCATGCTGGTTCTCAGCCGGTCGTACGAACTTCCCCTTGAGGGCGCAGATGTCGTTGAGCAGGCGCGGAATTTGGCGGACGGCCTCCTCGACCTCGTAGCCGCACATCTCGAGGGCGAGTTCCGCTTCGCCGCGGTCGCAGCCGGTCTCCTCCATGAGAAGCTCGATCTTGTCTTTCATTGGCTACAGGGTGTCAGGCCTACCGGTTTTTGCATTACTCCGCCGAATCCGAGGATTCGAAGCAATGCAAAAACCGGTAGGCCTGACACCATTATCTATCCTCATTTCGCGCTTCTCGGATGGGAGTCCTTGTAGACCTCTTTCATCCGATCGAGGGAGACATGTGTGTAAATTTGGGTGGTCTGAAGGCTGACATGGCCGAGCATCTCCTGGACCGTGCGGATGTCGCAGCCATGATTCATCAGATGCGTCGCGAAACTGTGGCGCAGAACGTGGGGGGTGATCTTCTTCTTGAGGGAGGAGCGCTTGATCCACCGGCCGAGCAGATAGACGATCCCACCGTCGGACAGGCGCTCGCCCCGCGAGTTGAGGAACATGGGCGCGGAGTCCTCGGGCCCGTTGCGGCGCTTGAGGTAGTCGCGCAGGCATTGGAGAGCGTCGTTGCCGACGGGGACGATGCGCTCCTTGGCGCCCTTGCCGAACACGCGGACGGTTCCGGCCATGTAATCTACGTCGCCCACGTTGAGCGAAGCGACCTCGGAGCGTCTTAGGCCGGAAGAATAGATCAGTTCGATCAAAGAACGGTCGCGGGCGTACTGATTCGGGTCGTAGTTGTGGGGAGCGGAAAACAACTCCGTCATCTCGTTTTCCGTCAGGAACTTCGGCAGGGGACGCCCGCGCTTGGGCAAGGGCACGCCGAAAACCGGGTTTCCCTTCAGGAGGCCCGAGGAGCGCAAGAACTTAATGAAGGAGCGCAGAGCGGCCATGCGGCGCAGGATCGACGCCCGGGCCAGCCCCCCCTCCTTCTGGAGGTCGGCGAGGAAGGCGCGCACATGCACGCGCACGATGCCGCCCGGCTCGAGGTCGGGATATTTGACAACGAAAGCCGACAGGTCCTTACCGTAGGCGCGCAAGGTGTGCGGGGAGTAGTTGCGCGTGGCGCGCAGATGAGTGAGGAAGCGCTCCGTCTGAAGGCGCAACGGTCCCGGGGCCGCTTCGGTCGTCATGACCTGGACGTCAGCTCGGGGCCGGCTGGGTGCCGCCGCCGGCGGCATCCGCCGGCGCAGCCGCCAGCGTCGCCAAGCGCGCGGCGATCTGCGCCGCGCGCAGCTCTTCGCCCGCGACGCGAAGCTTCTCGCCCTCTTCCTTCGAGACCGGCTTTAGGTTGCGGCACTTCGGGTAGCCGGGACAGGTCAAGAAGAACCCTCGCTTGCCGACGCGCAGCCACATGTGCTTCTGGCACTTGTTGCACGAGCGCGTGGTCAGCAACGGACGCGAACCCTCGATCTTCTTGCCGTCGGCGTCGAGCGAGAAGGTATTTTTGCACTCCGGGTAGCCGGAGCACGCGATGAACTTGCCCTTGCGGCCGGTGCGGATGACCATCGCCTTGCCGCACAGGTCGCAGCTCTCGCCGGTCAGCTCAAGAACGACCTTCAGGCCCTCGGGCGTGAGCTGGATCTTGCCCTTGCACTTGGGGAAGGTCGAGCAGGAGAGGTACTTGCCGA
>JBBTJN010000088.1:0-1604 GCA_038059415.1 Elusimicrobiota bacterium | reverse complement strand
AGGTGAAACCTCTGTCGACGGAGCAGAAGCCATAGCAGTAGACTCGTTATCGTCCAAGACACGAGACAGGCAACTAGTAGAATGATTCTCAATTAGCATATCAATGGCTATGCCTCAAAGAGCGAGTCCATCGCGTATCGCCAACGGAAGACGGTCGGCTGCTCATTCACCTCGTCCAGGTACTGCTTCATCCTGTCCTTGAGTTCCTGTTTCGACGACACGCGGATGCCTCGCAGGAACGTGTGCGCCATCTTGGCGAAGAACGACTCGATGATGTTGAGCCACGAGCCGTGCTTCGGCGTGAAGACGAAGTCGAAGCGGTTCGGCACCGTGGCGAGGTAGGCGCGGGTCTCCTTGGAAATGTGAGCCGAGTGGTTATCGAGGATCATGCGAACCGTGGCGGTCTTTGGGTAAGCGCTGTCGACCAGCTTCAAGAAATCGACGAACTCGCGGCTGCGATGCCGGTCCACGGGCATCCCATGAACCTCGCCCGTCAGCAGGTCGATCCCGGCCATCAGGCTCACGGTGCCGCGGCGCACGTACTCGTGGTCCCGCGTGACCGTTGGATGCTCGCCGGGAACGGGCGGCAGATCCGGGCTCGTGTTGCCGATCGCCTGGATGCCCGGCTTCTCGTCGTACGAGAGGACGGCGAGCATCGAAGACACGTCCTGGCCCTTCTCGCGCAGCAACGCGACGTCCTTGTAGACGCACAGCACCTGAACCATCTTCGCCTCGAAGTCCGGGTCGCGCTTGTCGAGGTAGTACTGCACCTTGTGAGGCTTGACGCCGCCCTTCGAGAGGATCTTCGACACCGTACCCCGTCCGAGCCGAATCAGCGAGGGGTGGCCGGCTTCCATGCAGTGCCCGCGGACGTGCTCGGCCAGAAGCCGCGTGGTCCATAGCTCGTAGGAGTAGCCCAACTCCTTGGGCTTCTTGCACGCCAGCGCGACTACCCACGCCCGCGCCTCGGCCGTGATCACGGCCTCCCGGCCTCTCCCTGGAAGGTCGGCAAGCGCTCTCATCGCCCCAAACTGAAGCGCCTTGTCGAGGCAGCGCTCCACCTTCGGCCGACTCGTACCCAGAGCCCTGGAGATCCCTGACACCGACTCTCCCTGGACGTAGGCGAGCAAGATCCGAGCTCGCTCGACGGCTCGCGCTGACCGCGTCCGGGACTGCGCGAGCGCGGTCAACTCGGCATCCTCCTCCGACGTCAACCGTAGCTTGGCTCTCCTCGACTTGAACGGCATGCGCCCTCCCGGCTCTTGTAGCCCGGGAAGGAGTGTACCACCACCTGTTGGGGTATTACTATGTTATTTTGGAATCGATCTACTAGATATTGGCAAGGTATTCGTCAGCCGACTTGGCAAGAAGGGCAGTAGGGTCGTCATCTGTCTCGGGCCGAAAGTTACTTCCGCAGAAAACCTTCAGTTAGCATCCTCGGGGCAAGAAATACGCATCTCGCAGACGATCTACGATGCCTTAGATGAAGGAATCCTCAAGGAACAGTTCCATAAGGATACCGACGCCTACGTGGCAAACTGCCTGACGTTCCCTCGCCTCGACGAGTTAGAAGAGGAAGAGGCAGCACGCAAGGGGAAACTGGG
>JBBTJN010000087.1:0-1276 GCA_038059415.1 Elusimicrobiota bacterium | reverse complement strand
GCCACGCCGAAGGCGAGGGCCTGGGGGAGGGCAACGAGCATGGCGGCCAGGCCGCCCCACGCGTCTCCGATTCTTGATTCGCGGCTCATAGCCAAGAATAGCGCGCTGAGGGCGGACTGTCTAGTCGTTCTCGCCGAACTCGGCTAGAACATTGAGAGCGGCACTGCGCACGCCGGGGTTTGAATCGGAGCTCATCTTCTTCAAGGCGGTTATCGCGCGTCCCCCACCCAGTCGCCCGAGCGAGCGCGCAACGGAAAGCCGCACCGCGGGGTCCGGAGCCTTGAAGGCCTCGATAAGAACGAGGACGCTGCGCGGATTCCCTGTTTTGCCTAAGGTCTCGGCCGCGACGGGGGCAAGCAAGCTGTCCGGCCTCTTCATCATCTCCTCAAGATGCCTGAGGCCCGCGTCCTTGTCGAGCTTGACGAGGTAGTAAGCCGCGAGCAGGCCGACCTTTTCCTCGCCGGGGTCGCCGACAAGAAAGCCGTTCAGTCGGACCAGCGCGTCCTTCTTTCCGAGCTTGGCCAACGCGTAGGAGACCTCGACCTCGATGAATTTATCGGGATTGGTGATCACCTGCTCAAGCGTGGAGAGAACGCTCTTGTCGCCGATGTCGCCCAGGGCCTCGAAGATCGCCTGGAGGAGGTTGCCCGTGCTCCCCGAGGCGAGTTGCAGTAGGGCAGGGACGGCCTCCTTGACCTGGAGTCGGCCGAGGCCGCGCACGGCTTCTTCCACGACACGCGGATCCTTCTCGTTGAGGGCTTCCGACAGTATGAGAACCGCCTGATCTCCGCCCAGGCGGGACAAGGCGTCAAGGATTTTCCAGCGGAGGACCTGGAGATGCCCGGGCAGCTCCCCCATTTGTAGGATCATCGAACGGAGATAGTCCCAGGCGGTGGCCAGGGGTACGACGGCGCGCGGATCGCCAGCGATTCCCAGCGCGTCTACGAAGGCGATGTTCTCGCGCGGGTTGCCGCGCTTGATGTCGAAGGCGAGGATCAAGGCGTCGGTGGCCTTCCTGTCCTTCCGGTGGCCGAGCGCGGCGGCCAAGCGTATGCGCTCGTCGGTTTGCGCCGACCCGAAAGACGCGATGAGGTCTTTGACCATGAGTTTTCGGGCCAAGGTCGGGACGCCGATGAACAGCGTCGCCAGCACGACGAGAGATTTTCTCACAGGGGAAGCATAACGGGTTAAAGTCTCACTGTCGAGGCCCGGGTCAGGCAACCAGCTCTGACGAATCGGCGGGCCGTGACTCCGTCGAGAGGCTGGCGGTCACCTT
>JBBTJN010000086.1:0-33224 GCA_038059415.1 Elusimicrobiota bacterium | reverse complement strand
GGGAGCTGCTACGTCGGTAGTAAGGTGCGAAAAATCACCGATTCGTCAGAGCTGAATTCATCGGGCTGCGAAACGTCGCCAATCCACCAGCAGAAGTCCTCGCAAGGTTCATCAAGATTCTTGCAGCAGTTTACACCTGCCACATAAATGGGCAGCCTCGGCACGTTCTGGGACAACCAACTCCAGTTAGTTGTTGTCTTCGTAACTGTGATGTCAGGCCCCTTTGCCATCAAGATCAGTCGAGGCTTATCTGTGGCTGCCCGGAGCCCCGCCCAGTTTGGAGCTGTCATTTTTTATCCTTTGTCACGTCCGCAACGACGCGGGTCATGCCTTGAATTGTCGATGCCGATACACTGTGCGGTGCCATCTTATGGCTATTTGACAGTGGCGCTCACGTACTTCAGCAGGCCATGTTGAATTTTACTCTGATTCGGGGTAACAGCCAGGGGATCAAGAAAGTTCTTCCCTGTGAAAAAGACCTGCCCCCCGTAACCCAGCCTTTCCCCAATTTCAAATGAGCCGTCCTTATTGAATTCCCAGCAGATGTTTGCAGGATTCCCACCCCGAGGCTGAATAACGAGCTTCAAAGTGTGAAAAAGACCTGTGGTGATATGAATTACACGCCGATTCGCCCCTTGTCCAACTATTTTGCAGTCTTTCTCGAAGAGGCAGGCATCGGAATCCGAGAGTTGTCGAAACTCAATCCCCTGTTTCCCCAGATTGACAACGGCTGATTCGAGCGCCAGAATGATCTCGGCTTCCCTGACCTTGATGGTCTGCTGGCGTTCGGCCTCACTCGCCTCCTTTCTCCTTTCTTTTGCTTGACGCGCTTTTAGTGACGAGAGAGCTGGATCCTGTGCTTGGACAGGGTCAACGGTCATCAGGAATGCTGCCGCAATCAAGACTAACATTGCGATCAACCGAAACATATTTCTCCTCCTTCTACTCGTGGTTTAGAACTCCACCGACTGGCCTCAGCTACGACTGGAGTCTGATGTTCACCATAACGTCAAAGTGCGCTGCTTTCAAAGTTTCATCAGTAGCCATTCCGTTACGGATTATACGGGGAAATCTAAAGTTTAGCCATGGGCGGGTGGGTTGGTCACCAGGGAAAGAATCTCCGGTCTGGCAAATCGGGTGCGGCTTCGCCATGAAGCACTAAACGAGCTGGGACTTAGTGCGTATTCGAACAGAAACTGCAATTGATATTGATAATGAAGATTGAAGTTTTAACGACTCTTAAGATAAGCCTTACCTTTACTACTTACTATTACCCTTAGATTGAAGTGGCTTAAGTAAGGTCTATTGCAATCAGCATGGCCCGTCGGGCCAGCGAGTATATTTCTAGCATGGACCTGCGAGCCGCCTCAGCCCTCGCCCGCCAATTGCTGGCACAGCATGGGCTTGCGGATTGGCACTTCGCTTTCGACAACTCCAAACTCCGGTTCGGAGTCTGCAAATGGAACAAGCGGACGATCGGCCTTTCCCGTCAGCTCGTTCGGCTGAATGACGAGGCCCAAGTCCGCGATACGCTCCTCCATGAACTGGCACACGCCCTGGCCCCGCGCCAAGCGGGCCATGGGCCCATCTGGCGGGCGATGGCCGCGGCGATCGGGGCGAAGCCCGAGCGGTGCTACAGCTCCGACACCGTTGCCCAGCCCGCCTTGCCTTATCAGCTCCGCTGCCTTCATTGCAATCGGGCAGTGCCCAGGGCTCGCCGGCTTCGTCGCGGTCGCAGGATTTCCTGCGGCACCTGCTCGCCGCGGAGCTTTAATCCTGAGCGACTCTTGGTCTTTGAGGTCAACCCCAACTACCGCTCAGCGTAGGGCGCCGTTCGATGCCTCCCTGATCGTTTGATAGCATTCGCTCGATGCCTAAGAAGAATGAGTCTTGGCCTCTTGGCGATGAAGAGCGGAAGCAGGGGATAGTGCGCCTTCTAGCCGAGGCCTACCTCAACCGCCTTAAACGGCTCGGACGGCTCAAAGGCAAGGCCAGGCCGGCTCACCCAGTCGGCCCTGATTCCCGGCCTGAGTTCCTCCGTTAAGCCCCGGAGTTGCGAAGAACCTTCTAGCTCTCTTCCTCGCTTCGCCTAGTTCGATATGGCAGGCGAGCGGCCTTAGGGCGTAATTTTTCCTTTTGACTTTCGCCTAGGCTCATCGTAGGCAGTCCTTCCTGCCAAGCTCCAAGCTTTCTAGAATCTTGGCCTGGCCCGGAAATGCGGCCGGTTATCTATGCCAAAGCGCAAGTCATTCCGTTTTGAGCCGGAGGTCTGGTTACGGCGCTGGAAATTTTCCCAGAGTGACGTTGACCTGCTTATGCCAGTTGCGGCTCAGCTTGAGCGTCACGGCTACGCTCCTGACCTTGGCCTGACGCTTGATCTTAATTGGGACGATTTTCACAAAGACAATCATCACCAATTGAAGAATGGTCTTGAGAAGGCCTTGCGTCGTCACGGTCTGTCTATCCGAAGTCTTTTCGTTCAGATCGAGCCCGCCGTGTTCTTCCACGAGTTGTGGCTTTATCAGATGATGCGGCGGAACTCCGCTCGCAAGCTCCGCGAGAGGGAGCGTGCGTACAATTCCGCGCTGCGCAAGCTTTGCTCCGCCGATTCACCTCTGCCCAGGCGCAGCAAGACCGATATCGCGGCTGACTTCACGCGGGCAATCGGAGGCGAGCTTCCTCCTATAGACTTGGGTTGGACTGCGGCACAGCGGGGCTTCTTGGAGCGTTTCATGGGCTTGCGCGCCCTTCGTGGCGAAGAACTCCGAGGCAAGGGCAAGACTGGCGCGTACGCCGTCCATAAAGCTCCGTATTGGGGCGAGACGATGCGCGTGCTCCGTGAATCGTTGACCTCGGCCCCTTCTGCCGCCTCGCAGCATCAGGCCGAAATCTTGTCCTACCGCTTCCTGCATTTTATCTTCCCCGATGTATTCGAGGGGGGGCGGTCGTCCCACGCCGCCGCTCAGTTCGTCCGACTGCGTGTCGGCTCCCGCCCTAGTCGCCTAGAGCTCTAGTCCGCTCGACCTGGCGTTCTTCGAGAGAGGAAATCGCTGCACTCCGGTCTCTGATTTCCCGTGCTATGCAGCGCCCCATCTTGCGTCTACACTTTCTGCATGATGGCGAATAAAGAGACGGCGCGGAAGGCGCTTGAGGTCATTCGAGCTTGGACGAGCCTTGAGAATCCACGGGCTTCGTGTCGGTTCCTGATTGCCTACGCAGCCTTGGCTCACATCGAGGACGGCACCGGATTCTCGGAGATCCTTTATATTCGAGTCAGTGGCCCGCGCGATGGCAAGAAGACGCAGACCGGCGCGATTGCGGCCGATTTAGTCGGGGAGGATCACTGCGTTGTCGTTACGGCTGGCACCACGTCGGCTGTATTCTTCCGAATGATTGATGCGCGTCATAAGCTGGTGGTCGTAGATGAAGCGGACGAGTTGCCAACGGGTATCGCTCGAGAAATTGCGCGTATCGCGCGCGCGGGCTATCGGACCGGAGCAAAGGTCTATCGTTGCGATGGGCCGATCGGAACAAAGTCCTACGGGGTGTACGGCCCAAAGATGTTCATTGGCGTCAAGCCCGAACGTGACGCCGCTTTACGCAATCGTATGGTCGAGCTCCGGGCGGTCGCCTCAACGGAAACAGAGTTCCGGTTTACCCAAGGAAACCGTGATGCGGCTATCGGTGCCATGCGGTCTCTTCTCGAAGCCTTCGGCGAGCAGGAGCGTGCCAATGTCCTTTCGCTCTATAACGATTCTCACATCTTGCCTGAAGGCCTGAGCGGGCGTCTGGCTGGTATTGCCAGGCCACTTATCGCTGTCGCGCGACGGTTGGATTCGCGGTGGCCGGGCTTTCACTTTGAGCGCATCGTTAGGGCCCAACTTCTCCGTGAACATGATCTGCGTCAAGAGCTTGCCGAGTTCGACGATAGCAGCCTCATTAAGAGTTATCTCAACACATTATTGGACACCTCCCCAACGTCAGCACTGGGGGTATCCGACGTTTTCACGAGGGAGGCCTTGCAGGACTTCTTCATGAAGCAGGACCGTCGTTTTAGGCAAATACCCGGGCACATTTTCACGCGGATGCTTTACGAGAGCGGCTACGCCGTCGGTCTTCGTACCCGAAAGCGCGTCAACGGCAGCAATCCGCTCAAACATATTCGCCTTAAAATTGCGGCGATCCGAAAGGTCCCATTCCAGGAGGCATCTCGTGATTAATCCCTCGAGAATGGACACGTTTAAGCTTGGCGACATGCTTGGAAAGCTCCGCTCACTTGATGGGCGGAAGCTGCGAACGTATTGGGGAATTCACAATGGTGAGATGCGGATCGCGGCTGAGGATGGACGCGTCACGATGTTGCTGAGTGCTCCCTGCCACGGAAGCGCTTCTGGTGGGAGTATTCGATTCTCGTGGTCCCCAGAGGTGTCGTCGAAGGTGCGCGCGAAGGGGCTCAAGACGCTCTCCCGATTCATGCGGCGTGGGAACGTGGATCTCGTTACGATCGCGGCCGAGGCCTCGGAGAAGGTGGATGGGTCATTCCCTTGGACATTGGTCCACGGTGATGCGAGCTACGGATTTCTGGCGGTCCCGTGGATCTCAGATCATTTCCTTCCAACCGAGCAGGGAGCGCTCCTCTTGACGATGCCGGCGCGTTCGTTGGCGGCGTTCCTTTCCCGTGCGGTCAGTATGATGCCGCGCGGAGGAAGAGGGAAGGGGGCGTGCCTCCAAGGCCTGTGTTATCACGATGGATTGTTCTTCTTGCCCGGAAAGGGCGTCGGCGCAACCTTCTGCCCGCAGGACATCGAGATCGTCACCCCGCACAGCTTTCAGATTGAGAAGCCTGTCGTCACTGCGTTGTTGGATCTGCTGGGCCGATCGCCCGAGTCCAGGGTCCAGGTTTGGTCAATGCCCGATTCGAGCATCAGGCTGGTTGTCGGTTCCAACTGGGTCAATGGTCGGCCGCCTCTCAAGGATGTCGAGTGGCCTCAGGCCGCCGAGGAGCGCATGCGCAGCTTGTTGGGCGTCGGCTCGACCGCCCTTTGCTGGAAGGTCCAGCGGTCTGACCTGTTGGTGGCATTGCGCCAGGTCCGCGTCATCGCCCAGAAGTCCAGCGACTGTATTGCGCTCCGGAAAGCGGAGAAAGGCGTAGAGCTATTCACCCGAGACGGCCTTGGTCAATCCGCGCGCGTGCGGATTGAACTGGAAGGGATCTTTGCGGCCGTTAGGTCCTATAGTTTTGAATGGCGGGTATTCCACGATTGGTGCCGCTCGGCCATCGGCCCCGAGCTTAAGATCGGATTCCATGATAGAGGCGGTAATTTAATCCTTCTTGTTCAGGAGGGTGAACAAGCTGTATTCGGAACGGGAACCGCGGCTACAGGGACAATGGAAATCGCTGGAGGTCTTTGACGCAAATGCACAGCAAGGAGGTTGTAAATGAAGCCGTCTGAGAAAGTGATTCGTGTAGAGGGCGTGCCCGTCGTATTCCAAGCCGAGAGCTTGGAGGATCCTGTTTGGTGCCGCCGGCTAACGGAATGGCTGTATGTCCACTCGCAGTCGCTGGAGCATCCTGACTGTGGAATTTGCAAGCTCAACCACGACCTGCAAGACGTGTTAGGAGATGGCGCAGCGTAGTCCAGGGCTCGTAGTACTTCGTATGGGCGTTGCGGTCGAACTTTTCCTTTTTCGACCCGAGATCGTTCGCCTAGGCTCATCGTAGGTGGCCCCTGAGGGGTCGTAGGGCCGTTCGTAAGCCGCAATTCGGGCTTCAAGTCGGATTTGGCTGGAGGCGAATACTGGTTGCTTCATCGACCACGTTCCTCCCCAAACGCAACCTGGGCACAACCTGCCCATGGATCAATTGCGTCGGGGGCGTTTATGGAGCAACAAGTGGTCGTCTCGGCCGTTAAACACATCTGCATGTCTTGTCAGGGGCTCGGGTATATACCTGAGATGGAAACGGACTTACCGCCAACCGCGCCCGTGTCCACGGCGCCGGCACTCGTGCCTCCTCAGGATGGCTGGCTCACGATGAAGCAAGCGGCGGCGAAGTGCAGGTGCTCCTTGTTCTGGTTCTCACGGAATTGGAAGGAGTGGGGTCTGCATCCTTCGCGCCTCGGTCGGTTCCTGTTCGATGAGAAGGAAATCGCGGCGCTTCTAGACGATAAGCGAATCACTCGGCGCGGGCGACCTCGCAAGGTCAGGGGGCTGTGTGCCTAAGCCAAAGGGATATCCACTCAAGGCCATACGCCTAAGCCGCGATCTGGTTCGATTTGAGTTCCGCTACGACGGCAAGCAAATACGGCGTGAGTGCCGCATGGATGCATTGGTGGCGCTCCTGATGGGCGGTGAGGCGGAGGAGACGAACCTCGCGTTTGGTGCCGAGCCGATCACGCTGAAGGATTTCGTTGATCGGAAATACCTGCCGTTCTCCGCCAAGCCGCGCCTCAAGAATCCGGTTTCATATACCGGCGAGTTTAATCTCGCCAAGGCGCTGTGTAAGGACCTCGGAAGCCGGTACCTTCATGAGATCCGCGCGAAGGATGCCGAAGCCTGTAAAGAGCGGTGGTTGAAGGAGGCGCTCGTCAACAGCACCATTAAGAAACGGCTGAACGGTCTCCGGCGCATCATGGCTTACGCTGAGTCGGTGGGGCTCATCAAGGCGAACTTGATCCGCCCCGTGTTGGGGCTGCCTGTCGGCGATCGCAGCGACATTTGGTTGAAGCTGCCCGAAATTGACCACTTGATCAGCAAGTGTGATCCCAGCATCAAACACCTGGTCGAGTACCTCGTCTTAACCGGCGCACGAGTCAACGAGGCCTTGGACTTTCGGCTGGGCGATGTCCGAAACGGGAAGCTCTACGTGCCGACGCAGAAGCAAGGGCGCGCAGCTCGTGAGAGAATGCGCGAGCTGGATGTCGCGAGCCTCGGGCCGCGGTTCGCCGATTTGCTGACGAGATTGAAGCCGCATCCTCTGAGCGGATTCTACTTTCACGCGACCCTCCGCGAACCGAATAAGTCCACGGCGATGTCGGATTCGTACGCGGGACGGCGGTTCACTGAGGCTAGGAATGCCGCAGGGCTAGACCACATTCATATGCATGATCTTCGGGGCACTTTCGCCGTACACCGGGCGATGGTGGTCACTAATTTTCGCCAGCTTCAAGCGGAACTGGGCCATAGCAACCCGGCTTCGATGCAGGCCTACCTTGACCGAGCTCGGCAGTTCGACCCGAAGGAGTCCATCTTCTATGTGCCGCCTGTCCCCGCCGAATCGAAGTGAGGCTTGGTAGCGGTGGGGGTTGTTTAGGGCTGTCCGGGATGCACGCTTTGGTGCACGGTTTGGAGCAAAAGTGGACAATCCGGAGCTTTGGGGCGCTAGTCGGCCGAAAGGGGTCTCGACGGAGAACGGTTATATCGGCGGGATCGGGCGATTGGGAATCGATCGAGGGTCATTTGCAGACCATCCCCTTAGACCACTTGGGTATCGCACCGAAATTGGTTTTGCCGAGAGTAAGTCTACTAAAGTTTTTGGGTCGCCTCAATCTCGGCTAAATTTTGAAGCTGATTGAGCGGGGGGCGGGAAAATCATATCATCAGGTCATGATCACTGGAGAACTCGGAGAGAAGACCTTCACGACGTTTGAAGCCGCGCGCCTGTGCGGGGTGTTTCACACGACCGTCATCAACTGGGTTAACAAGGGGAAGCTCAAGGCCCGCGTGACCCCCGGCGGCCACCGCCGCATCCTGCTGTCCGAGCTCATTGTGTTCATGAAGAAGTACGAGATGCCGATTCCCTCGAGCATCGCGGACGCGCATAGGCATATCCTGATCCTCGACGACGAGTCGATGATGACGCGGCTCTTCGAGAAGAGCTTCGTCAAGCACAAGGACCGCTACGCGGTGCATGTCGCCAACAACCCGGTGGACGCGCTCGTGATCATCGGCAAGAAACTTCCGCACCTGCTCGTCATGGACCTCATGATGCCGGTCATGGACGGCTTCCAGGTTTGTCAGGTCCTCAAGTCGAACCCTGCGACGAAGGCGATGAAGATCGTCGCGATCTCGGGCAAGAAGCTCAGCGCGTCGCAGCAGGACTTCCTCAGGCAGAACTGCGACAAGTTTCTACAGAAGCCTTTCGCGATGAACGACCTCGTCAGCATGATCGACAAGCTTCTCAACTGAGCTTGCTCCTTCTCGCCGCCGCGCTGTTGCCGGTCGACGCGCCCGATCGCAAGGAGGAAACCTCGACACGCCGCAACGGTAAAAAGTAACATTGTCCTATGAGCCAGCCGCAACAGCCCGTCGACCCGACGACCTCTCCCGCCGAAATTCCCGCCCTCGAACTTCGCGAGCGCGGCGGCCCGAAAGACGGCCAGCCGCAATTTTCCGATAATCGTCTGTTCTTTCAGTTGACCGCGTTCACCGGCTGCCGCGATGCCCAGCCCCTGATCAACGGGCTGATCGGCTGCGGCGTGGACTGCGTGCTTTATGAGGAAGTCAACGATCCCACGGGCGTGGCCGTGCTTGCGATGACCGAGAACCCGGAGTTGTTCGTTACGAAGCTGCGCCGCGACCTTGCGTCCGGCCCGTTCAAGGATCTTACGGTCAAGCCCGAGTTCTCGATGCTCGGGCGCACCTACGCGCTCGGCTATGAGCCGAAGCTCGAGGACTGGCTCCTGCACCGCCCGCGCCGCGTGTCGATGGATCCCGCGACGCCGTGGGCGATCTGGTATCCCTTGCGGCGCAATGGATCGTTTTATCGCCTGCCGCGCCCCGAGCAGCAGCAGATTCTCAAGGAGCACGGCGTCATCGGCCGCCGGTTCGGCGACGCTGGGGCGGCCTTGGATGTGCGCCTCGCCTGCCACGGCCTCGACAAGAACGACAACGATTTCGTCATCGGCCTGATGGGTCGGGAGCTTGCGCCGCTGTCCCAACTCGTCGAGACCATGCGCCCGACCGTGCAGACCTCCCAGTACCTTCAGAATCTCGGGCCGTTCTTCGTCGGCCGCGTCATCTGGCGCACGCCGCAGAAAGCGTAAGACTTCCCCGCAAGGAGACCCCATGGTCGTGCGCAAATTCCGCATCGCAATGTCCGATCGTTGCTTCCGCTTCAAGCCCGACGCGTTGCCCAGTCACGCCCCGCACAAGCCCGGCGTGTATGAATTCGTCACCTTCGACGCGGAGAAGAACCCTCAGGTGCTGTTCGTCGGCGTGGCGCTGACGGGCTCCGTGTATGAGGCGCTTGCCGCGCACATGGAGAATCAGGCCGCGCCGACCGCTCAGGAGCTTTTCGCCGTCGCGCCCGACATCTACTTCGACTACGTCGCCTCCGCCGACATCAACGAGGTCGACGAACTCAGGGACATCGCGGGCGCGTTCGTCGCCAAGCACAAGCCCCGCTTCAACACCGGCCCCGCTCCGACGTCCGGCAAGCACGCGGCCGTTGAGGTGGAGGAAGTCGGCTAGTTGGAACTGTCCGCCTTCCCGGCGTTCAACGCGGCGCTCAACGCGGCCTGCGCCGTTCTGCTCCTGCTCGGCTGGGCGCTGATCAAGACGGGTAGGCGCGAGGCGCACCGCTGGACCATGGCGGCGGCCTTCCTGTGCTCGGCGGCCTTCCTGGCCGGCTACCTGTGGTATCACTTCCACGTCGGCTCGGTGCGCTTCCAGAAGACGGGCCCCATCCGGGTCGTGTATTTCTCGATCCTGATCACGCACACCATGCTTGCCATCGTCGTTCTGCCCGTGATCCTGCGGACCTTGTTTCTCGCGGCGAGGGCGCGGTGGGAGGAGCACCGGCGTTGGGCGCGCTGGGCCCTCCCGGGCTGGCTTTATGTGGCGGTCACGGGTGTGACCGTGTACTGGATGCTCTACCGGTCGTGAGGCTGTAACCCGCCAATGATGCGACCGTGAGTTCAGGTCGAGAACGATTTGCCGCAGGAGCAGGTCGAGGTGGCCTGAGGGTTCTTGACGACAAAGCCGGACTTCATGAGGCTCTCTTCGTAGTCCACCTGAGAGCCGCCGATGAAGAAGTCGGCCTTCGGGTCCACGACGGTCTTCGCGCCGAATTCCTCGTGTACGAGATCGCCCGGGGCGACAGAGCTCTCGACGGCGAACTCATAGCTCATGCCCGAGCACCCGCCCGCGCCGACCTTCACGCGCAGCATCGGCGGCAGGCCTTTCTTGGAGGCCAGGGCCTGAATCTTTTTGGCGGCGCGTTCAGTCAGAGTGATCATCTTATTTAGAACTGCTTGGACTTGCCGCAGCCGCAGGAGCCCTTCTCGAGCGGGTTCTCGATCTTGAAGCCGGAGCTGGTCTCGTCCTCGGAGTAGTCAATCGTCGCGTCCGTGATGAACTTCAGGCTCTCGACATCCACGATGACGTCGAAGCCGGCCTGGGGGAGGATATTGTCGGCGGGCTTCTTCTCGTCGAAGCCGATGCGATACTCGTAGCCGGCGCAGCCGGACTCGGCGACGCTGAGGCGCAGGGCCTTGCCCTTCGCTGTTTCTTCGGTCTTGAGGAAATCGGTAATCTTCTCGGCGGCCTTCGGCGTGATGGTCAGCATAGTTCCCCCCGGATTTTAATCCCGACTAAAAATGTCGTATATCCAGTATACGACGAGAAGAGGACTGAGTCAAGGTTCGCCTTGCTCTGGACTTGGCCGGGGTAAGATTTATAAGATATTCCTCGACTGAGGAGATCCGAAGGTGGCGATATAAGCCGTCCTGGCGTGATCCTTCGCGACGCTAAATTACATGGAGGGAAGATGCCCCCCCGAAGTTATGGAGCTGCACATTCGATGACCGCCAAGAAGCCGTCCCGTTACGCAGCCTCCGCCCACGCCAAAGTCTCCGACTACTACGGCTGCAATGTATTCGGTCTTGAGACCATGAAGCTTCTCCTGCCTAAGGAGACCTTCCGCAAGGTTCAGGTCGCCGCCTCCAAGTGCGAACGCCTGGATCTTGACTCCGCCAACGCCGTCGCCTCCGCCATGAAGACGTGGGCGATCCAGAAGGGCGCGACCCATTACTGCCATTGGTTCCAGCCGCTGACGGGCGCTACCGCCGAGAAGCATGACGCCTTCATCGACCCGACCGGCAACGGCAAAGTCATGGAGACCTTCACTGGTGCGATGCTCACCCAGGCCGAGCCGGACGCGTCCTCATTTCCGTCAGGCGGCCTGCGCGTGACCTTTGAAGCGCGCGGCTATACGGCGTGGGACCCGACCTCGCCCGCATTTATCCTTGAAGGAGAGAGCGGCTCCACGCTCTGCATCCCGACCTGCTTCGTCTCGTACACGGGGCACGCGCTCGACACGAAAACGCCGCTCCTGCGCTCGATCACCGTGCTCAACAACGCCGCGCTTGGTATTTTGTCGCTGTTCCAGAGCGATGCGAAGAAGGTGGTGGCCACCCTGGGCGCCGAGCAGGAATACTTCCTGATCGACAAGGAATACTACGACGCGCGCCCCGACCTTCTGCTTGCGGGCCGCACGCTATTCGGGGCCGCTTCCCCGAAGGGGCAGCAGCTCGAGGACCATTATTTCGGCGCGATCAAGGATCGCGTGCTTGCCTTCATGGTGGACTTCGAGAGCGAGTGCTTCAAGCTCGGCATCCCGTTGAAGACCCGCCATAACGAGGTCGCTCCGCATCAATTTGAGTGTGCGCCGGTCTACGAGGAGGCGAACGTCGCGGTCGACCACAACCAGCTTGTCATGGACATCATGAAGCGGGTCGCCGAACGCCACGGTCTCGCGGCGCTGACCTATGAGAAGCCCTTCGCGGGCGTCAACGGGTCGGGCAAGCATAACAACTGGTCGCTCGGCACCGACACCGGCAAGAACCTGCTCTCGCCGGGCGCCACGCCGCACGAAAACCTCCAGTTCCTGACCTTCCTGGTGTCGATTATCAAAGCCGTCCACACGCACGGCCTGCTGCTGCGCGCGGCGATCGCCTCCTCGGGCAACGACCATCGCCTGGGCGCCAACGAGGCGCCTCCGGCGATCATGTCCATCTTCCTCGGCACACAGCTCACCAAGGTCCTCAACGACCTCGAGAAGGGCGCCGTGACGAAGGGCACCGACCCGCAATGGATCTTGCTCGGAATCGATCATATCCCGGCCGTGATCAAGGACAACACCGACCGCAACCGCACCTCGCCCTTCGCCTTCACCGGCAACAAATTCGAGTTCCGCGCGGTCGGCGCGTCCGCCAATAACGCGATCCCGATGTCGACCTTGAACACGATCGTCGCGGGCCAGCTCATCGCGACGAAGAAGGAAATCGACTCGGCGCTCAAGAAGGGCCAGACCCTGAAGGAAGCCGTGACCGGCGTCCTGCGTCGGTACTACGCCGAGTCGAAGGCCGTCTGCTTCGAGGGCAACAACTACTCGCAGGAGTGGGTCGTCGAGGCCAAGAAACGCGGTCTGCCCAACGAGAAGACCACGCCCGCGGCCCTTAAAGGCTTCGCCCTTAAGAAGTCCGTTTCATTGTTCGCCAGGCTCGGCGTTCTCACCGAGGAAGAGGCGCTGTCGCGCTACCACATCCTCATGGAGAAGTACGCCAAGGACATCGACATCGAGGCCAAGCTCATCCTTGAGATGACAAGCACCCTGTTCGTCCCGGCCGCGATCGAGTACCAGAACGAGCTGTCGAAGACGCTCGCCTCGCTCTCCGCCAACGGCATCAACGCCTCGGCCCAGATGTCGCTGCTGCGCTCGGTCTGCGAGAAAGTCGAGCGCGCGCTCATCGCCGTCGACGAGCTCGCGCTGGCGCTGGCCAAGGCCGACGCCGTGGCCGACGTCGACGACAAGGCCTTCGAGTATTGCAGCAAGGTCAAGCCGTACTTCGACAAGATCCGCGCCGAAATCGACGGCCTCGAGCTTCTGGTGCCGGACGCTTCGTGGCCGCTTCCGAAGTACCGCGAAATGCTGTTCCTGATGTAAGGAGATTTATGCCCGATAGAGAAGAGGTTTTGAAGGCGCTGTCGACGTGCATCGAGCCGGAGCTTCACAAGGATATCGTTACGCTCGGCATGGTGCAGAACCTCGTCGTGGAAGGGGGGGCGGCGAGCTTCGACTACGTGCTCACCACCCCCGCCTGTCCGCTCAAGGGCATGATGCAGCTTGAAGCCGAAGAGGCGATTAAGAAAGTTCCGGGCATCAAATCGGTGAAGATCAACATGACGGCCTCCGTGAAGAAGGATGCGAGGCTCGGGAGCATCCTGCCGCCCGGCATCAAGAATCTCATCGCCGTCGCCGCCGGCAAGGGCGGCGTGGGCAAGTCCACCGTCGCTTCCAACATCGCCGTCTCGTTGGCGCTTGACGGCGCGCGCGTCGGCCTTATGGACGCCGACATCTACGGCCCCAACTTGCCGCAGATGATGGGCATCTCCGGCTATAAGCCGGTGGCCGACGCCGACAACAAGATCCAACCCGCCGAGAACTACGGCGTCAAGGTCATGTCCATGGGTTTCCTGATGGACCCCGACGTCCCCGTGATCTGGCGGGGCCCGATGCTGCATGGCGCCATCACCCAGTTCCTCCAGGACGTGAAGTGGGGCGAGCTCGACTACCTCGTCCTCGATCTCCCGCCGGGCACCGGCGATGTTCAACTCACGCTCTGCCAGACCGTGCCGATCGCGGGCTCGGTGATCGTGACGACGCCGCAGTCGATCGCCCTCTCCGACGTGCGCAAGGCCGTCGCCATGTTCAAGAAGCTCAATGTGCCCATCCTCGGCGCCATCGAGAACATGTCCGGCTTCATCTGTCCCCATTGCTCGAAGGAGAGCAAGATCTTCTCCGACGGCAGCGCCGCCGCCTTGAAGAAAAGCTTCGGCATCGACCTGCTTGGCGGGATCCCGCTCGATCCCGAGGTCTGCCGGGCCTCCGAGGACGGCAAGCCCATCGTCCTGTCCCACCCAGACTCCGCGCCGGCCAAGGCCCTGCGTGAAGCCGCCCGCAAAGTCGTCGCCCAGGTCAGCATCCGCAACGCCGTCATCCGCCCGCTCGAAATCAAGCTTGTCGAGGCCTGAGTGTCCGGACTCGTGCCGGTGAGAGTTCCCTTTTGGCATATGCGGGGACCTTCATGAAATGCCCGATCGATCCCAAGACCTTGACCGCGCTCGTCACCGGCGCCACCTCGGGCTTCGGAGAAGCGACCTGCCGTCGTTTCGTTGAGGCGGGCGCGAAGGTGATCGCGACCGGACGCCGCGCTGACCGCCTCAAGGCGCTCAAGAAGACGCTGGGGAAACGCTGCTGCACCGCCGTCTTCGACGTCCGCGACCGTAGCCAGACCGAAGCCGCTCTGGCGGCGCTCCCAAAAGAGTTCGCGAAGATCAACCTCGTCGTGGCCAACGCCGGGTTGGCGCTCGGCCTCGGGTCCGCCGCCGAGGCGGATTTAAACGATTGGGACACGATGGTCGCCACCAACATCAGCGGTTTGCTGTACACCGTGCGCGCCGTCCTGCCCGGCATGGTCGCACGCGACGAGGGGCATGTGATACTGCTCGGCTCCACGGCGGCGGATTACCCCTATCCGGGCGGCAACGTCTACGGCGCCACGAAGGCGTTCGTCAAGCAGTTCGGGCTGAACTTGAGGGCCGATCTTCTCGGCTCCAACATTCGTGTGACCAGCATCGAGCCCGGACTAGCCGAGACCGAGTTCTCGCTGGTGCGGTTTCATGGCGACGCCCAAAAAGCCGGTCAGCCGTATAAGGGGATCGATCCCTTGTGCGCGGATGATGTGGCCGAGACGATCTTCTGGTCGGCCACGCTTGCGCGGCATATCAACATCAACCGCCTCCAGGTGATGCCGGTGATGCAGTCCTTCGGGCCGTTCGCTTTCAATCGCAAGTAAGGTGCCGCGCGTTGTATTTGATGTAAACTAGCGGCATGAGACACATCCTTTTGACCGTTCTGCTGGTCGCGGCCGTCCCGGTTCGTGCCGCCGAGATTCCTAAATTCGGCGCCGGCGTCGCGCTCGGAGTGCCGTTCGGCGTGACGGCCAAATATTGGCTCGACTCCCAATACGCGGTCCAAAGCCATATGGGCGTCTCCGACGGAGACTTTACGATGAACGCCGATTTCCTGAGGAATTTCGACTCGGTCCTGCCGCGCAAGCTCCCCAGCTACCGCATGCCGCTGTACGCCGGCCTGGGCCTGAAGCTCAAGACGGAGCACGACACCTTCGTCGGAATCCGCTTTGTCGGCGGCGTTTCTATGTTTCACTCGAAGAAGCCCATCGAGTTCTTCGCGGAGGTCGCTCCCGTTCTGCGGCTGGCGCCCAACGAAGGCGGCGCCTTCGACGGCGCCGTCGGCATTCGTCGCTACTTTTAGCGTCCGCCTCTGAGCAAGCTCAGAGGGCTTCCCGGCTGGCGGCCACGAGCCACGTGTGAAAAGATGATCAAGATCCTCTTGAAGGCCGAAGGAGTCCAGTGACCCAACCCATCGGCAGCCCGCGATGTTTTCTGCGACCCTCAGGTCGCGTGAGTGCCCATCGCTTTTTTTAACGGCTTCGAGAAGGCCCAGATCGCCAATCCCGTCAGGACGCCCAATCCGGTCAGGAACCAGAAGAAGTTCGTGCTGGAAAGGATCTTCTGCTCATAAAGGATCCCGATGTAGCCCGAGAGGATATTCCCCAGGAAGCTCGACGTGAACCATATGCCCATCATCGCCGAGACGATGCGCGCCGGAGACACCTTCGTCACCAGAGACAGGCCGATGGGAGAGAGATAGAGCTCCCCGACGGTGATCATCAGGGTGCAGAACACCGGCCAGAACATACTTCCCTTCCCGTCCCCGACCATGTGCGTGCCGATCACCATAACGATGAAGGACAAGCCGAGGGTGATGGACCCGATGGCCATCTTCGCGACGCTCGAGGGTTCTGTATTCGTACGAGCCTGATAGATCCAGAACATATCCAGGAGCGGCGCGAGAAGGAATATGAAAAGAGGATTGAATGACTGGAACCAGGTCGAAGGCACCTGGAATCCCATGATGATCGGCCAGACCGTACGCTCGTCGGCCCAGGTCTGCATGGTGTTGCCCTGCTGTTCGTAAACGGCCCAGAAGACCACGTTCAGAAGGCATAAGCCCACCAAGGCCCAGACTCTCTTCCACTCGCCGGAGTCCAGAGGCTGCTTCGTGACCGACTTTTCCTTGGCCCGCGCCCTCGTGACGGATAGGGTGTCGGTGGCGAGATAGTCCCGGCCGAAATGATACGTGATGAGGCCAATCACCATGCCGACTCCGGCCGCGCCGAAGCCCCAGTGCCACCCCATCGTCGCCGCGAGCGTTCCACAGACGAGGTTGCAGAGGAAGGCGCCCAGATTGATGCCCATGTAGAAGATCGTGAAGGCTCCGTCCCGGCGGTGGTCGCCTTCAGGATAGAGATTGCCGACCTGGGTGGAGATATTAGGCTTGAAGGCCCCATTGCCCAGGATGAGAAGGATAAGGGCGACGAAAAACCAGTTCTGAAAGGCCATGACGAAGTGGCCCGCCGCCATCAGCGCTCCGCCCAGATAGACGGTTTTGCGCTGGCCCCAGTAGCGATCCGCCAGGTACCCGCCGAGCACCGGGGTGAGATAGACGAGGCCGGTATACCAGCCGTAGACGACCGAGGCATAGCTGCCGACGGTCGTGTTGGGTCCCGTCGACAGCAAGGTCTGGATGGTATGCCAGCCGAGAACCTGGAACGGGTCGCCGCTGGCGTGGACTGATCCCCCTTGCAGGACTTGCCGCGAAACCACGAAAAGATAATTGACCATGTACAGCTTGAGCAGGCCCCGCATGCCGTAGTAGGAGAAGCGTTCCCACATCTCGGTGAAGAAGAGGACGTAAAGTCCCTTGGGATGGCCGAGGAACTCTCCCTGCTTTGCGATCGTTGTCATCAAGTTTTCCAGTGTTCCGTCCGTTTCGAGGTTCCGCCGGAGGCCATAGCGGACATTATAGCCAACCTGTGCGATAGATTAGGAGATACGTGATGACCGCCGCGGCGTTGGGTCTTGACGCTCGGTGGAGGCGGGGGTACACTGAAACGGCGACAGCACCCACATCGAGATGATCAAGACGAGCCGGTCCCGCCTCGAAATCTTACAGGAACCTGACGCAACCGCGTCCATGGCGGGTGTGGCCTTGGTTTGTTTTGGCCTCGTGGAGATGATCTTTATGTTCGCAACCGTGGCCGCCTCCTACGCCCTAGAGCGCCCCGCGCCGCTTCTTATCCCCTGCGTGCGCTTCGCGTTCGGCGCCATGTTCGTGGCGTCGGGCTGGCTGTTCCTGCGCGGTCGCTCGCGCGTCGTGCTCGACCGAGAGCATCGTATGGTCGCGCGCTACCTCGGCGTCGGGGGGCATGCGGTCGGAGGCAACGCGACCTGGGATCTCGACGAATTCCGCGCCGTGATCCTGGTCAGCCGAGAGCGTCGACGCCTGCTTGTCGGCGCGGCCGGGCGGACCTATGTGGTGTGCCTGCGCCGCTTCGACGGCGGGGACCTCGAGCTGTACTGGGCCCGGGACGCCGAGGACGGCGCGCGCGCGGCCATCACCGCCGCTGAGTTCACCGAGCTTCCCTACTACGGCCTCGCTCCGGCCTGAACGCTCGATGTGATGAGGCGGGCATCGCGCCGCACGCCCCGTCTCATTCACGTGGACGCAGCGGAGAGGGCCTTGCGTCCTTCAACGCGAAATGGCCGCGAAGGGCGCGCGCCATCGGTGCGGCTGCGGGTTTGTTGAGCGTCATCTTCAGTTCTGCGCCAATACGACAGACGCCGTCAAAGCAAGTGTCGTGCATGATACGGTAGAGTTCGCAGCCCGCGGCGAGCGCCTTGCTGCCGAGCTCGCCAACTAGATCCAGAACTGGATCGGTCGCGCAGAAGCACCACGGGCAGGAGCGGTTGGCCACCGACAGATGTCCGCACTTCGGGCAGGCTCGGCCCATCTTGGCGTAGCCGTCGCGTACGAGCACGCGCGCCACGCGGCCTTGCTGGACCGCGGACGCGACGGCCTCGAGGCCGGTTACGGCGCCGCCCTGGCGGGCCTCGTTCATCAGGCGGGCGACCAACACGCTTTCACGCACGCGCCGCGCCTGACGCTCGTTGTGCAGGACGCGTTCGATCACGGCGTCGACCGGACGGTCCGGCCCCAGCACGGGCTCGAGAATGAGGCTCCTCTGCAGCGCGGGTTCGAGAAGGGCAATGAGCGCCGCCTCGAGCGCGGCGGTCGCGCCCAGAATGAGTCTGTCGTAGCGGCGCTCCCGGGCGAGCGTGGCGGCGTGAGAGGCGACGGCGCCCAGGCCGTCCGGCCCGTTGAAGTCGCCGTCCAGCGATTCGAGCTCGTGCGCCTGGCCCATGTACAGCTCGATGAAGCGAGACTTCCTCGGCTCGAGCAGCAGCGCCACGAAACGGTGATATTGGCCGTCGAGGGCCGCGAGGGGGCGCATATCGAGGGTTTCGCTCGCGGTCAGCGTGCTCTTGAAGGGCTGGGGCAAGGCGAAGGTCTCGAACAAGCCGCGCTTGGAGCAGGAGTACACCGCGGCCATGCGGTGGGGACCGGGCACGAATTCCGACCGGATGAATGCCTCGATTCGGTCGAGGTCGCGCCCGAGAAGCTTCAGGCGCGGGTCGCGGCGCGCGTCGGCGGCGAGCTGATGCAGGGTAGACGGATACAGGCCGCCCCCGTCGACGGCGAGGTGCAAGGTGACCGCGTCGGGCTCCGGGGAACGAAAAGCCGCGAGGGCTTCGATCCTCGCGGCGCTCAAGAACAAGGGTGCGGAAGGCATATCAGGTCCTTGCCTTAAGGATAATCGGAGAACCCTCCGTCGTCAAGGAAACTTAAGGTTAATGCAAGCGTCCACTAGAACGGTCCTCAATGGAACCTGAAGCCGAGATTTATCCCGCCGATACCGATTATCCAGGGCCTACTTCGTCTAGGCCGATTAATCCCTGTCCCGATAGGCCTTTGGTCTCATCAGCCGAGACCGTCCTTGGGATAGTATGTCCTCGTGAGAAAACAAATCCTCATCCTATTGTTGCCTCTGATCCTCGCGTGCGCCGCCACGGCGGCAACGGTCTCCATGCCTGCCGGTGGCGCCGCGACGGTCCCCGTCATCCCCGCGGCCGGCGCGATCGCCCCCGGACTGACGCAGTCCCAAGTCCTGACCTTCCCAACCACCTTCCGCGGCATGGCCGCCGAATACAAGGCCGCCGAGTCCGCCTATCTGTCGGGCATCTCCGCGGTGATGGCCATCCCCGCCCCGGAGCGGACCTTCGCGAACACGGTCAAGGCGCTTGATGAGGCCGACGCGCGCTACTCGGAGGCGCTGAGCGGCGCATCCTTCATGGAAGCCGTCTCGCCCGATAGAAAGGTCCAGCGCATGGCTTCGGCCATCGATCGCCGCGTCAGCAACCTCGGAATCAAGCTCGCCGACCGTGACGACATCTACCAGGCCTACAAGGACGTAGCCTCCAACGGCGAGGAGCTGACCGGCGAGGACAAGAAGCTCCTCAAGGAAACCCTGCGCGGATACGAACGCCGCGGCATGGGCCTGCCGCAGGAGCGGCGCGACCGGATGAACGCCATCCGCAAGCGCCTCTCGGATCTTTCCCAGGCCTTCAACAACAATCTCAAAGGAGACGGCGGCGGGATCGAGGTGGATGCGACGCGCTTGGGGGGCCTGCCCGAATCCTACGTCAAGGCCCGGGCGACCACCCCCGATGGGAAGGTCAAGATCGGCTTGGACTACCCTTCCTACGGCCCGTTCATGGGCTTCGCCAAGGATTCCGACCTCCGGAGAGATCTGTTCATCAAGTACAACAATCGCGCCGCGGACAAGAACATCCCGATCCTCGGCGAGGTCCTCAAGCTCCGCCAGGAGCTGGCCGGGATCCTCAAATACCCCTCCTATGCGCATTACGTGATCGAGGACCGCATGGCGAAGACCCCCGAGACCGTCTTCGGCTTCTATGGGCGCCTGAAAGCCCTTCTCGCCCCGGGCGTGCGCGCGGAGGAAGAACGGCTGCTCGAAGAGGCGCGCCGGGACCGGCCCGAGACGCAGAGCATCCAGGCCTGGGACCGCGACTACTACAAGACGAAGCTCAAGAAGCGCCTCTATGACTTCGACGGCGAGGAGCTCCGACCGTATTTCCCGGTCGACACCGTCATCGAAGGGACGCTGCGGATATACCAGAACCTGCTGGGAGTCACCTTCGAGGAGAAGCCCGCGCAGGCCTGGGACCCTGGCGTGCGCCTCTTCGCGATCACCGACGACGCCACCGGAGCAAGCATCGGCCACTTCTTCCTCGACCTCTACCCGCGGATGCACAAGTATGGTCACATGGCGGCCTTCACGATCATCCAGGGTCGGGAGCTCCCCGACGGCACCTACCGCAAGCCGGTCTCGGCGATGGTCGGCAACTTCACGCCGGCGACGGCGACCGAGCCGTCGCTCCTCACCCACGGTGAGGTCGAGACTTTCTTCCATGAGTTCGGCCACCTGATGCACCAGACGCTGACGAAGGCCCGCTATACGAGCTTCTCCGCCACGCGCGTTGCGCGAGACTTCGTCGAGGCGCCATCTCAGATGCTCGAGAACTTCGTCTGGCAGCCGGAGGTCCTCGCTCAGCTCTCGGGACACTGGAAGGACCCATCTCAGAAACTCCCGCGGGCGCTGCTCGACAAGATGCTCGCCGCCAAGAACTTCAACACGGCGATCCAGACCCTGCGCCAGATCGCGCTCGGCTCCCTCGACATGGCCTACAACACGGTGACGGGGCCGGTCGACGTGATGGGCGTAATGGAGGGCGTCTGGACCGAGCTGGGCCTGCCCGCGCCGGTCCCGGGCACCCATTTCCCCGCGACCTTCGGCCATCTGATGGGCTACGCGGCGGGCTACTACGGCTATCTGTGGTCCTTGGTCTACGCTCAGGACGTGTTCACCCGATTCGAGCGGGAGGGCCTCGAGAACCCCGCCGTCGGCGGCGCCTACCGCCGCGAGATTCTTGAGACCGGCTCGAGCCGCGAGGAGATCGACTCGCTGCGGGCGTTCCTCGGTCGGGAGCCGAACGAGGATGCCTTCCTCCGCTACCTCGGCCTTGCGGCTGCCGACGCCGGACGCCCCGGGACCTGAAGGGGCTCCCCCCCAGTCCTCAATGCAGGCCTTGACGAAACCGGGTTTGCGGACTATCCTGCGTCGACGTGCGATAGTTCCGGAGAACCCCCATGGCCTTCACCCTTTTAGCCGTCGTGTCCGCCGCGATATTGACCGCGATGTGCTTCTACGAGCGGCGCTCGGCGGCCCCGCTTCGCGCGCGCGCTGCGGTTTCGACGCGCGACAACGCGCTTCGCGGCCGGCGCTGACGGCGCCGGCCGGCTAACGCTGGCAGGACGGGCAGTAGGCGCTGGTGCGTGCGCCGATGCGCTTGCGCGTGACGATGACGGCCCCGCCGCACGATCCGCAGGCGCGGCGCCCGTAGACCATCATGCCCATCTGCATGCGCCCCGGGCGCCCGAGCGGGTCGAGGAATGCCTCGTCGGCGAGCGTCGCCCCTCCGGCCTCCACGCCGAGGCTGAGGACGCCGCGGCAGGTTTCGCGCAGCCTCTCCACTTCGGCGCGACGCAGAGACTTCCCCGCGCGGCCGGGCCGTATCTTCGCCGCGTGTAGGGCTTCAGTCGCGTAGATATTCCCGAGACCGGCGATTAGCTTCTGGTCCATGATCAGGGCCTTCACCGGGGCGGTGCGCTTGCGCAGGATCTTCCAGAGATAGTCCGAGGTGAATTCGGGGTCCATCGGCTCGGGGCCGAGCGCGGGAAGAGGGCAGCCGACGCGGCCGAAGCGCCGCGAGTCATGGAAGCGCACGGCCTCGGAGCCGATGCGCATCTGGAAGCGGACGTGCGGGCTTTCGCCGCCGACGGTGATGCGGCCGGACATGCCGAGGTGAAAGATCACCTCGCCGCGATTCTCGATGACGACGATCAGGTATTTGCCGCGGCGCTTGAACTCGGTGATGACGCCGCCGGTCAGTATTTTTATTACGGCCGGCGGCGGCGTGCGGTAGAACGTGGGCTTGCCGAGGGCGACGGCAGTGATGGTCCGGCCGGCATACCGCTCTTGGAGAACTCGGCGAACGGTTTCGACCTCGGGAAGTTCTGGCACCTCTCCTAGTACCGGGCGACCGCGGAATCGATCGACTCCGACCAGGCGTCTATTCCGCCCGCGACATTGACCGCGTCGTAGCCTTTCTCGCGCAGGAGCTTGACGGCCTGAGCCGAGCGCCCACCCAGCTTGCAGTGTACGATGAGCTTGACGCTCTTGTCGAGCTCGCCGAAGCGTGCGGGCAAGGCGCCTAGAGGGATGAGCGTCGAGCCTGGGATCTTGGCAATTTCGTATTCGTGGGGCTCGCGGACGTCGAGCAGAACGAATTTTTCTTTCTTATCGAACTTGGCCTTCAGGTCCAGCACGGAAATCTCGGGAATGATCACGGGGTGTTTCTCCTTGAGGCCACAAAACGCCTCATAATCAATCGGCGACTTGATGGTCGGATTTTTGGAGCATACGATGCAAACGGGATTTTTCTTGACCCTGAGCGTGCGCCAACTCTGCTCAAGCGCGTCGTAGAGCATCAGGCGGCCCGAGAGCGTGCGTCCGATGCCGAGGATGAGCTTGAGCGCCTCGATGGCCTGCATGGTGCCGATGACGCCGGGCAGCACGCCGAGCACGCCCGCCTCGGAGCACGACGGCACGAGGCCGGGGGGCGGGGGCTCGGGATAGAGGCAGCGGTAGCAGGGGCCGTCCTTCAGGCCGAATACGGCCAGTTGTCCCTCGAAACGGGAAACCGAGCCGTACGCGTTGGGCCTGCCGGTCAGAACGCAGGCGTCATTGACCAGATATCTTGTCGCGAAATTGTCGGTGCCGTCGGCGATGATGTCGTACCGCTTGAACAGTTCCACGGCATTCGCCGAGGTCAGGCGCATCTCATGCGTTTCAACGGAAATATGAGGATTCAGGGCGAGGAGGCGCTTCTTGGCCGAGGCGAGCTTGGAGGTGCCCACCGATTGGGTGTCATGGATGATCTGTCTCTGAAGATTTGATTCGTCCACGACATCGAAGTCGACGATGCCGATGCGCCCGACGCCGGCCGCGGCGAGATAGAGCGCTAGCGGCGAGCCCAAGCCGCCTGCGCCGACGCACAGCACCGATGAATTCTTCAGCTTCCTCTGTCCTGCGGGGCCGACCTCGGGCAGGATCAGGTGGCGATCGTAGCGCGCCAGCTCCGCCTTGGTGAGCTCGAGTTCAACGTTCATGCTTGACCCATCGGGGGCTTTCAATCCTTCTTTGGGGGCGTCCCGGAATCCTGAGCGACGAGCTTCATTCCCGAGCCCATCAGGCTCGCCATGAAGGCCGAGAGCATGTTTGCGGAGGCGCCGTCGTTGTTGGGGCCCCCGCCGCCCGAGACCATGATGTCGGGCGTGATCTTGATCTTGCCGTCGGAGACGCGCTTCATGACCTCGATCATCGCCAGCGGCCCCGAGCCGAGCGCGGCCGCCTGGCGTACGTACGCTTCAGCGGTGGCCTGGCCGATGGCCAGAATCTTATCGCCTTCGGCCTTGCCGACGGCCGAGATGCCGGCCGCAATGCCTTCCTGCTCGAGCCGCGTGGCCTGGCTGCGGCCCTCGGCGCCCGTGATCAAGCTTTGCTTCTGTTGGGTCGCGATCTGCACGTCGATCTCGGCCTTCACCAGGCTCGGCTGGAGGTCGGCCTGCGCCTTGGTCTTCTCCATCTCGCGGCGTCGGGCCTCGGCCTCCTGCTGGGAGTCGAACATGGACATCTGCTGGGACGCGACGACCTTGTTGGTGAGCGTCTGCATCAGTCGCTCGGGAAGCACGATCTGGCAGATCAGCACGGACACGCATTCCACGTGGTAGCGCTTGAGCTCGGCGACGATGTGCTCGCCGGCCTTGCGCTGCTCCTCGTGGCGGTCCTGCATGAACTTCATGGCCTCGGAGGAGGAGGACTGGTTGCGGAAGGAGGAGTCGATGAGCGGATGCACGACGTGCTCGATGAGGTTGTTGATGGTACCGATGCGCGCCACCATGTGCGGCGCCTGTTCCGGGAGCACGCGCAGGATAACCTTGACCTCGACGGTCATCTGGAAGCCGTCCTTGGAGACGATCGACAGCGGGTTGAAGGCTCGCTCGCCGCGGGTGGGGGACTTTTCCTCCGCCCAGTCGATGGTAATGTTGGTCGTGGGGATGATGTGGGGCGTGTAGGCGAGCTTATTGAGGTAGTAGGTGCCGGGTCCCAGAACTTCGCGCTGGATGCCGCGGTACCCCGAGTCCACGACATAGCGTTCGATGCCGTCCTTGAGCCGGTCCTCCGGCTTAACGGTGGTCGCGCCGGCCGTCGCGCCGATGCCGGCCGGATCCTTGCCGATGTTGGAGACGATGACCGCAACCTCGCCGCGCGCCACCTGTAGGACCTCATCGAAATTCGCGTCGAACATCAGAGGGTTGACGTAATAGGTTCCGGGCTTGAGGAAGTCGAGCTGGGGTCCGCGTTGGCCGCCGGCCTGCAGGAAAGCCGCGCCATCTTGAAAATCTTTGTGGCCCGCGACTGACTTCGCGACATATTCCGAGGAAGGCAGAGGCTCGCCGTCCCTGGAGGTGACCATGCCGACCTTCTGTGCCGGGATCACGACGGCCTCCCTCATCTCCACGGAAAACATGGCCGTGTTGACGCGGTAAGAGCCGGGCAGGAGAATGTCGATCTGCGGTCCCTTTTGGCCGCCCTGTTCGAGAAAAGCCTGGCCGTTCTGGAAGTTCTCGTGCCCTTTCACGCTCCGTCCGAGCAGACGTCCGGGTGTGATGGGTTGGCCGTCGGTGGCGACGATGATGCCGATCTTGTTGTTCGTGATGCGCAGCGCGGGCCGCTTGACGACCTTAAAGAGGTAAGGGTTGATGCGGTAGGCGCCGGGAGGCAGGATCTGCACCTGCGGGCCCTTCTCCCCGCCGGCCGTCAGGAAGGCCTCTCCGTCCTGGAACAGGTTGTGGTTGCTCAGCGCCTTGCCGAAGATTCGACCGGGGGGCACCGGCGCGCCGTCGATGGAGTCGATGAGGCCGACCTCGTTTTCCGCGACGATCATCATGGGCGCTTTTTCGGTCCTGTACAGGAACGGGATCAGCAGATGCAGCCCCGGGCCGAGGATCCGGGCCTGGATACCGACCTCGTTGGCCATCGCGACGACGCGGCCTTCGGGCAAAGACGCGCCGAGCCAGCGACGCTCGAGCACCGCGAGTTGGGTGCCGCCGACGATCACGATCGAGTTGTAGATAAAGACGAACGCTGCGAAGATGAGCAGGCTGAGCATCGCGAAGCCGAGGTCGCCGGTGAGTCCGAGAGTGGAGAGGAAACCTGAAATCAAGCCCATGGGGAACGCCTCCGGAGAATGCCTTTACGCCGTTTCCAGTCTATGAATTCGTTCCAAGAGCGACAAGACCTAAGGGGGCCTGCGAGGCCCGCTAAAACTCTTCGGAGAACGCGACGGCGCCCGTCACGCCCGTCTGGTAGGCGGACACGCGGCGCTCGAAGAAGTTGGCGAGTTCCTGCACGTCCTGCAACTCCATGAAGTTAAACGGGTTCTTGGAGCCGTAGATCGGCTTGATGCCGAGGTTGGCGAGGCGCTGGTCGGCGACGCACTGGAGGTATTGGCGCATGCCGTTGACCGAGAATCCGGCGATGCCGCCGCCCAGGAGGTCTGCGGCGAACGCCATCTCGCACTCGATGGCTTCCTTCATCATTAAGACGACATCCTGCTCCATTTGAGGCGTGAAAAGAGTGGGGTTCTCCGACCTGGCCGTTTTGATGATTTCCATCGCCGCGGCGATGTGCATGGATTCATCCCGAAAAACCCAGTTCGTGCCGCCCGCCAACCCGTTCAGCAGCCCCTTCGATCTCAGGAAGTAGACATAGGCGAAGGCGGCAAAGAAGAAAAGACCTTCGACGCAGGACGCGAAGCAAATCAAGTTCATCATGAACCGGCGCTTCTGATCTTGCGTCTCGGTCCGGTCCAGCTTATTGATCGAATCGATCCATTTAAACATGAACTCGCCTTTGCGTTTGATCGAGGGGATATTGTCGATCGCGGCGAACGCCTGCTCCCGTTCGGCGGGGTCGGGGATGTAGGTGTCGAGCAAGGTGAGGTAGAACTCGACGTGCACGGCCTCCTCGAAGAGCTGGCGCGAGAGGTACACGCGCGCCTCGGGGGAGTTCACGTGCTTGTAGAGGTTGAGCACGAGGTTATTGCTGATGATCGAGTCTCCGGTCGCGAAGAACGCGACGAGGCGGTAGATGAGGTGGCGTTCTGCGGGGGTAAGCTTCGACTTGAGGTCGGCGACGTCGTGCGAGAAGTCCACTTCCTCCACGGTCCAGGTATTCTTGATCGCGGCCTTGTACATCTCGAAGAACACGGGGTACTTCATCGGGCGGAGCGTGAGGTTGAAGCCGGGGTCGAGAATCATGGAGCAATCTCCTGAAAGTTATTTGTTACTGGCACGCCTCGCAGCTCTCAGGGTTCTCCAGGGAGCATGCGACGTCCGCGGCGGAAACCGTCGGCGCCGGGGCCGTCTGAGCGGGGCTTGCCGCGATCGTCGTTTTGGCGATCTTCGTCGCGGGGCGCGAGCGCAGATAATAGGACGTCTTGAGTCCCTTCTTCCACGCGTACATGTACATGGAGGAGAGTCTGCCGATGTTCGGGCTCTCCATGAAGAGGTTCAAGGACTGCGACTGGTCGATGTACGCGCCGCGGTCGGCGGCCATATCGATGAGCGAGCGCATGGGAATCTCCCAGACGGTGCGGTAGGTCGCCCGGAGGCTCTCGGGAATCTCGGCGATGTCCTGAATCGAGCCCTCGGCCATCATGATGCGCGCGCGCATTTCTTCGTTCCAAAGGCCCAGCTTTTTGAGCTCCAAGCAGAGGTATTTGTTCACCTGGAGGAACTCTCCGGACAACGTTTCCCGTTTGAACAGATTCGAAATCTGCGGCTCGGTGGCCTCGTAGGCGCCGACAATCGACGCGATCGTCGCGGTTGGAGCGATCGCGAGCAGGAGAGAGTTGCGCACGCCCTTCGTGACCATCTCCGCGCGCAGCTTTTCCCAGCGCGTCATGTCCGTCGGGGCTGCGTCCCACAGCTCGAACTGGAACACGCCCTGCGCGGCCTTCGTCTCGGGGAAGGACGGGTGCGCGCCCCTCGCCGACGCGAGCTCGACGGACGCCGAGAGAGAGTGGAAATAGATTTCCTCGGCGATCTTCTTCGACAGCTCACGCGCCTGCGCCGAATCAAACGGCATCCCGAGCTGGAAGAACGCGTCCTGCATCCCCATGACGCCGAGGCCGACGGGACGCCACTTGGAGTTGCTGTCCTTCGCGGCCCTGGTCGGATAGAAATTGATGTCGATGACGCGGTCGAGGTATTTGATCGCGGTGCGCACGTTCACCGCGAGCTTCACGAAGTCGAAGCGGCCGTCCTCGATGTATTTGCCGAGGTTGATCGAGCCGAGGTTGCAGACCGCGGTCTCACCCTGGCCCGTGACCTCGATGATCTCGGTACAGAGATTCGAGGAGTGGACGACGTTTGCCGGGGAGCCGGTCTGGTTGGACTTGAGGTTTGAGGCGTCCTTCCAGTTCATCCAGCCGTTGCCGGTCTCGGCCAAGCATTTCATCATGCGCGCGTACAGTTCGCGCGCCTTGACCCGGCGAACGAAGAGCTTCTTTTCCTCGCCTTCGAGATAGGCCTCTTCGAAGGCCTTGCCGTACAGGTCGGTGAGTTGAGGCATGCTCTTCGGGTCGAAGAGAGACCACATGCCGTCCTCGTGCGCGCGTTTCATGAACAGGTCGGGAATCCAGTGCGCGAGGTGCAGGTTATGCGCGCGCCGGGCCGCGTCGCCGGTGTTGTCGCGCAGCTCGAGGAACTCCTCGATGTCCGCGTGCCAGGTTTCCAGGTACACGGCGCAGGCGCCCTTGCGCTTGCCGCCCTGGTTGACGGCGACGACGGATGAGTCGAGCGTCTTAAGCCATGGGATGATTCCGTTGGACTGGCCGTTCGTCGAACGAATCAGGGAGCCACGGGCTCGGACGCGCGAGTAGGACACGCCGATGCCGCCCGAGAATTTGGACAGCAGGGCGATGTCGGTGTAGCGGTTGTAGATCGCCTCGAGGTCGTCTGCGGGCGAGTCAAGCAGGTAGCATGAGCTCATCTGCGGGTGCTTCGTGGCCGAGTTGAACAGGGTCGGCGAGCTCGGCATGTGCTCGAAGCGCGAGATCAGGTTGTAGAACTCGACGGCCTCCTGCACGGTGTCGGCGATGCCGCAGGCCACGCGCATGAAGAAGTACTGGGGGGCCTCGAGGACCTCGCGGGTCACGGGGTTCTTGAGGAGGTAGCGATCGTAGACCGTGCGCAGGCCGAAGTACTCGAACAGCTCGTTGCGCGACGCTTCGATCGCGTCGTTGAGCTTACGGGAGTTCGTCGAGGCGAACAGGCCGACTTTCTCGGAGATCAGGCCGTGGCGGACGCCGGCGCCGATCGATTGAGAGAATGAGTGGATATCCTGGTTCTCGACTTCTTTGAGGATGTACGTCGAAAGAAGGCGGGCCGCCAAGCGCGAATATTCCGGCTCTTCGGCGATCAGCAGCGCGGAAGTGTGGATCGACAGGTTGTCGAGCTCCTTCGTGGTGGCGCCGTCGTACAGGCCGCCGATAGTTTTGGTGGCGATCTTCAACACGTCGATGTTTTCGAGGCCCTGTCCCGAGCGGGCGACGGCGCGCACGATCTTGTTGACGTCGACGCGCTCGTGAGAGCCGTCGCGCTTGCGGACCTGCATCGTGGTCGTGTTGGCGTCCTCGTGCGTAGTGTCGACGGGGGCGCCGGGCGCGTTCTGCTCAGCTGTGTTCATCCTTTTCCTCGTGACATTTTGTAGCGTTCTTGTGCCCGGATCCACGATGCGGCTCGCGCGTGTTTTCGAGCAGGCTAGAGAATAACCGATGGGTTTATTTTTGTAAAGACCCAGATGGACGTCCATAATCGTTAAGGAGTTTTTAGTGGTGAAGAGTAGCGTATTCTATATTGTCATCTTTATTATTTCCGGCTGCTCTCCCGCGCCGAAGCCGGAGAAAGCGCTGCCGGACTTCGCGCTGACGGCCGTCACCGTCGACGGAACGTCGCCGTTCGATCGAGGAACGCTGCTCGGACGCGTGTGGATCGCGGACTTCGTGTACACGCGCTGCACGGGACCGTGCCCGATGATGACCGCGAATATGGCCGGGCTGCAGAAACGCCTGTCAAAATCGATCGGCCTGCTTTCGTTTACGGTCGATCCCGATCACGATTCGCCCGAGGTCCTCACGCTTTACGCGCGCAAGTTCAACGCGGATGCGCAGCGCTGGTTTTTTCTCACCGGCGAGAAGGCGGAGTTGATGCGGCTCGTGCGCGACGGCTTCCTGCTGCCGGTCGCGCAGAACGCCGTCGCGGCGCCGGGCGAGCGCATCGCGCATTCGACGAAGTTCGTCCTCATCGACGCGCGAGCGCGCGTGCGCGGCTGGTACGACGGGGATGACGCGGCCGCGCTCGACAAGCTCGCCGCCGACGCAAAAAAGCTCTAGGCGCGGCGGCGGCCGGCCTTGTGAAGGAACAGCGCGAGGACCGTGATGAGCAAGGCGAGCACGCACTGGAAGGTCACGAAGCAGGCGACCTTCAGGACGGCAAACGCGGGGGAGGCGAAGCGCACGAGCCATCCCGAGGCTTCGCCGACAAACGACGAGCCGAAGCCCAGGGCGATCACCCACTTTTTGGTTCTTTCTTCCCACGGCGCGAAGAGCGCCAGATGGGTGAGGAGCAGGATCATGACGCCCATCGTCGCGAGGTGGGCATGGCTGACCTCAAGCAAGGACGCGGCGCTGCGCGGCTGGGAGTATTCCTCGGCCGAGCCCAGGTAGTAGGCCGACACCGAGCTCGGCGCCAGCGACATGCGCTGAAAATACATCCCCGCGTTCGTGGCCCAGAGGCCGGCCGCGAAGACGAGCGTCCAGGTCAAGGTCATCCGCATCAAGGGATTGTTTTGGAAGCCGCCGGCCTGCATGTATTTCATGACGGAGAGTTTATCAGTTCACGGGTTTGGTGTTAAGGATCAGGTGGACGGCCAAAGCGCGCCGCACGGCCCTTGTGACGGCTTCGCTGGTCAGGGAGGAGCCCGCGATGTTGCGCAGGCCGCGCCGCAGGGCGAGGTCGTCGTCGAGTTTCCGGCCGGGGAACTGCCCGAGCCAGCGCTTGGGGGCCAGGTAGTCGTCGGGCTCGGCGAAGGAAAGAATCTCGACTAAGCGCACCGCTGCGTCGGCGCCGACGACGACCATCACCGTTTCGTTCATCGTGCGCACGAGATGCGACTCGAAATAGGCGAACGTCGAGCCCGCGACATAGCAGGTCCAAATCTTTGATTCGAGTTTTGATTGGGCCGATTCTTCGACGGCCTTGGACTGCGCGTCGGTCAAAAATGCCGTCCTGCGCTCGGGCCTCGCCTGCGGGAAGGCGAGGGCCAGCGCGTCTTTCTGCGCCATCAAGACGCGTGCCCGCGCCGGGGCCGTTGCGAAAAGAGCGGACCCGGCGGCGAACGCCGCGATCAGAACATGAACGCGAGCCCGAGATTCCATTGATTGACGCCGGTATGGGCCTGGTTGAGTTTCCACTGCTCGTCGAGCTTGACGGCCACCTGAGGGATCGGCTTGTAGGTCGCGCCGAGCGTGTACTCGACGCGGCTGTTGGCGGGGTTCTTGGAGAAGGTCGAGGGAGTTCTGGCCTGGGTGTCAAAGCGCTCGTAGCGGAAGAACGCAGACAGCGACTGGCCCTTGTTATTCTCGACGACCGACAGGATGTCGAAGGCCGCTTGCGCGTAGCCGCCGAACAGCCGGCTGCCGATCGAGTTCTTCGCGGCGTCGGTGTTGGCCTGCGCGATGTTGAGCGTGTCCGCGTTGCCGATCCTGCCCTCGGCGTACAGCGCCTGCACGGACGCGCCGCGCCATTGGGCGGACGCGTGCGCCTCCCACAGGCTCACGGGAACGGACTGGACGCTCAGGCCCTGGTCGGCTTGGCCGACATAGAGGCCGACGCCGGCCTTGACGCCCGCCGCGGGCGTCGCGTCGAGACGGCCGGTCCAGGCGAGGTCCTCGATGAAGGTGTTCGTGCCTCCCGTGCGCCCGCCGCGGCCTTGTCGAGCGCCCAGCCCTTGCCGATGCCGCCGAAGTCGAGGCCCATGCCGGCGGGCAGTTCGATCGTCCGGCCTTGCGCATCGAGTCGCACCTGACTCCAGCCGACGAGGGGAAGCTGGGCCGGGCTGCCGCGCAGCACCGGGAGCATGGTGGGGTCGAAGGCGCCTGCGGTTTCGCGGGCCAGGCGGAGAGAAGCCTCGACTGCGGCATAGAGGTCGACGGAGACCTCCACCGGCCCGGTTCCGGACGCGCGGTTGAGGGCGGAGGCGTCGCTGTTCTCTTTGTAGAGGCTGAGCACGCGGTCCCAGCGCTCGATCTCGGCGAAGGCCGCGCCGACGAGCGCGTCCGGCGCGCCGGGGGCGTCGATTTCGCACAAGGTGCCCATGACCCAACGCACACGCGGCGTGCGCTGAGAGGTCGCGCCGAACGCGCTCGCCGAGAGCGCGAGGGCGAGGAAGGCGGTGGAGGCTGTTTTTTTATTGAGGTTCATTTTCAACAGCGACAATGTAACATAACTCCTTATTGAAATGCAACATCAATAAGAAAATAAACACGAAGAAGGCCCGCCTTTCGTCGGGCCTTCTCTGCCGGAGGAGGAAGCCTTACTTCGGGGCCAGGAGCTTGGCGATGATCTCCTCGAACGTTCCTATGGGATACGCGCCGCGCAGGGGGATGCCGTTGATCAGGTAGCCCGGGGTGCCCGAGAAACCGAACTTCTTGGCTTCCGTCATGTCGGCTTCGATCTTGGCCTTGACCGTCTCGCTCTTAGCGTCCTTGGCCGCCTTGGCGACGTCGAGACCGAGGTCCGTGGTGAGCAGCTTGTAGTAGTCCTCGCCGAGCTTGTCCTGGTGCTCGAAGAGGGTGTCGTGGAAAGTCCATGCCTTCTCGGGGGACTGCAGGGCCAGCGCCTCGAACCATTGCGCCGCGGGCATGGCCAGGGGGTGGAAGTCGAGGGGTTTATTCTTGAAGACCACGCGCAACCGATCCCCGTAGATCTTCCGCAGCTGCTCTATGTTTTTGGCGCCCGTCGAGCAGAAGGTGCATTGGTAGTCTGAGTACTCGACTATGGTGATCGGCGCGTTCGCGTTGCCGCGTACGCGGGCGTTGGCGCCGATCTCGGGCTTCAGCGGATTCTTGAAGGCCTCCTCTCGTTCCTGTGCCTCGCGCTTGGCCTCTTCCTTGGCCTTGTTCTTCTGGAATTCCTGCTGGGCCTCGAAGACGAACTCCATGAATTTCGTCTTATCGGCCTTCTTCAGCGCGGAGAGGACGAGGTCGGGGTTGGCGTCGAGGGCCTTCTTGAGATCCTCTCGGGACATTGCGGCGGCAGCCGGTACGGCGAGCAGCGTGCAGAGGAGCAAGGTCGTCATACGGGGGATATTCATTGGGGTCTCCTGTCGAGAAGGGCAAGGATATCATTTTCGGCCGCGCGGACGTCCAGCGCACCGACCCAACGGCGCGCGATGCGTCCCTCGGCGTCGATCAGATAGGCGGTGGGCAGGCCGCGCACCGCGTAGCCGGCGGAGACCTTGCGGTCGGCGATCAGAATGGGGAAGGTGATTTTGTGCTCTTTGAGGAACGGAGGGACGGACGTGTAGGCATTGTCGTCCATGGATACGCCTATCACGGAAAATCTTCCGCCGTTCCGGCGGAAGAGGTCCTGGATATCCGGCATCTCCGCGCGGCAGGTGTCGCACCAGGTGGCCCAGAAGTTGATCAGCACGGGCTTGCCGCGCAAAGTGGCGAGATTCACGGTCTTGCCAGCGAGATCCGGCAGGATGAGTTCGGGCGCCTGGCGAGAGCCCGAGGGGGCGCCGCAGGCGGCCAAGCCGAGAACGAGAACGGCCAGGATACGTTTATTCAAAGCGTGTAAGCGTGATCATAACATAAGCCGCCCATCGCCCCCAACGGGAGCGATGGGCGGTTGTGTACGCCAGGCATGAGGTTGTTCTAGAGGGTGAAAGTCCCTTACGGGCCGT
>JBBTJN010000085.1:0-4872 GCA_038059415.1 Elusimicrobiota bacterium | reverse complement strand
TGCACCAGGAGTTGGGTCCCGATGCCGCGGCCCTGATGGGGGTCTTCGACGCCGAACGCAACCTCGGCCACGGTCGGATCGTCCTCCATCCGGTCATACCGGCCCACCGCGACGATGGTCGGGCCGACGAGTGCGACGAAGGCCATTCGGTCCTCGTAGTCGACCGTCGTGAAGTAGACGAGTTCCTCGGCCGTCAGTTCCGATTTGTGGCGAAAGAACCGCTGATACACGCTGTCACGGCCCATCCGGTGGAACATCGCGTCGAGCGCAGGGGCATCCGACGGCTTGATCGGCCGGATGTGCGCCAATCCCCCATCGCGCAACACGACGTGAAAGTCGTAATCGGAGGGGTAGGGCATAAGAGTGATTGTCGCGCATCGCGAAAGAGTTACGGCTCACTTGCCGGAGGTTCGTCGCCGGTCGCCGGTCGCCGGTCGCCGGTCGCCGGTTGGCGTGGAGGGGTGGGTCTGCGGCAACCGGTGGATTGGTACCTGGAATACGGAAATCGAACGCGAGGTCCCCAACCGGTCGCCGGTCGCCGGTTCGCGTGGAGGGGTGGGTCGGCGGCAACGGGCAACGGGCAACCCCTCGACTCTTCACTCAGCAGCAGCCGGGGCCGCTGCAACAGCTGCCGGACTCGTCGTCCGAGCAGCAGTCGATCGGGCTGGCGTTCCCGGTCATCGGCAACCTCCTATAGATGACTGTCGATGTATCTTGACCTATGTATCGATATCTGTCAATATGTATTTGTGACGATCTGCTGCGCCCCCATCCTCGAAGAACGACTCTCGCCAATGGATGCCGAAGACCTCGCCCGGCGTTTCAAAGCGCTCGCCGACCCGGCGCGCCTCCGCCTCCTTTCCCTGATTGCGTCCTGCGATGATGAGGTGTGTGCCTGCGAATTCGTTGGCACTCTTGGGGTGTCCCAGCCAACCGTCAGCCACCACCTCAAAGTCCTCCACGAAGCCGGGCTCCTCGAAAGGGAACGCCGCGGCAAGTGGGTGCTTTACAAGATCGCGCCTGAGGCATTCGATGCATTGAGGGCAGTCCTGGGATAGGAGTCGCCGGCCCACGGCCGGCTTCGCAATTCGCAAGGTGATGTACTACTTGGCACCACACGGAGGCCCGTAGCCAGGGAGCGTGTGGGCCTTACCGCCGACCGGCCCGCCGCGCCTCAATCTCCTCCGCCGCGACCAGCACGGTCTGCCACATTGCGTCGATCATCAGGTCCAATTCAAAAGGCGTGATACTGCCCCTTCGGGGTTGCGCCTGGCCGAGATCGACTAGCTCAGCAAGAAAGTGTTGGTGCCCTGCGCCCCGGCCGATCGCCGTCAGAACACGGAAGGCCCAGTCAAGGTCGGGAAGAATCACGCGCCCAGTCGCTGAAGTCACCGCGGCTGGTACCGGGGTGACTGTGTACCCCGCTGCCCTTAGCTTCCTCTCGCGATGTTCCGTGAAACGCCTGAACCCCTCTAGGGCGACTTGTGTTGCGAGAGCCCTGCGATCCCGTCGCTTCATTGCGGCGATGGTATCGCAGGGCTCTGAGTTCCCCGGAGGGGTGTGGATAACACTGGTAGGTTCCCGCTGTGCGCCGATTCCTATTCATTGATGCTTCAGGGGACGAGGGCCTTGTCTCTGTCGGTGGGTCTACCCACTATGTGGTCGGGGCCGTTGAGTTGGCTGAAAGACCGCTTGATGAGTCGCGACGGCTCCTCTCGGCCATTCGGCACTTGATGGAACTACACAGAGAGATGAAGGCGAGCGGCCTGACTCCCGGCAACCGGCCGCGAGTCAAGTCCTGCGTGGCCCTTTGCGAGATGATCGAACAGGGTCACGCATACGCGTCGGTAGTCGTGGTCAACAAGTCAACCTATGTCGGCCCATACCTCGGGCACAAGTTCCGACCGAAGCCCGACTACTTTCGCAACTACACCATCCGCCGCCTCTTGGAACGGCACCTTGCCAAGTGGCCACTCGCAGCGAGTGACTCCCTTGAACTGGTGTTTGACCGGTTCACGATGACGGGGGCGACGTTGACCAACCTTGAGGTTTACCTAGCTGGGAACTGGGGCCTACCTCCGTTGGAGGCCATTGTCCATGCCGATTCGCGGTATGTAGATCCGCTGTTCTGGCCCGACCTACTTGTGACCGTGGTCAAAGAGGCGGTCACCGGGACTCCCGGAACCGGTGACCAGGCGAGGCTGTGCGCGCTGGTCCCGACCCATGCGCTTTTGCGTTAGAACGCACGAGGGGCCAGACGCCGCAAAACACGACGACCGGCCCCTCGCTACTAAGCGACTTCATCCTACGCGAGCCGCGCGCTGAGTCAAGAATGCTGCGCCACCGTTTTGCGTCGGCCCCAGGGTTACGATTTGACCATGAGCAAGAGACACGACGACCCGATACGCCTTCCAGGCGACTTTGAGGAGCGTCTAGCCGACCTGCTCGCCGTAGACCCCTCTGGACTCCACGACGACGACCAGGACGACGAGACCCAGGACGACGACGATCAGGCGACCGCGGATTCAGACGGGTCGGAGTAGCGGAGCCGCTTCCCCTCAGCCCTCTTGATCGTTTCGACCATCCGGTCTCCGTCGCTCATCTTGCGCGTGGAGTAGCGGTAATCGAACTCCCCGAGATACTTAGGCAAGTGACGGCGACTCACATGATGGTGAGTGCCGTCGATGCTCCGCTTCAACTGCGAGAAGTAGCCCTCAACCGTGTTCGTCGTCACGGTGCCACGCCCGTACTCGCCCTGCGCGTGGTTCACGGTGTGGTGAGCGGCGAACTGCTGACCGGGCTTCTTGTACGCCGAGTACTCGTCGGTCATGAGAACCGCTTCGGGTTCCATATGCTCCGCGAGAACCTTCCCCAAACGGTCGCCTGTTACGCGGTCCACGACCTGCGAACGGGCTTCGCCGTCGCGAGAAACGAGGGTCATGACCGCGACCTTGTGTGAATCACGCGACGGGCGACCCCTGCGGGTACCGCGGCGACGGCCGCCGATGTAGGTCTCGTCGGCTTCCACGATGCCGACCAATTTTGAGCGCAACGGTTCCTGACCCATCGCGTAGCGGATGCGGTGACTCATGAACCACGCCGTTTTCAGGGTCACGCCCAACTGACGGTGCAACTCGTGCGCCGAAACGCCGTTCTTGCCGGTGTTCATCAGGAACAGTCCGAGCAGCCACTTCGACACGGGAATATGGGTTCCCTCAAAGATCGTCCCGACAAGGACGGTGAAGTCCTTGCGGCAACCCTTACAACGCCACACGCGGCGAGGGGAAGGCTTGCCCGAGCGCAGCACCTTCTGACCCAAAAGGCCGACCTGATCGGAGCCGCACGCCTGGCAGAGAGGCTTGCCCTGCCAACGGATGCGCTCTAGCAGTTACCACGCAGCCCCTTCATCGGAGAAGTGACGGGCGAGGCTCGCGAGGTTCAGGGTCGTGTCCATGTGGTGCAAGGTATCTGGCCGGTACGACAGATTCCCGGCGTTTTGTCGACGTTTTGGCCTACTGGTGGAGAGTTATCCACCTACGCGAGAAGGGCGAGGTGCGAACTACTCTCATGTAAGTAAAAGCGAAGGGTCGGGCTCCCCGGAAAGGTAAACCCGACCCTGTCGCTCCGCTCCTAGTGAAAGGAGGTCTCGCCGTGTGGAGCTACTACTCCGACGACGAGTGGCCGTAAGAGCCACTTCTAACTGAGGTTCGGGGGGGGTTCAGGGACTTGGGTTCCCTGGCCTCCCGGCCTCTCGTCGCGGCCGTGGCGAAACTGGTAAACGCTCCAGATCCGGGATCTGGTTTCCTCCTGGCGGGGGATTTGTCGGTTCGACTCCGACCGGCCGCACCTCGAAGGGTTGCCCCTCCGAATCCTTTAGTTATCAACAGGTTCTGAGTGAGAACCACAACTTGTGTACTTGACAAGTTGTCAAGGTGACAAGTGTGAATGTAGTCACTCTGCCAACACCCGTGCCGTCAATCGGCACTCTGGCGTATTCGGACGCGGTATCGGAACTTTGAGCGCGTTCTGCCGCGTTCCCGTGAACTCGTCATCGCCTGTCCACCTTCCACCCTTTCTTCGGCGTGTGGTGCCAAGTAGTACATCACCATTCGCAATTCGCAATTCGCCGGAAGGATCGCGCGTTACCTCTGTCGCGATATGACGAATTGCGCCAAGGGACGCGGCCACCTCGATCCGAGAACCTGTCAGAGACGCAGTCCACGCGACCCGCGAGACTGACGAATTGCGGAGCCGGCCGTGGGCCGGCGACCTCCTACGCCAACGCCACTAGATCCAGCAGACTCTCATCGAAGTAGACCGACTCCCCTTCGGGCATCATGACGGCGCGCTGGGGTTCGAGGTCGGCGACGAATCCGGTGTCGTGGCTCACCAGGATGATCGTGCCCGGGTAGGCGTGGAGCGCTTCGAGCAACGACTGCTTCGCTTGAGGATCTAGGTTGTTCGTCGGCTCGTCGAGCAGCAGCACGTTGTGTTTGCCGACGACGAGCATGGCGAGTGCAAGCTTGGTCTTTTCTCCACCGGAGAGCGTGCCGGCATCCTGTTCAATCTTGTCGCCGAGCAGGAAGTGGCCGAGCACGGACCGCAGCGTCGCATCGATGACACCGCCAGCGACGCTGCGGATGTGATCCATCACGGTGACTCCCGGTCTGATCTGCTCGTGCTCCTGGGCGTAGTAGCCGAGCGATGCCTTGTAACCGAGCTTCACCTCACCGATGTCAGCGGTCTCCTCACCCGCCAGGATTCGCAGCAGCGTCGTTTTGCCCGCACCGTTGAGTCCCATGATTATGAGTCGCTCGCCGCGCTCGACGAACATGTCGACGTCGACGAACACCACGTTGTCATCGAACGCCT
>JBBTJN010000084.1:0-1541 GCA_038059415.1 Elusimicrobiota bacterium | reverse complement strand
CACGGCCCGTAAGGGACTTTCACCCTCTAGAACAACCTCATGCCTGGCGTACAAAGCAAGCGGCCGGTCCCCGAGGGGACCGGCCGCAGCATTGAGCGCGATGGAGCTTAAGCGGCGACGGCCCCGCCTTTGCGGCGCTTGATCTCGCTGGTGATCAGCGGCAGGAGCTCGGCGTACTCGCCCTGAACCGCGATCGAGGCCAACTGCATCAGAGGGCAGTCCTTGTCCGTGTTGATGGCGACGATTGTGCCGGAAGAGGACATTCCTGCGAGGTGCTGGATCTGACCGGAGATTGCGACGGCGATGTAGAGCTTCGGGCGCACCGCGCGGCCGGTCAGGCCGACCTGATGGCGATACGCAATCCAGCCGGAGTCCACGGCGCGGCGACTGGCGCCCACGGCGGCGCCGAGCGCGTGCGCAAGGTCATAGACGGCCTTGAAGCCGTCGGCGGCGCCGAGGCCGGCGCCGCCGGCGACCACCTTTTCGGCGGCGCCGAGGTCGATCTCTCGTGACTCCTCTTCTTTGAAGGCGATGAACTCGCTCTGAGACGCGCCCGGGTCGAAGGCGACGGCCTCGATGGGCGCTGCGGAGCCTTTCGGTTCGGCGCGCGGAAACGTCATGGGGGCGACCGTCAGCACGGCGACGCTGGTCTTGAACTCGACCTCAGCGATCAGGTTCCCGCCGTAGTAGCCGCGGCGGACCTTGCCGTCGGGCAGGATCTCGGTCACGTCTGTCGCGAGGCCGGCCTTGAGGAGGACGGCCAGGCGCGCGGCGAGCGCACGGCCTATGATGGTGGAAGGAAGGATCACGCGCGAGGCGCCGGCTTTCTCGGCGGCGGCCGCGGCGGCCTTCGCGTAGGTCTCTTCCGTGAAATCCGACAAGGAGGCGTGCTCGACGACGAGCACCTTCGACGAACCTCGCGCGGCGACGTCGGAGGCGAGCGCCGCGGCGTTTCCCCCGATGATGGCGGCGATGAGAGGTTGTCCCAGTGCGGCGGCGAGAGCCTGGCCCGCGCCGAGAAGTTCAAATGAGGCGGGAGACAACGCTCCGCGCGAGGGGAGCATGACGACGAGAATTCCATTGGCCATGTTAGATCAGCTTCCTGTCGACGAGGATGTCGACGAGTTTGGCGGCTTTTTCTGCGGCGGTGGCGCCGTCGACCTTAAGGCCGGCGGGGCGGGCGGGGGGCAAGGAGGCTTTGACCACGATCGCGCCGGCGCCGGCGGCGCCGACTTGGGCCGCCTGGAGGCCCAGGTCGGTCGCGGTCCACTTCGGGAGCACGGCTTTCTTGGAGGCCATCTTGCCTTTGAGCGAGGGAAGGCGCGGCTCGTTGATCTCCTTGACCGTGGATATGCAGGCGGGAAGCGTCAGCCTCACGGTGTCGACGCCGTCCTCCATCATGCGCAGGACGGTCACGGTCTTCTCGTCGATCGCATCGATCTTCTTGACCGCCGAGACGCTCGCCCAGTCGAGCCAGGCCGCCGTTTGGGTGCCGACGACGCCGGCGCCGGCGTCGGAGGTGTTCTTGCCGAAGATCACGA
>JBBTJN010000083.1:0-11820 GCA_038059415.1 Elusimicrobiota bacterium | reverse complement strand
AGGTGACCGCCAGCCTCTCGACGGAGTCACGGCCCGCCGATTCGTCAGAGCTGCAGCGTCCTTCATCCCTTTGGCTTTACGCGGGCGATATAGTATCCTCCAAGCCGTGGGTGGATTGAGGGCTTTCGCCGCTGAACTCGCCGGGACCTTCGCGCTGACGCTTGCGGGGGCCGGCGCGCTCTGCCTCGACTTCGCGACCGGGGGTAAGATCGGCCCCGTGGGAATCGCGCTCGCCTACGGCGCCGCCGCCGCGACCGTCGTGCACTCCTTCCCGTCCGCAGTCGGGCGGTTCAACCCCGCCATCACCATCGCCGAGCTCGTCACGCACCGCGTCGACGCCCGACGCGGCGTCCTTGCGATCGCGGCCCAGCTGCTGGGCTCGACCTGCGCGGGACTGTTCCTGCACGCGGTCCTCTCCGGCGGCCGCCCCGAGCTCCTGCTCGAGCCGGTCTACCTCGGCTCGTGCATCCCCATCGGCATCGGTTATCGCGCCGCCACTCTCGTGGAGGCCGTCGCCACCTCGTTTCTCGCCTTGGCCGTCTTCGCCGCCGAGCTGCGCCGAGCGCGTCGCCTCGGCCCGCTCTCGGTGGGCGCCGCGACCTTGTTGGGCGCGCTCACCGCAGGGCCTCTCACGGGCGGGGCGATGAACCCGGCGCGCGCCTTCGGACCCGCGCTCGCCGCGGGACGCTGGTCCATGCACTACATCTACTGGGTCGGCCCGCTCGCGGGAGCGATCGCCGCCGCCTTAGCCGCCCCTTATCTGATCTACGAGGAGAACCGCCCATGAACGTCGCGCCCCTGCCGCTCAAGACTCTCGAGTCAGACCATCGCGACCTGGCCGTCTTCGTCTACGAGGACGCGGGCTTGGCCGGCGCCAAGATTCTCTCAAATACCGCCAAGGTCGCGCTCAACGCCAAGCTGCACGACGAGAACTTCAAGGCGGGCACGAAGGAAGTCTGCAGGGTCGATCTCGACATCCTGGGCAAGCACCGTCGCGTCTTCGCGGTGGGCCTGGGCAAGAGGAAGAGCTCGACGGCCGAGACCTTCCGCCGCGCGGCCGGCTCGTTGCTGGGCGCCATCCGCTCCAAGCGCGAGAAGGTCGCCGTGCTCTGCTCCGAGCATCCGCAGGCGATCGCCGAGGGCCTGCTCCTCGCCGCCTATAAATACGAGGAGTACAAGAAGGGCGACGCCGATAAGCTGACCTCGGCCTCGATCGTCGTTCAGGACGCCGGCTCGCGCGTCGCGCTGGAGAAGGCCTGCGTGAAGGCCGCGGCGTACTCCGCCGCCGTCTGCTTCGCTCGCGACCTCGTCAACCGGGCGCCCTCGGATAAGACTCCGCGCAGCATCGCCGATCTCGCCGAGACCCTCAAAGGCAACGGTGTCACGGTCACCGTCATGGACCAGGTCGCGTGCGCCGACATGGGCATGGGCTCGTTTCTCGGAGTGTCGCGCGGCTCGAGCCAGCCGCCCTTCATGGTGCACATGGTCTACAAGCCCAAGGCCGCGACCAAGAAGCGTGTCGCCGTCGTCGGCAAGGGCGTGATGTTCGACTCAGGCGGACTGTCGCTCAAACCCGCGGCGTCCATGGAAGACATGAAGTGCGACATGGCGGGCGCGGCCTGCGTCCTCGCCGTCTTCAAGGTCATCGCCGAGCTCAAGCCGAAGGTTGAAGTCCACGGAATCATCGCGGCGACCTACAACATGCCCGGGCCCGACGCCTACAAGCCCGGAGACGTGCTCAAGGCCATGAACGGCAAGACGATCGAGGTTTGGAACACCGACGCCGAGGGCCGCCTGATCCTCGCCGACGCGCTGTGCCTCGCCGCGAAGCAGGAGCCGCATGCGATCATCGATCTCGCGACGCTCACGGGTGCTGTCGTCGTCGCCCTCGGCTCTAAAGTCGCGGCCGTCATGGGCAACGACGCGAAACTCATCGGCCAGATCAAGGCCGCCGGCAAGCGCTCGAATGAAGCTTTCTGGGAACTCCCGTTGGTCGAAGACTACAAGGAGAACATCAAGGGCAACATCGCCGAGTTGCTGAATATCTCCAAAGTCCGCGGAGAGGCCGGATCCATTATCGGCGGACTTTTTCTTCAGGAATTCGTTGATGGGAAGCCCTGGGCGCATCTCGACATCGCCGGCACGGCCTTCACGAGCGAAGGGTCGGCGCCCTACGCGCCGAAGGGCGCCACGGGCTCACCGGTGCGCACCTTGCTGGAGTGGCTGGGGGCGATGTGAGCCGGATCAAGTCCCTCGCACCGGCCAAGGGCAAAGAGCCGAGCATCGCGCGCATCGAGTCGCACATGCGCGATATCCTCGCCGACCTCGGCGAGAATCCCGAGCGGGAAGGCCTCCTCAAGACCCCGCACCGCGTCGCGATGGCGCTGCGCGATCTGACAAGCGGCTGCCGAGTGGACCTGGACGCCTTGATCAACGAGGCCCTGTTCACCGAGTGCTACGACGAGATGGTGATCGTGCGCGACATCGCGTTCTACTCGATGTGCGAGCACCACATGCTGCCGTTTTTTGGCCGAGCACATGTCGCCTACCTGCCGGATAAAAAGATTATCGGACTCTCAAAGATCCCGAAGATCGTCGAGGTTTTCGCCCGGCGCCTCCAGGTCCAGGAACGCATGACGGTGGAGATCGCATACACGCTCGGCTCCAAGCTCAAGCCCAAGGGCGTGGCCGTCGTCATGGAAGCCCGGCACCTGTGCATGGAGATGCGCGGCGCGGAGAGCCATCACTCGCCGACGACGACATCGTGCATGCTTGGCGTGTTCAAGAAGGATGCGCGCACCCGCAAAGAATTCCTGGAGCTCGTCAAGAGCCGGCCGGTTTAGCCGCCGCGGGTTCTAAGCTTTCGGCGGCAGAGACCGGTGCGTTCCGTCGCAGTACGGCTTGCCCTTCGACTCGCGGCAGCCGCACCAGGCCACCTTCTTGGCCTCGGCGAGCTCCACGATGAGGGGGGACTTCCCGGTGTTCTTGCGCGCGTGGGCGCCGTCGCAGTAAGGCTGCTTCTCTGACTCGCCGCAGACGCACCAGGCCTTGCGGCCGGGCTGCTCGTCGATGACGTACGGCTTGCTCTGAATGCCGGACATGGCTAAACCGTCTGTCCGACGAAGGTCGAGTGCACGTATGCGGCCTTGATCATCGCCAGGCCGAGCAACGCCGCGATCAGCAGCGCTCCATAGCTGAAGCTCATGCCCGCGTGGCCGGCGCCGAGCATGCCGACAAGCATCGGGGCCGACAGGTAGGTATTGATGCGCGACGCCAGAGCCGCGCGCGTGCGCAGCGCGGGCGCCGCGTCGCCGGCCGTGCCGCCGAGGAGCTTTTTCTGCGCGGGCCAGATGATGAACCAGACGTTGAACCACATGATCCCGCCGAACACCATGCCCCACATGATCCAGCGCGCGCGATCGGACAAGCCGCCTTCGACGCCTTTCAGGATCATGTTGGCGCCCCAGCCGAGCCCGGGGGTGTAACAGTAAATCTGAGCGAATAGGATCAGGCCGGACAGGAAGGTGATCATCGCGCCCCAACGGAACCACCACAGGGCCCGCGGCATCAACTGCGGATTGACGAGCTTCTTGGTCGGGTCGTCCAGCTTGCCCTGGAGCTGGAGGTTGACGAAATTGAAGAAGTAGAGATGCCCGGCCCAAATGATGCCCGCCCAGACATGGGTCCAGCGGAACAGAAACTCGATCTTGTTCATCACGCCTCCTAATGTGCAATCCTGACTAAATATATCGGATTTAATGGGGACAGTCAACACATACGCAAATCGGCTCTTGAATTATCCCGGAAGGGGGCTTACGGTATGCCCACGAGGGCGGCTGCGGCGGAAATCCGGCTTATTCCCCTACCTTGCATTCGGAGCCAACATGGAGTCTGTCACAACGCCTCATCACATAACATTTCTGAACATATTGGTAACTGCTCAGGTAGGGTCGCGGAATCAACATCCAGGCGGCCAGCGAATTGAAGATCGTCAACTCGCTCCTATTCAACAGCCGGCTACAGCTTCTTCCGGATCGCCCGATCACCTTGCTGGCGATCAAGGACCGCCTGCTCGTCGACTCCTTCTCCGAGCGCCCCTATGACTCCGGGTGCATCACTTCATGGGATGAAAGCGAGCTCCCCTGGCGCTTCAAGCATCCGGAAGTGGCCGTCGCGTACAGGATATCGACTCGGCTCGGCCCCATGGATGGAGCGGCGGTCAGCGATTGCGACTATCAGGTCATCCAATCGTTTATCAGGCTCCGCCGCCGACGCAAAGTCGAATCCCCAGATCTTGATCTTGCCGCTGTTTTCGAGATGGTTCTCGATTATTTGAAGGAACATCCGGAGAAGTCTTCGATCCCGGAGATCTTCGGCGATCTTTAAGCGCGCTTCGTCGATTCGGGTTGGAGTCGGATCTGTGAAATCGGCCCATCCAGCGCTATGCGCCTAGGATTCCATGGACTTTCTCAAGGAGCGCCCTGGACGCAAAGGGCTTCTGCAGGAACGCGCCCTTGATTGCCGCCTCGTCCCGCTCAAGGGCGGCGTGCTCGGTGTAGCCCGACATGTAAAGCACTTTGGTCCCGGGCCGCGCCGCCCGCACCTTCTGGGCCAAATCCAATCCGCTGAGCCCGGGCATGACCATGTCCGTGACAAGCAGCCGGATGGGCTCCTTCTGGCGGTCGCAGACGGCGAGCGCCTCAAGGGGGTCCCCGGTGGCGATGACCGTGAATCCGTTGAGCGCGAGTATGCGGCGCGCCAGATCGCGGACGGACGCCTCATCCTCCACGAGGAGGACCACCCCCGAGCCCCGCGGCGGCTCGCTCCGCCCGTTCGCCGCTTTGACGTTCTCGGCCCCCGCCTCGGCCTTGGGCAGGTAGATCGTGAAGGTCGAACCGTGCCCCTCCTCGCTGTAAACCGCGATGTGGCCGCCGCTCTGAGCGACGATGCCGTAGACCGTGGCAAGGCCCAGTCCCGTTCCCTTGCCCTGCTCCTTGGTCGTGAAGAAGGGCTCGAAGAGATACGCCTGCACCTCCGCGCTCATGCCGACGCCGGTGTCGCTCACCGCCAGCGTTGCGTAGGACCCGGGGGGGATGCTGGCGTGCCGGTGGATGCGGGCCTCATCCAGCTCGATGGCCGAGGTCTCGATGATGATCTTGCCGCCCTTGGGTATGGCGTCCCGGGCGTTGAGGGCCAGGTTCATGACGACCTGCTCGATCTGCCCCGGGTCCGCGTTGACGATCAGGGGCTTGTCCGCAGGCCGGACCGACAGCTCGATGTCCTCGCCGATGAGCCGCCGTAGCATGCTCCGGTTCTCTTTGACCACGACATTGAGGTCCACGAGCCGGGGCTGGAGTATCTGCTTGCGGCTGAACGCCAGAAGCTGCCTCGTAAGGCCGGACGCGCGCTCGCCGGCGGCCTTGATCTCCAGCACGTCGGCTCTGTTGGGGTCTTCGGTCTTGAGGCTCGAGAGTATGAAGTCGCTGTAGCCGAGGATGGCCGTCAGTATGTTGTTGAAGTCGTGCGCCACGCCGCCGGCCAGCCGGCCCACGGTCTCCATCTTCTGGGACTGCCGCAGTTTTTCCTCCGCGAGCTTCTTCTCCGCTTCCGCCGACTTGCGCTCGGTTATGTCGATGCAGACTCCGACCCATTCACGGACGCTTCCGTCTCCCCGCAAAATGGGGAACCCGCGTGTCAGGAGGTGCCGATAAATCCCGTCATGTCGGCGCATGAGACCTTCAACCTCATAGGGGATTTTCGTGATCATTGCGCTGCTCCATACCTGCCGGACGCGCTCAAGGTCGTCCGGATGAAGGGTTTTCATCCAGCCGGAACCTTTAGCCTCTTCATAGGTCTGGCCGCTGAATGCCCTAAATGAAGGCGAATCCTCCTCAATCAATCCATTCGCGTCGGTCACCCATCCAATTTGGCCTGAGGCTTCAATATAAGATCGATAGCGGGCCTCGCTTGCGCGCACTGATTCTTCCGACTTCTTGATCTCCACCAAGGACCCGATGAGTCTGGCCGAAGCCCGCAGACGCTTCTTGGCCAGCTCAATGATGTAAGCGGGGCGAGAGTTGTAGGCGTTGGCCTCCCGGAGCAGATCCTCACGGTCCACCCCGTACGAATCGGCCAGCCGGCGCAGCGCCGCGGGGTGCTTGGGCGGACCCATATACCCGAAGTTGATGGCCCCGATGGCCTCGCCGCCGGCGAAGATCGGCTCCGAATAGAGCCGCAATCCGCCGTTGCATTCGATATCCACGGGCTCGCGTTTCGCGATGGCCTCTTTCGAGCAGTGCGTCCAGCAGGATTCGTGGCACAGCCACTTCCCCGAGCTCAAGGCCGCGGCGTTGTCATCGGTGGCGCACAGCTTCCGCGAGGCCCGGTCCAGCAGGCGGCACCATCCTGAGCTGAATATCCCGAAGGCATAATCCCCGTTCTTCTCATAGATCGCGAAGGATGTTCCCAGCAAGGTCATGTATTCGCTCGCGATGTCTGCGAGCAGGTCTTTGCCGAGGGTCCGCAGTATGATCCCGTCGCGGTTGAGTTCGGTCAGATCCCCATAGCCCGGATCCCCCGGTTGGACCCCGGCGGCGGAGGTCGACGCGGGTGACAGCATCCATTCGATCCGCTTCAGCTCGCTCTCCGAGAAGGCCGCGTGCTCCTTGAGGCGTTCCATCTCAAAGACGTTCTCGACGACCACCAGAAGTCTTTCTCCTTCTCCTTCTCCTTCTCCTTCTCCTTCTCCTTCTCCTTCTCCTTCTCCGAGATGCGTTTCAGCGATGGTCACTTTCAAGGGCATGAGGAACCCATCCCTTCCGACCGCTTCGAGGCGAAGGCCCCGCTCCGTGCGTCCGGTCGCGAGGACCTTCAGGGCCGCCTCCCGAAGCCCGGCGGCGGGCAGAACCTCTTCAAGGGGGCGTCCGGCCGCGGCGCTTTCGTCGAGCCCGAACGTCTCGCGGAACGTCCGGTTGGCCCGGATCACGGCCAGGTCGCCGCGAAGCACGAGGAGCCCCGCCGGCATGCTCGCGACGATGGTTTCCGCGTGCTTGCGGCGAAGCTCGAGCGCGGCGATGAGCCGTTTCATCGGCTCGGCGATGTGACGCCGGGCGAGCGCGCGGCCGCCGATGAAAAACAATCCCATGAGGCCCGCGATGCCGATTGCGACATGAAGCATCTTCCGCTGGAGGCGCCGGGTTCGGTCCGTGCAGGCCGTCACGACGCGATCGGAACGATCCCTGAGGTCGAAGAGGCGGTGCCCGACGCGTCCGTATGCCTTGCGGAACGCCGGCGAGGCCCGCGGCGCGTCCGCGATGAGATCCAGATCCGGTTTCAACCCGCGCCAAAGATCGGCCGTCGCCTCCAGAGCGGGACGGACCTCGGCAGGGGCGGGGTCGAGGACGGAGCCCAGGACGATCCCGCCCTGCCGCAGCGCGGTGAGCGCGGCTGCGAATTCCGTCACCCGCAGCCGCAGAGCCGGCCGATCCTCATCCTGGCCGCCGGCGACCATGTCCGCCCAGGAGAGCAGTTCGGCTGAAAGCATGCGCTGGCGCCCGGCTATGTTGACGCGGTTGATGTCGTACCTGGTCGCGTGGAGAAAGAACGCAAAGAATGCGACGGCGAGGAGCGTCCCTGCCAGAGGCGACAGCAGGAGACCATCGATTCTCCGGGCCAGGGCGATCCCCGCCGCTTTTCTATTTTCCATCGGGGCTCATTGTACCTTAAACTAGGCGGGGGCCTTGCGGTCCAGGACCTCGCGCACTTTCCGCGCGAGGTCGTCGAGAGCCACCGGCTTTTGCAGGAGTTCGTACTTCGTCGTCTGCAGCCGTTCGAGCGCCGCGTGCTCGACGTAGCCGGAGGCGAAGATCACCTTGAGCCCGGGTTTGAGCTTCAGCGCCTCGCGCGCCAGCTCTCCCCCGTCGATTCCGGGCATCACGACGTCCGTCAGCAGGAGGTCGGCGTCCTTCCCGCCGTCGCGAAGGAGGGCGAGGGCCTCCTCGCCGTCGCGCGCGGCAAGCACGCGGTAGCCGTGCGCCAGGAGCAGGCGCATGTTCATGCGGCGCAGTATCTCGTCGTCCTCGACGAGCAGGATCGTCTCGCGGCCGCGCGCCTCGGCCGCGGGCGTTTCCGCCGGGGCCGCCGCGGCGACGTCGGCCTCGGCGAGAGGCAGGTAGATCGTGAACGTCGCGCCCTGTCCGGGCGCGCTGCGCGCGTCGATGCCTCCTGCGAACGAGCGCACGATCCCGTAGACGGTCGACAGCCCGAGCCCCGTCCCCTTGCCCAGCGGCTTCGTCGTGAAGAAGGGCTCGAAGAGGTGGGCCAGGACCTCGGGCGTCATGCCGTCGCCCGTGTCCGAAACCTCGAGACGGGCGCAGCCCTTCTCCCCCGCCGCGCAGTCCCGGTGGCACGCCTCGCCCGGCGTCGTCCGCGAGGTGCGCAGGCTCAGCCGGCCGCCGCGCGGCATCGCGTAGCGCGCGTTGACCGCGAGATTCATGATCACCTGCTCGAGCTGTCCCGGGTCCGCGAGCACCGGGACCGCCTGCGGCCAAAGCGCCGTCTCGAGCTTGACGTCCTCGCCGACGATGTGCGGAAGCATCTTCTGGAGATTGCGGATCAGCTCGTTGAGGTCGACGACGACGGTCGCGGTCTTCTGCTTGCGGCTGAAGATCAGCAACTGGCGCGTGAGCGCCGCCGCGCGCTCTCCCGCCGTCTTGATGTCCTCGACGTCCGCGCGCCGCGGGTCCGTCGTCGCTAGGCTCGACAGCAGGAAGCCGCAGTTGCCCAGGATCGTCATCAGGATGTTGTTGAAGTCGTGCGCGACCCCGCCCGCGAGCACGCCGACGCTCTCCATCTTCTGCGCGTGCAGAATCTGCTCTTGAAGGCGCTTGAGCTCAGTGATGTCCTGGACCGTGCCGACGCCCCGCACGGCGCGTCCCGACGCGTCAATGGAGATCTCGGCGAGCTCGCGCACCCATTTGAAGCCGCCGTTCGCGGCGATGCGATGCTCGACGTTGAACGCCGTCCCCTTCAGCGCGGCCTCCCACGCGGCGCTCACGGGCGCGCGCTCTTCGGCGGGGATGGCATCCAGAAATCGCGCCATCGTCATGGGCTCGCCGGCCGGCAGGCCGAACAGGCGGTAAACCTCCTCGGAGCAGCTCAACGCGCCCGTGGCCGCGTCGAGGGTCCAGCTGCCCAGGCGGGCCACGGCCTGGGCGCTCTTCAGGCCCGCCTCGCTTTCGGCGAGTTTGCGCTCGGCCTCCCAGCGCGGGGTGACGTCCCGCGCGGAGGCGGAGGACCCGACGACGGCGCCCGAGGAGTTCTTCATCGGCGAGACCGTCAGCGAGACGCGCATCACGCGGTCGTCCTTGCGGTGGCGGTTCGTCTCGTAGGGCGCGATGTGCTCGCCGCGGCGGATCTTCGAGAGAATATCGGGGGAGTCGTCCGGCGCCCCGGGGGGGAACAGCCTCGCCTCGCGCCCGCCGAGGGCCTCGGCGGCCGTCCACCCGTAGAGCCTGTGCGCTCCCTCGTTCCAGCTCGTGATGACCCCGTCGAGGGTCTTGCCGATGATCGCGTCGTCGGAGTTCTCGACCATCGCGGCCAGCCGCGCGTGCTCCTCCTCGGCCCGCACTCTCTCGCTGACGTTCTCCAGCGAGAAGACGAGCGAGCCGACCTCCCCGGCCAAGTCGAGGAGCGGGACCAAGGTCCAGTCCCAGTAGGTCGTCCCCCACTCGGGGTGGTCCGGGAACTCGAAGGGCTTGACGGCGGCGCGGTGCGGAGTCTTGGTCCTCACGACCTGCCGGAAGATTTCCTCATTCTCGGCGTGAGGGTAGAGATCGAAATAGCTGCGTCCGTGGAAGTCCTCGACCCGCTTCCCGCAGGCCTTCGCGTAGGCCTCGTTGACGCGCAGGTAATGGAAGTCGCGGTCGAGAAACACCATCGGCGTCAGCGAATGCCGGAAGAAGGCGTCGAGGACGCGCGTCTTCTCGAGGATCTCGCGCTTGGACGCGAACTCAGCCTCCTGGCGCAGGACCTCCCGGCGGCGGTAGAACCCCAGAAAGGCGGCGGTCGCGAGAAGGAGGAGGCCGACGAGGATCGCTCCCTGCAGGAGGGCCCGGCGCAGGATCGGAGAGGAGACCTCGGCGGCCTCGACCCTGGCGATCAGTATCCAATCGGTCCCGGAGACGCGGCGCCCGGCGGCCAAGATGCGCCGGCCGCGGTAGTCGACCTCGGTGCCGTCGAGAGCCTCGCCGCGGAACGCCTTCGCCGCGACCCGGCGCGGCGAAGAGACCGGCAGGCGCATCAGCGGGCCGGGACGACCGCGACGAGCGGTCAGATACACGATCTCGTCGCCGTCGCGGCGGGCGAGCAAGGTGTCGGCGGTCGCGCTGAAGGCCTGCGCCGACTCCAGGGCGGGGAACAGCTCGGCCCGCGGATCCAGGCGCAGGAAGAGGGCTCCGGCGGCCTGCCCGCCGCCGCGGTCCGGCAGGGCGAGATCGACGACCGGCCGCGACTTCTCGGCGTCCTCGGAGACGGTCATGGTCCCGCCCGGGCTCCTCAAGGCGGCCGCCACGGAGCGGGCGTCGGGCAGGGTCTGGGGCCCCGCTTCGCGGAACGCGCCCGCGACGCGGCGGCCGGCGCGGTCGACGTACTGGATCCAGACGTAGTCGCCGCGCTTGAGGACGCTCCGGTAGGCCGTCAACGGCACGCCGTCCGTGCGCGGGAGCGCGAGCAAGGCGCGCAGGTCGATGCGCCCGTTCTCGACCCAGTGCTCGACCATCTGCGACTGATGCACGGCCAGGTTGTCGAGGCGGCGCAGGATCTCGGCGCGCTCCCGTCTCAGGTCGTAGCGGCACTGCAGGGCGAGGACAGCGCCCACGGCGGCGCACAGCGCCGCGGACGCGAGCTTGATGTGGAACGCCCCGGCCGTCCTCTTCATCGTGTCGCTCCGCGCCGTGATCTGACATAGGCCGCGCAGCAACGTTATCCGACAGAACTTCCTTCGGCATCCCGTGCTTCTCGATCGCCGCTCGAAAGACCTCCTGCACGTTCGCCGCCGTCTGGAAGCGGTACAGCCCCCACCCGACGATGAATCGGCTGTGGTCGTCCATGAACCCGATCACGTACACGCGATACTGCCCCTTGATCATGAAGCTCATGATGTCCGTCTGCCACAGCTCGTTGGGCAGCGCCCGCTCGAAGTGCCGAACCTTCGCCGGCTTATTTTTTCGTCGGCTTCGCCCCAGGATCGGACCGTGCCCCTTTCCCCGCAGCAACCGCCGCACCGTCTCGCGCGCCAGGCTCAGGAAGCCATGTCGTGATAATTCGCCCTGAACCTTCCCGACGCCGGCGTCCGGATCGGCACCCTTGATCCCGTCGACCAACTGCTCGGCGGCCTCGACTCGCCGGCTCCGCGTATGCGCGGCGCCTCCCGTCGGCTGCGTTTCCAGCCCGGCAATTCCGCCCTTCTCATACTTCGTCGTCCAATCGGAAACCGCTGTCCCAGAAACTCCGTACAGCGACTTCACCTCGTCCAACGTCAAACCGCTCTGCCTCGCTTGCACGATTTCCAACTTCTCCGAAACAGCCCACTGCCTCTTTAACGACTTCTTCGTTTTCATTCCTTCCTCCTCTAGTCTAACGCCGATCTGTGGAGGTAGAAACGTCAACAGATCAAACGACCAAAGAACGTCTCAATTCTACTGGACGGGATATCGTCCTAACGGCAACGGCCACAACAACGAAAGGAAACCGGATTAAAACACGACACAACGACAACGGAAAACCGGACATTTCTATGCGGCTTAACTACAGGACATTTCT